>NZ_JBIDBS010000007.1:0-319663 GCF_043204165.1 Streptomyces sp. NPDC047982 | reverse complement strand
AACCGGTAGCCCTCGGCGCTGCGGTCGATGATCGCGGTCGCGCCCATCCGCCGGCAGATGTCCGCCTTCTGTTCGCTGGAGACGACACAGATCGGGTTGGCGCCGCCCGCCAGGGCGAACTGCGTGGCGTAGGAACCGAGTCCGCCGCTGGCGCCCCAGATCAGCACGTTGTCGCCCTGCTTCATGCCCGCGCCGTTGCGCGAGACGAGCTGCCGGTACGCGGTGGAGTTCACCAGCCCCGGCGCCGCGGCCTCTTCCCAGCTGAGGTGGCGGGGCTTCGGCATGAGCTGGTTGGACTTGACCAGCGCGATCTCGGCCAGACCGCCGAAGTTGGTCTCGAAGCCCCAGATGCGCTGCTCGGGGTCGAGCATCGTGTCGTTGTGGCCGTCCGAGGACTCCAGTTCGACGGAGAGGCAGTGCGCCACGACCTCGTCGCCCGGCTGCCAGGCGTTGACGCCGGGCCCGGTGCGCAGGACGACACCGGCGAGGTCCGAGCCGATGACGTGATACGGCAGGTCGTGGCGCCGGGTGAGCTCGCTGAGCCGTCCGTAGCGCTCCAGGAAGCCGAACGTGGGCAGCGGTTCGAAGATCGAGGTCCAGACGGAGTTGTAGTTGACCGAGCTGGCCATGACGGCGACGAGGGCCTCGCCGGGCCCGAGTTCGGGCACCGGCACGTCGTCCAGGTGCAGCGAAGCGCGGGGGTCCTTGTCGCGGGTGGCGAGTCCGGCGAACATCTCCGTCTCGTCCTTGTGCACGGTCACCGCGCGGTACGACTCGGGGACGGGCAGGGCCGCGAACTCGGCCGCCCGGTCCGCGGCAAAACCGCCTGACGATTCCTCCTGCGCTTGGATGGCGTCCAGGATTTCCTTCACGGTGTGCCTCCGGCGGATGGGTCGCTCGGGGAACGCCGGAGCGTTCCCGCGAGCGGAGGGCGAGCTGAGGTGTGGAGGTGGTGCCGTCGGTTCGGCCGGTGGTGCTGGGGCCTGCTCTGTGGAGCAGAAGGCTGTGCCTGTGACGCAGGCGTCCGGGCGCGCGGGCGAGGAGCCCGCTGGGACAGCCGGCGTACGCGAGGTTCCGGTACGCCGACCACCCGGACAACTTCAACGTATGGCACTCCGTGACAGGTGGCAAGGCACTCGGTGCCAACAATTTCTCTCACTTGTCATCCGCCGGGCACGCATGAGCGGCATGGGGGACGGTTCGCGTGGATATGCCCGGCGGATGATCGATCATTGAGCGCGGTAGAGGATCAACGAGCGCGGTAGAGGTACGGAGTCGTAGTGGTCAGGGCCAGGAAACCGAGGCGTTCCAGGATCGGGCGGCTCTGGGCGGAGGCGTCGACCTGGAGGAAGTCGTAGCCGCGTTCCGCCGCGATCCCGGCGCGATGGGCGACCAGCGCCCGGTAGACGCCCCTGCCACGCCACTCCGGGGCCGTACCGCCGCCCCACAGCCCGGCGAAGCGGGTGCCCGGGTACAGCTCCATCCGGGCCGAGCTCACCGGCTCGTCACCCGCCATGGCGAGGACGGCGACGATGTGGTCGGGGTCCGCGGCCAGCCTGGTCAGCACCAGGTGCCGCAGCCGCGACCCGTCCGTGCCGAACGCCCGCTCATGGGCGCGGACCATCAGCTCCACGTCGTCCGCGTCCCGCACGGGGCGAAGCCGAACACCCTCCGCAAGCTCCACCGCCGTCGGGAGGTCCGCGACGGGGGCGACCATCAGGGTCTCCGGCTCGTCCGCCTCGAAACCGGCCGCGAGCAGCCGTTTCGCGAGGTCCGCCGGCCGGTCGTGCGCGTAGAGCTTCCACTCGAACTCGTCGAGCCCGGACGCCGCGCAGTGCGCCACCTGCGCGGCGATCGCGGCGTCCGCCCGGCGGGCGTCGAGGTCCGGGGCGGACCAGACGACAGTGCCCCAGCCCCCGGCCGGGTCGGTCATCCGTACGACGTCACCGGTGCGCTCGACCCGGACACCGGGGCCGTCGGGGTGGGCGTGCTCACGCACCTCGCGGTCGAAAAGGGTCAGAAGTGCGTCACGATCATGAGTCATCCGCACACCACAGCACCGGGACACGGGGGCGGCAACCGGATTCCGCGGAGCCCAGGGGCGGGGCTGAGGGGGGCGGGCCCGGCGCCCGGGCCCCGCCCTCGCGCCAACGGCCTGCTCAGCCGTCCTGGAGCGCCTGCTGGATCGTGCGCATGACCTCGTCGAGGGGCGCGTCCGTCCGCGCCACCGCCACCAGCACCTCGCCCTCGGACGCCACCGAGGCGGCGGGCCGGGCCGCCGCCTCGCCACCGGTGATCCGGCCCGCCCCGATGCCCGTGCCGAACGTCCTGCGGACGATCGCGAAGGCGTGGTCGAGCTGGGCCTCCACATCGCCCTCGCCACCCGCCCGCAGCCAGCGCCGCAGCACATGGTTGTGCGCGGTGACGACCGCGGACGCCGCCACCTCGGCGAGCAACGGGTCGTCGTTGCCGGCCTCGTGGTCGCGCTCGTCGAAATGACCCAGAAGATAGCGCGTGAACAGCCGCTCGTAGCGGGCCACCGAGGCGATCTCGGCCTCGCGCAGGGTGGGGACCTCACGGGTCAGCTTGTAACGGGCCACGGAAACAGCGGGCTTGGCCGCGTACATCTTCATGACCTCCTTGATGCCGCGGCAGACGGTGTCGAGCGGGTGCTCGTGCGCGGGGGCGGCGTTGAGGACGGCCTCGGCCCTGACGAGGGTGTCGTCGTGGTCCGGGAAGATGGCCTCTTCCTTGGAGCGGAAGTGCCGGAAGAAGGTGCGCCGGGCGACTCCCGCGGCGCCGGCGATCTCGTCGACCGTCGTGGCCTCGTACCCCTTCGTCGCGAAGAGTTCCATCGCCGCGGCTGCCAGTTCGCGGCGCATTTTGAGCCGTTGGGCGGCGGCGCGAGTACCGGTGGCGCTTTCCTGCGGGTCGGGCGCGGCGGAGACACGGGGGGACCTGGCGGGCTGGGACATGGTGTGAACGTACTGCATCGCCGCGGGTGAGGACGCCCGAGGGGCCGGGCCGCCCGACGGATCGCGCGGCGGCGGGCCACCCGGCGGATCGAGCAGCCCGCCCCATCCGGCCCCCGGCGCCGGGGGCCGTTCAGCGTCGGGCATGTTCGCGGAAGCCACGCCCCGTCTTGCGGCCGAGGCAGCCCGCGGCCACCAGATGTTCGAGCAGCGGCGCCGGTGCCAGTCCCGGGTCGCGGAACTCGTCGTGCAGCACCTTCTCGATCGCGAGCGACACGTCCAGCCCGACGACGTCCAGGAGTTCGAACGGCCCCATCGGGTAGCCGCCGCCCAGTTTCATCGCGGCGTCGATGTCGTCGAGGCTCGCGTAGTGCTCCTCGACCATCTTGATCGCGTTGTTGAGGTACGGGAACAACAGCGCGTTCACGATGAACCCGGCCCGGTCCCCGCAGTCCACCGGGTGCTTGCGGATCGCGCCGCACACCTCGTGGACGGTGGCGTGGACGTCGTCCGCGGTGAGCACCGTGCGGACGACCTCGACCAGCTTCATCGCCGGTGCCGGGTTGAAGAAGTGCATGCCGACGACGTCCTGCGGACGCGAGGTGGCCCGCGCGATCGCCACGACCGGCAGCGAGGAGGTGGTGGTGGCGAGCACCGCGCCCGGCCTGCAGACCTTGTCCAGCGTCGTGAACAGTTGCTGCTTGACCGCCAGGTCCTCGGCGACCGCCTCGACCGCGAGATCGACCTCGGCGAGGGCGTCGGGCGTGCCCGCCGGGGTGATCCGGGCCAGTGCCTCGTCCCGCGCCTCGGCGGTCAGCCGCCCCTTGGCCACGGAACGCTCCAGCGACGTGGCGATCCGGGCCTTCGCCGCGTCCGCCTTCTCCTGCCCGCGGGCGACGAGCACCACGTCGTGACCGGCCTTCGCGAAGACCTCGGCGATCCCCGAGGCCATCGTGCCCGAGCCCGCGACGCCCACCGACCGCACCGGCCGCCCCACGACCGGCGACGCGTCCCCGCGCGGGGTCAGCGCGTCCGGCACCACCGTCCGGCTGCCGGGCTCCGCGTACGTGTAGAAGCCGCGCCCCGCCTTGCGGCCGGTCAGCCCCGCCTCGCTGAGCTGGCGGAGGATCGGCGCCGGGGCGTGCAGCCGGTCGTGCGACGAGGAGTACATGGCCTCCAGGACCGTGCGCGCGGTGTCGATCCCGATCAGGTCGAGGAGGGTGAGCGGGCCCATCGGCAGTCCGCAGCCCAGCCTCATCGCCGCGTCGATGTCCTCGCGGGAGGCGTAGTTCGCCTCGTACATCGCGGCGGCCTGGTTGAGGTAGCCGAACAGCAGCCCGTCGGCGACGAAGCCGGGCCGGTCGCCGACCGCGACCGGCTCCTTGCCCAGGCTGCGGGCGAGCGCGGTGACCGCCTCGACCGCCGGGGGTGCGGTCAGCACCGAGGAGACCACCTCGACCAGCTTCATCGCCGGGGCGGGGTTGAAGAAGTGCAGCCCGAGCACGCGCTCGGGGCGCAGCGACTCGGCGGCCAGCCGTGTCACCGACAGGGCGTTGGTCCCGGTGGCCAGGATCGCGGTCGGGGAGACGATCGCGTCGAGCTCCCGGAACACCTGCTGCTTGATCTCGTACGACTCCGGGACGACCTCGACGACCAGCTCCGCGTCCGCGGCGGCGCGCAGATCGTCGTGGGTGCGGAAGCGGTCGAGGACCCGGCTCCGTTCGCGCTCCGTCATCCGGTCGCGCCGCACGGCGCGCTCGGTCGCGGCCTCCAGCGAGGCGACCGCCCGACGGGTCGCGGCCCCGTCGATGTCGATACCGATGACCTCGTGACCGGCACGGGCGAGGACCTCGGCGATGCCGGTGCCCATGGTGCCGAGGCCGACGACGGCAATGGTGCTGAGCGGGGTGTCCATCACGGGACTCCAGAGGGTGAGTGACGACGGTGAGAACGCGCAGGGCGCACGGAAGGAGACCGGCGCGAGGTGTGCGCGCAGGAGGAACCGGCGCGGGGGCGCCACGGCGATTGCGTGTCGTGGTACTCGGTCCGGGGGCGACGGGCACGCCCGGACCGGAAGGGCGACGGACTCTGTCCCGGAGTCGCGTCTCACGAAGCTGCCGAACCGACGAGCACTCCGGATGGCTGCGTCACCAGGCCACCGGAGCCGGCGGGATCGTGTCCCGCTCATATGAGATTAACTCGCTGGTAACGAGCGCGCCAGACCCGGGCCGTCGTGCGTCACATCACACGTGTCCGGCCTGTCGATGCGCAGAGTGCTCGCCGATACGCTGGCCGTCATGGACGAGGAGTACCGGTCGCTGACGGACCGGCTGGCGGACGAGGCGGACGCGGCGGGGGAGCCGGACGCGTTCCGCCGGATGGTCGCCACCGATGACGACGAGGAGCTGGCCCGCGTCCTCGTGGAACGCGAACGCCCGCTCTGGGCGCGGGAGATCGCCGCGTTCCGGCTCGGCTGCGCCGGGGACCGGCGGGCGTTCGAGACGCTGGTCCTGCTGCTCAACCACCGCGACCCGGAGCGCTGCGTCTGCGCCGCTCACGCCCTGGCGCGTCTCGGCGACCCCCGCACCCCGCGCGCGGCCGCCGCCCTCGCGACCAACTCCCTGCGCACCGCGTACGCCCTTCACCCGGTACGGCTGCTCACCGCACTGCGGGCACCGGAGTCCGTACCCGCGCTGATGACCACGCTGGAGCGCCTCCTGGCCCCCGGTGATCCGCACTGGCGGGTGGCGCTCGCCTGCGTGGAGGGGCTCGGGCAGTTGGCGGACGAACGCGCCCGCCCGCTCCTGGAGGCGGCCCTGCCGTACCCGAGACTGGGCGGCGCCGCACGCGAGGCGCTGGAGCGGCTGCGGGCGGGCTGAGCGCGCGGACGCACGGTGCGCGGGGTCGGTCGTACGGGGCGTGCGGGGCCGGGCGTACGGGATGCGCGAAGCGGGCGGACGCACGGTGCGCGGGCATGTGCGGGCGTGCGCCGCGCGTGGCGCGCGGGTGTACGGTGCGCGGTCGTGGGGGGGCCCGGCGCGTCGCGTCGGGCCCCCGCGGGCTGGCACATGGCCGCTCGCCCGGCCCGCTGATCAGCCCCGGAAGCCGAGCAGCCGGTGCAGGACGCCGCCCCTGGTCTCGGCGACGGTCGCGCGTGCCGCCTTCGCCGCCCTGTCGGCCGTGGGTGTCGGGTCGGGGGACTTGGCGCAGACCGCGTCCGCCTCGGACCCGCCGGTCCGGCCGAGCGGGACGGTGCCCTTGGCCAGGTAGTCGGCCAGGTAGGTGTCCAGACAGTCGTTGTCGCTCAGCGTGATGCCGTGGTTGCCGCCGCCCTGCTCGACGACGAGGCGGGAGCCGCGCAGTTCGCGGTGCATGGTCACACCGCCCCGGTACGGGGTCGCCGCGTCGTCCGTGGCCTGGAACAGCAGCACCGGCGGCAGGCTCCTGTTGGACACCCGCACCGGACGCAGCGGCTCCACCGGCCAGTCCGCGCACGGTGCGTTGTACCAGGTGTTGTTCCAGATGGAGAACGGGGCTTTCGCCTGCACGCGCCGGCCGTCGTCGCGCCAGGTGTTCCACGCGCGGGGCCACGGGGCGTCCCGGCACTGCACTGCCGTGTAGACGGAATATTCGTTGTCGCCCTCCGCGCCGAGGGCGCCGAACCTCTTGTACGCCTCCACGAGCGCGTTCTCGTCGTGGTTGTTCACGTAGGCGGAGAACGCCTCGGCCAGGCGCGGCCAGTAGCCGTTGTAGTACCCGCCCGGCAGGAACGTGTCCTCCAGCTCGCTCGCCCCGACCTTCCCGCCCGCGGGGTGCTCCGCGACCGCCCGGCGCATCGCGTACCAGGCGCGCTCCACCCGTTCCGGGTCGTCGCCCAGCCCGTACGCGCTGTCGTGCTTCGCGACCCAGGCGACGAACGCCTTGTGGCGGGCGTCGAAGGCGTAGCTCTGGCCGATGTTGTCCTCGTACCACACACCGTCGGGGTCGACGTTCGAGTCGAGCGCCATGCGACGCACCCGCTCGGGGAACAACTTGGCGTACACCGCGCCGAGGTACGTCCCGTACGAGTAGCCGAAGTAGTTGAGCCGACGGGCACCTGTCGCCCGGCGGATCACGTCGAGGTCCTTGGCGGCGCTGACCGTGTCCATGTGGGGGAGCAGGTCCGGGTACTTCTCGCCGCACGTCTTCGCGAAGGAGGCGGTGCGGTTCCGGTTGGCCTGCTCGACCCCGGGCGCGTACGGCACCGAGTCGGGTCGCGGCGGATCGAAGAACCCGGGCACGCAGTCCAGGGCCGGCCTGCTCCTTCCGACGCCGCGCGGATCGAAGCCGATCACGTCGTACTGCGCGGCCACCGCCTTCGGCAGCGACGAGGCGACGAATCCGGCCATCGGCAGACCGCTGCCCCCGGGACCGCCCGGATTGACGAGCAGGGGCCCCTGGAAGGTCTTCGCGGTGTGCGGGACCCGGGACAGGGCGAGGGTGATGTGCCGGCCCGACGGGTCGTCATGGTCCAGCGGGACACGGACCGAGGCGCACTGGAGCCGCGGGTACGCGTCGGTGCCGCAGTCGGTCCAGCGGAGCGGGGCGGTGGCGGACCGGGGCTCGGCGTCGGCGGCCGCCGGGGACGGGGCCGCGGTCACCAGACCGGCGACCGTCGCGCCCACGGCGACGAGAATTCCTGAACGTTTCGTCATATGGCATCCCGGGGTGGGGAACACGGGGGAACACGGCCGTGCGTGGCACGGCCGTCGCCGCATGCTCCCCGCATTCACGCCCGGAAGGACACGTAGTGACAAGAGTTGACCCGTTTGCCCTGTTGCCTGTGTTTCTGATAAGGGCGTTCTGGGGGTCGTCGGCTCGGAGAGGGTTCGTCAGAGCAGGGTCAACTGGGTCGGGCCGGAGGAGTCGGACCATGCGGTGTCCTTCCGGCGCACGGGCAGCCGGCGGGGCGTCCCCCGGTGCGACGGCCCGATGCCGAACTCCGCCGCAAGCTCGTGGACATGGCCCGTGATGCGCCGTTGGTACCACTTGGGCGCGTACGGCCCCTCCGCGTACAGCCGCTCGTACCGGCGCACCAGATGCGGGTGGTGCTGCCCCAGCCACCGCATGTACCACTCCCGGGCGCCGGGGCGCAGATGGAGCGCGAGCGGCGTCACGGACGTCGCACCGGCGGCGGCGATCGCCCGGACCGTGTCACGCAGTTGGTCCGGGTGGTCGCCGAGGAACGGGACGACGGGTGCCATCAGCACCCCGCAGTCGATGCCGAGATCGCTCAGGGCGCGCACGACGTCCAGGCGGCGTGCGGGGGAGGGGGTGCCGGGCTCCACGGTGCGCCACAGCCCCTCGTGGACGAAGCCGACCGACACGGAGATGCCGACGTCGGTGACCTCGGCCGCCTGCCGCAGCAGTTCGAGGTCGCGCAGGATCAGCGTTCCCTTGGTCAGGATCGAGAACGGGTTCGCGTGGTCGCGCAGGGCCGAGATGATGCCGGGCATCAGCCGGTAACGGCCCTCCGCCCGCTGGTAACAGTCGACATTGGTCCCCATCGCGATGTGCGCGCCGTGCCAGCGCCTGGACGCGAGATGCCCGCGCAGCAGTTCCGGGGCGTTGACCTTGACGACGATCTGTGAGTCGAAGCCGATGCCCGTGTCCAGGTCCAGGTAGCTGTGGGTCTTGCGGGCGAAGCAGTACACGCAGGCGTGGGTGCAGCCGCGGTACGGGTTCACCGTCCACTCGAACGGCATGCGCGAGGCGCCGGGCACCCGGTTCACGATCGAGCGGGCCCGGATCTCGTGGAAGGTGATCTTCTGGAACTCCGGGGTGTCGAACGTGCGCGTGGTCACCGCGTCCGCGGCGAAGAGCGCGCTGTTCGCGGCCGCGGCGGGGTTGTCGGCCAGATGGTTCCAGCGCATGGACGCCTCCTCGGTAGCACTCGCCGAGAGAATAGAACATTTGTTCCCTTGATCGTTTTCTCCCCTTCGTCCGGGAGTGCGTCCGCCCCGGACGAAGCCGGGAACGCAGGGCGTCGCGGACGGGTTCCGGCCGGGAGCAGGCCCTGCAGCGGCCCCGATTTTGAGCGGCGCGCCGAAGGTGATTGGCTCGGCACACCCCCAAAATCCGAGTGCTGGAGGAACAGCCATGGCGCAGGTCGAGGCCACCACGGAACGAGTCATCGCGGCGGACGCGGACACGGTGTTCGACGCGCTGGCCGACTACGAGCGGACCCGCGGCAAGGTGCTGCCCGGACAGTTCAGCGAGTACGAGGTGCGCGAGGGCGGCGACGGCGAGGGCACCCTCGTGCACTGGAAGCTCCAGGCCACCAGCAAGCGGGTCCGCGACTGCCTGATGGAGGTCACCGAGCCCACCGATGGCCGGCTCGTGGAGAAGGACCGCAACTCCTCGATGGTCACCACCTGGACCGTCACCCCGGCCGGCGAGGGCCGTTCCAAGGCCGTCGTGTCGACCGTCTGGAACGGCGCCGGAGGCATCGGCGGATTCTTCGAGCGGACCTTCGCCCCCAAGGGGCTCGCGCGGATCTACGACGAACTGCTGCGCAATCTCGCCACCGAAGTCGAGAAGTAGACCCTCGGCAGGGTCGGCCCACCTCACCGGTTCGGGTGGTCTTCCCTTCCCACCGGTGGTGCGCCGCAGCGCCTCCCACCGGGGAATAAGCCCCCGGTGCGCCGTCGGCGCCCCCTCGTCGGCGTTTGCCCTGCCGCGTCGCGCGATGCGAGAAAGGGCGGCGCAGACGCGACGAGGGGAGCGGCGACGTGGTGGGTGGGATCACTCTGCTGGGGGACGATCAGGGCGGCACTCCCGGCGGTAAGGAAGCCGCCGGAACGGCGGCCGCACCGCCCCCGCCCCCTTCTCCGCCTCCGGCCGGGGGAACGCCGCAGGCGGCGGAGGAGACCGCCGTCGCGCCCGTCTTAGCGGAGACCAGCCGCCGCCGCGTCCGCCTGATCTTTCTCGGGCTGATGCTGACGCTGCTGCTCGCGGCGCTCGACCAGATGATCGTCGCCACCGCGCTGCCGAAGATCGTCGGGGAACTGCACGGCCTGGAGAAGATGTCCTGGGCCGTCACCGCGTACCTCCTCGCCTCCACCATCGGACTGCCGCTCTACGGGAAGCTCGGCGACCTCTTCGGACGCAAGGGCGTCTTCCAGTTCGCGATCGTCGTCTTCGTCATCGGCTCGGCGCTGGCCGGCTGGTCCCGCACCATGGACGAACTCATCGCCTTCCGCGCCGTCCAGGGCGTCGGCGGCGGCGGACTCCTGATCGGCGTCCAGGCGATCATCGCGGACGTCGTACCGCCCCGGGAACGCGGCAGGTTCATGGGGCTCATCGGGGCCGCCTTCGGCCTCGCCTCCGTCGCCGGACCGCTGCTCGGCGGCTTCTTCACCGACCACGCCTCCTGGCGCTGGTGCTTCTACATCAACATTCCGTTCGGCCTGATCACCCTGGCCGTCATCACCGTCGTGCTGAAGCTGCCCAGGCCCGCCGTCCGCCCCCGCCTCGACGTCCTCGGCGCGCTGCTGCTCGCCGCCGCGTCGACCTGCCTGGTGCTGCTCACCAGTTGGGGCGGTACGGAGTACGCCTGGGGGTCGGGCGTCATCCTCGGGCTCGGCGCCGGCTCCGTCGCGGCGACCCTGCTGTTCCTCGTCGCCGAGCGGCGGGCGGCCGAACCGGTCATCCCGCTGCGGCTGTTTTGCGATTCGATCTTCAACGTCACCGCGCTCGTCGGCGCGGTCGTCGGCGTCGCGCTGTTCGGCGCCGCCAGCTACCTGCCGACCTTCCTGCAGATGGTCGACGGCGCCTCGGCCACCGAGTCCGGTCTGCTGATGCTCCCGATGATGGGTGGAATCGTCGTGGCCTCCGTCGTCTCCGGCCAGATGATCTCCCGTACCGGCCGCTACCGCGCCCACCCCATCGTCGGCAGCGCCGTCTCGGTCGTGGGGATGTGGCTGCTCTCCCGGCTCGACACCGACACCCCACCGCTCGAACACGGGATCGCGCAGGCCGTGCTCGGCATCGGGATCGGCCTGGTCATGCCGGTGCTGGTGCTCGCCGTGCAGAACTCCGTACCCCCCGCCGACCTCGGTACCGCCACCAGCGCCAACAACTACTTCCGGCAGATCGGCGGCAGCGTCGGTGCCGCCGTCTTCGGCACGCTCTTCGCCGGGCGCCTCGCCGACGCGCTGGCCGCCCGCCTGCCGGCCGACGCCGACCTGCCCGACCCCGAGTCGATCACCCCGCAGCTCGTCCACGCCATGGAACCCGCGCTGCGCGACGGCTACATCCGGGCGTACGCCGACGCGATGCCGCGGATCTTCCTCTACCTCGTGCCGGTGCTCGTGCTCGGCCTGATCCTCGCCTTATTCCTCAAGGAGAAACCGCTGGTGTCCCACAACAGCCCCGAAACCGCCGCCGAAACGTCCGCCGGGACCGCCCCGATCCCCGCCGCCCGCGCCCTCGTCCCGGCGACCGCGCCCGCGTCCGTGTACCTGTCCGGCGTGCCGGTGCGCGGCAGCGTCCAGCACCCGGACGGCACGAAGGTCCCGCGTGCCGCGCTCACCCTCATCGACGTCCAGGGGCAGCAGGTCGGACGGGGCGCGAGCGGTGACGACGGACGCTACGCGCTGAGCGTGCCCGGCGCGGGCAGCTACGTCCTGATCGCCGCGGCCGGGGGTCATCAGCCGCAGGCCGTCAGCGTCACCGTGGGCGAACGGCCGGTCGAACTCGACGTGGTGCTCGGCGGCGCGGGGCGGCTCGCCGGGACCGTCGTCACGGCCGACGGCCTGCCGGTGCGCGACGCCGCCGTCACCCTCACCGATGTGCGCGGCGAGGTGGTGGCGTCCACCAGGAGCGGACGCGAGGGCGGCTATGTGATCAAGGAGCTGGTGGCCGGTGAGTACACCCTCGCCGCCAGCGCCCCGGCCTTCCGGCCCGCAGCGCTGCCGGTGAGCGTGCAGGCCGCGAGGGAGACCCGACAGGACATCGAACTCGCCGGCGGAGCGGTGCTGCGCGGTGTCGTACGGGCCGGCGGCGGGCGGCCCGTGGAGGATGCTCGGGTCACGCTGCTGGACGCGGCGGGCAACGTGGTCGACACGCTCACCACCGGGCCGGACGGGGCGTTCCGGTTCGTCGACCTGTCCACGGGCGAGTACACGGTGATCGCGGCCGGATATCCGCCGGTGGCCACCGTCCTCCAGGTCGCGGGCGGCGGGCGCACCGAACGCGACCTCCAACTGGGCCACGAGGACTGACAGCGCTGATCGCTGTGGCTCCGCTTGGTGGTCCGCCCGAGGCTGACGGGCGCTTCGGTCGTCCCTGACCCGTTCGGCGGACGGCCGCGGCGGACGGGAGAGGAGACGCAGGCGGCGCCAGTGCGCCGGGTGACGACATCGCCGGGCGGCGGATCCGTCGCCCGGCGACGTCGCGTACGCCCCGGGCCGGTGGTGAATCCGGGCCTGGGCGGACCGCCTCGGACCAACGGACTCGGCCCGGAACAACTCGTCGGCGCCGCCGCCGAACCGTCGGGAGTACGCCCGGCACAACGGCCACGCCGACCTGCCACGCGAGCGGACCGAGGGCGCCGTGGGCGACTGTCCCGGGGCATCAGAATGGCCCGGCGCCCTTGGGAGGAGGGGTGCCCGGCCGTCCCGGTTCCCCGGTGGTCCCTCAGTCGGCCGCCCGGACCGACCGAGTCGGATACACCGCCGCGTGGACCGACTGGAAGAGGGCGGTGACCTCCTGACCGCTGAGGCCCTGGGAGCGTGCCTCGTTCAGCCACTCGGCCAGCGACGCCCGCAACGGCGATTCGGAACCCGTCTGCGGCGGCGCGAGGGAGCGGGTGATGAAGGTGCCCGCCCCCTGCCTCACCTCGGCGAGACCCGCGCGTTCCAGTTCGCGGTACGCCTTGAGGGTCGTGTTCGGGTTGACCTTGGTGTCCGCGGCGACCTGCGCAGCCGTCGGCAGACGGTCACCCGCCTCCAGGGCGCCCATGCGCAGCGCCTGTTCGACCTGCCGCACGATCTGGAGGTACGTAGCCACTCCGCTGCGTCGGTCGATGCGGAAAACGACCATCGTCTTCACCTCCTTCGGGACTGCCGCAACGATACGTTCCGATTACGGTGTGTCACCGCAGTGGCCTCCGGGACACCCTCCACACCGTGAAGACGGTGAGCACGACGGTGGCCGCGAGCAGGATGCCCGCACCCGTCCACTGCATCGCCGGCATCTGGTCGAAACCGAGGTACTGGACGACATTCTCGACGATGCCGTGCTCCTTCACGCAGGCGTTCGAGGCAGCCTCGGTCTCCTCGGCGCACAGCCCCCAGCCGTACAGCCGGCCGTCGGCGGAGCCGATCCAGCGGTCCAGCTCGTAGGAGTCGTTGAGCCGTGCGGGCAACTCGTCGTCGAGCGGGTAGGAGAACATGCGCGCGGGCGCCAGTGAGGAGCGCAACCGGTCCCAGACCAGCTCCACGAACACGGAGAGGACGAGCGTGACCGCCATGGCCGGCAGGACCCGGCGCAGGAGCAGGCCGATGGTGATCCCGGCGGCGGTGAGGAAGAGGCACAGGGCGGGCAGTACCGGGCCGGTGGTGTCGAAGATCTGCCCGTCCGACCACTGGGCCTGGAACACCGAGCGGTAGGGCTTCCACCACCAGGTGAAGAGCGCCGAGAGTACCGCACCGGTCACGAGCACGGCCCCGTAGCACCAGGCGAGCTTGGCCGTGACCCAGCGGCGCCGGGACACCGACTGGGTGGTGACCAGGCGGGCGGTGCCGTGCTCCTGGTCCGCCGCGATCAGCGGGGCCCCGAGGAAGACGGCGAGGATCACGGGCAGCAGGCCCAGGCCGGTGAGGGTGAGAGCGACAGCGTCCGAGGGGAACGTCGGCTGGGCCAGGGCCTTGTCCGGCCCGCCGGCCGCTTCGAGGAGCTCGGCCGTCCGGCCGCGCTGGTAGACGATCCACGCCGCGCCGAGGACGGACGCGGCGGCCAGGGTGAGCAGCGCGGTCCGGTGCTGGCGGGCGACGAGCCAGTTCAGCCCACCCAGCAGGCGACGGCCGGGCTCCCGGCCGGTCGTCCGGGAGGCGTCGGTGAGGGTGGTGCTCATGAGCTGTGGATCCCTTCATCCTCGAAACGGGCGCCGGGCGTGAACAGGGGAGGTGCGTCCGGCGAGCGCAGATGGGCCAGCAGCACTTCCTCCAGGCTGGGTTCGGTGACGACCCACTCGGCGGGCAGCGGGCCGTTCGGCCGTACCAGCGCCTGGAACTGCCGTCCCTGGGCACGGACTTCGACGACCGTGTGGGGGGCCAGCGCGGCGACCGGGTCCCCGGCGGTGACGACACCCGTCACCAGCGCGTGCGCCGGGACGAGCGCGTCCGCGTCACCGGCCATCCGGACCCTGCCCTCGGCGAGGACCAGCAGGTAGTCGCACATGTCCTCCAGCTCGGACAGCAGATGCGAGGACATCACCACGGTGATGCCGCGCTCGACGGCCTCCGACATCAGCAGACCGCTCAGGTCGTGGCGGGCCAACGGGTCCAGATCGGCCATCGGCTCGTCGAGCAGCAGCAGATCGGGCCGCTTGCCGAAGGCCAGCGCGAACGCCACGCGGGTGCGCTGGCCGCCGGACAGGGTGCCGATCCGGGCGTCCATCGGCACCTGGCCCGACCGCACGATCCGTTCCGCCGCTGCCATGTCCCAGGCGGGGTTCAGCTCGGCGCCCATGCGGAGCGTCTCCGCCACGGTGAACCCTTTGAACAGCGGCTTGTCCTGGTCGAGGAACGCCAGCCTCGGCATCACGGCCGGATCGTCCACCGGCACGCCGAAGACGCGCAGTTCGCCCGCAGTCGGTCGTACCTGTCGGGTAATCAGTCCCAACAGGGTGCTCTTTCCCGCGCCGTTGGGGCCGACGAGGCCGCAGATGCGCCCGGCCGGCAGTCGGAACGAGCAGTCCCGCAGCGCCCAGCCGCGGCGGTAGCGCCGCCCCAGGCCGCGGGCCTCCAGTGCCCAGGCGCCGGACGTGCCGCCCGGAGTGAATGCGTCTGCCATGCCCTTCCCCCTGATTCCATTAGTCAATTAATGGAATCATGGTCTTGGTGGAGAGAGGCTGTCAAGGCGGGGCCGGGGAGGCCGCGCGTCGCCCTGTGGTGCGTCCTGAACGCGGGGCCGCTCGAGGCCGGGCGTACGGTCTCTTCGGAGGACTGGACCTCTGAACGTTGATGTGCCTCTGGCCCGGCGGTTCCCCGACGCGTAGCGTGAGCCCGCATGAAGATCTTGATCAGCGCGGACATGGAAGGCGCCACCGGCGTGACCTGGCCGGCCGACGTACTGCCTGGAACCCCCCAGTGGGAGCGGTGCCGTGCCATGTTCACCTCGGACGTGAACGCGGCGGCCCTCGGCTTCTACGACGGCGGCGTCGACGAGGTGCTTGTCAACGAGGCCCACTGGTCGATGCGCAACCTCCTGCTGGAGCGGCTCGACGACCGGGTGCAGATGCTCACCGGCCGGCACAAGTCCCTCTCCATGGTGGAAGGCGTCCAGCACGGCGACATCGACGGTATCGCCTTCATCGGCTACCACACCGGCGCCGGGGCGGAGGGCGTCCTCGCCCACACCTACCTGGCGAACTCGGTCACCGGTGTGTGGCTCAACGGCGCCAGGGCGAGCGAGGGGCTACTCAACGCCCATGTCGTGGCGGAGTACGGCGTTCCCGTCGTCCTCGTGACCGGCGACGACCTGACCTGCGTGGACGCGGAGGGGTACGCGCCCGCGGCGCGCAAGGTGGCGGTGAAGGACTACGTGTCGCGGTACGCGGCGGTGTGCCGTACACCGGCCCGTACTGCCGCCGACATCCGCGCCGCCGCCAAGGCGGCGACCGCGCTGGCCGTGCGGCACGCACCGGTGGAGGGCGGCCCGTTCACCGTCGAGCTGGAATTCGACGCCGAGCACCTGGCGGGCGCGGCCACCGTCGTCCCCGGCGTGGCGCCGAGCGGTGAACGGCGCGTCGCCTACACCAGCGCGACGATGTACGAAGGCATTCGCACGTTCAAGGCGGTGACCACGGTCGTGTCGTCCGCCGTGGAGGAGCAGTATGGCTGAGCAGTCCGGTTCCCAAGAGACCGTCGACGCGCGGGCGCTCGACGAAGTGGTGACGTTCACCTCCGAACTGATCCGGATCGACACCACCAACCGCGGCGGCGGTGACTGCCGCGAACGCCCGGCCGCCGAGTACGTCGCCGAGCGGCTGGCGGCGGCGGGGCTGGAACCCGCCCTGCTCGAACGCACTCCGGGGCGCACCAACGTGGTCGCCCGGATCGAGGGCACCGATCCGTCCGCCGACGCCCTCCTCGTCCACGGCCATCTCGACGTCGTCCCGGCCGAGGCCGTCGACTGGACCGTGCACCCCTTCTCCGGCGAGGTCCGCGACGGCATCGTCTGGGGGCGCGGCGCCATCGACATGAAGAACATGGACGCGATGGTCCTGGCCGTGGTCCGCGCCTGGGCGCGGGCCGGGGTACGGCCCCGCCGCGACATCGTGATCGCGTACACCGCCGACGAGGAGGCCAGCGCCGAAGACGGCTCCGGCTTCCTCGCCGACCGCCACGCCCCGCTCTTCGAGGGCTGCACGGAGGGCATCAGCGAATCCGGGGCCTTCACCTTCCACGCCGCCCCGGACCTGGCGCTCTACCCGATCGCGGCCGGTGAGCGCGGCACCGCCTGGCTGAAGCTCACCGCGCACGGCAGGGCCGGGCACGGCTCCAAGGTCAACCGGTCCAACGCGGTCACCGCGCTCGCCGCCGCCGTCGCCCGCATCGGCGGACACGAGTGGCCCGTCCGGCTCACCCCCACCGTGCGCGCCGCGCTCACCGAGATCGCCGCACTGCACGGCATCCGCCCCGACCTCGACGCCCCCGGCTTCGACGTGGACGAACTGCTCGGCCGGCTCGGGCGGTCCGCCGCACTGGTCGAACCGACCGTCCGCAACAGCTCCAACCCGACGATGCTGGAGGCCGGTTACAAGGTCAACGTGATCCCCGGCCAGGCCACCGCCTTCGTCGACGGACGGATGCTCCCCGGCGGCGAGGACGAGTTCCACGACACGATGGACCGGCTCACCGGACCCGACGTCGACTGGGAGTTCCACCACCGCGAGGTCCCGCTGCAGGCCCCGGTCGACTCGCCGACCTTCGCCAAACTGCGCGCCGCCGTCGAACGCTTCGACCCGGACGGCCACGTCGTGCCGTACTGCATGTCGGGCGGCACGGACGCCAAGCAGTTCTCCCGGCTCGGCATCACCGGATACGGATTCTCACCGCTGAAGCTGCCCGCCGGCTTCGACTACCAGGCGCTGTTCCACGGCGTCGACGAACGCGTCCCCGTCGAGGCACTGCACTTCGGCGTCCGCGTCCTCGACCGCTACCTGCGCACCGCCTGACCCGCCACCACCGCCCGACCCGCTACAGGGGGATGTGAACATGCTGCCCACAGGGGCCCACGGAACATGGCCGTCACCGATCGACGCCGCCCTCGCCGCCTCCCGCGACGGCCGCCCGGACCACGTCGGCACCGTCGGCGAAGAGGTGTGGTGGACGGAACCACGCCCCGCCGAGGCGGGCCGCCGCGCCCTGGTCCGTCGCCGCGCGGACGGGACGACCACGAGCGTGCTGCCCGCCCCGTGGAACGTACGGAGCCGGGTCGTCGAGTACGGCGGACAGCCCTGGGCCGGGGCCGCCCGCGCCGAGGGCGGACCGCTGGTCGTCTTCGTCGACTTCGCCGACCAGCGGCTCTACGCGTACGCTCCCGACGAACCTGGTGTGCCCCGGCCGCTCACCCCTGTCTCCGCCGTCGGCGGCGGACTGCGCTGGGTCGACCCGAGCCTCCACCTCGACCGGGGCGAAGTGTGGTGCGTGCTGGAGGAGTTCACCGGCGAGGCGCCCACCGAACTGCGCCGGGTCCTCGCCGCCGTCCCCTTGGACGGCTCGGCGGCCGACGATCGCAGGGCGATCCGTGAACTCACCGACGACGGCCACCGGTTCGTCACCGGGGCGAAGCTCTCGCCGGACGGGCGACGGGCGGCCTGGATCGCCTGGGACCACCCGCGCATGCCGTGGGACGGCACGGAGGTGATGCTCGCCGACGTCACCGAGGACGGCACCTTCCGTCACGTCCGGAGCTTCGCGGGCGGCCCCGATGAGTCGATCCCGCAGGTCGAGTGGGACGCCGACGGGCAACTGCTGTTCGCCGGTGACCGCAGCGGCTGGTGGAACCTGTACCGCGCCGACCCGCACGGGGGCGCCGTCCCGCTGTGCGCCCGGGAGGAGGAGTTCGCCGGCCCGCTCTGGACGATCGGCTGCCGCTGGTTCCGGCCGCTGGACAACGGCCTCGTCGCCACCATTCACGGCAGGGGCACCACGACCCTCGGCATCCTCGACCCGCGCACCGGCGAACTCACCGACGTCCCCGGGCCCTGGACCGCATGGGCCGCCTCTCTCGCCGTGCACGGCAGCCGCATCACCGGCATCGCCGCGAGCCCGTCCAGCGCCTACGAGGTCGTGGAGCTGGACACGGCGACCGGCCGCACCCGCGTCATCGGCACACCGCACGAGGACGCCGTCGACCCCGCCTACTACCCCCGGCCCGAGGCCCGCACCTTCACCGGACCCGACGGCCGGGAGATCCACGCCCACATCTATCCGCCGCGCAACCCCGGGCGCACCGGCCCCGAGGGCGAACTGCCGCCCTACGTCGTCTGGGCGCACGGCGGCCCTACCGGGCACGCCGCACTCGTACTCGACCTGGAGGTCGCCTACTTCACCTCGCGCGGCATCGGCGTCGCCGAAGTCAACTACGGCGGCTCCACCGGCTACGGCAGGGACTATCGCAACCGCCTGCGCGAACAGTGGGGCGTTGTCGACGTCGAGGACTGCGCGGCCGTCGCCGGGGCCCTGGCCGCCGAGGGCACGGCCGACGGCCGGCGCCTCGCCATCCGGGGCGGCAGCGCCGGCGGCTGGACCACCGCCGCCTCGCTGACCAGCACCGACGTCTACGCCTGCGGCACGATCATCTACCCCGTCCTCGACCTGACCGGCTGGGGCACGGAGGAGACCCACGACTTCGAGTCGCGCTACCTGGAGTCACTGGTCGGACCGCTCGCCGAGGTCCCGGAACGCTACCGCGAACGGTCGCCCGTCAGCCGCACCGACCGGCTGAGCACCCCGTTCCTGCTGCTCCAGGGGCTCGCCGACCCCATCTGCCCGCCCGTCCAGTGCGAACGCTTCCTGGCCGCGGTCGACGGGCGCGGCATCCCGCACGCCTATCTCGCCTTCGAGGGGGAGGGGCACGGATTCCGCCGCGCCGACACCATGATCCGCGCCCTGGAGGCCGAACTCTCCCTTTACGCACAGACGTTCGACTTCGAATGTCCCGACGTGCCGGAACTGGAGCTGAAGCGGTGACCCCCGAAGCGCGCACCACAGAGAAGCGGACGCCCGAACCGCTGACCCGCCCCGCCCGGCTGCGCCCCGGCGCCAGGATCGCCGTCGTGTCGCCGAGCGGGCCCGTCCCCGCCGACCGCCTGGAACCCGGGCTTGACATCCTGCGCCGCTGGGGCCTCGAACCGGTCGAGGCGCCCCATGTGCGCGCCGTTCACCCCGAGTTGGAGTATCTGGCGGGCGCCGACGAGGCGCGGGCGCGGGACCTTGAGGAGGCGTGGTGCGATCCCTCGGTCGACGCGGTGATCTGCGCCCGCGGCGGCTACGGCGCGCACCGCATGGTCGACCTGGTCGACTGGGCCGCGATGCGCGCCGCCGGGCCCAAGGTGTTCATCGGCTACAGCGACATCACCGTGCTCCACGAGGCGTTCGCCCACCGCGTGGGTCTCGCCACCCTGCACGGCCCGATGGTGGGCGCGGAGACCTTCCTCAAGGACCCGGACACCCAGGAGTCCCTGCGGGCCACCCTGTTCGAGCCCGAGAAGGTGCAAACCCTCGGTCTGCCCGGCGCGCGGGCGCTGGTGCCCGGCCGGGCGCGCGGCGTCACCTTCGGCGGCTGCGTCAGCCTCCTCGCCGCCGGTATCGGCACCCCGGACGCCCGGACCTCGGCCCGGGGCGGGCTGCTGGTGATCGAGGACACCACCGAGGACCCGTACAGCGTCGACCGTATCCTCACCCACCTGCTGAGGGCCGGGGCGCTCGACGGGATCGCCGGGGTGGCCTGCGGCTCCTGGGAGGGGTGCGGGCCGTACGAGCGGGTGCGGGCCGTCCTGGCGGACCGGCTCGGCGCACTGGGCGTGCCCGTCGTGGAGGAGCTGGGCTTCGGGCACGGACCGACGGCGCTGACGATTCCGCTCGGTGTGCCCGCCGTGCTGGACGCACCCGCCGACGGCGGCCCCGCCACGCTCACCACCGAGGTGCCCGCGCTGGTCTGACCGTTCGTTCCCTGCACCGCGCCGAAGCGGCCCGCACCCGGTCCGGCCCACAGCGCCCCGCTGTGGGCCGGACCGGGGACGCGCCGCGCATCGGAGGCGCATGACATCGCTCCCTGATCCACCCCGTCACCCCAGGTCGTTAGCCTGACCGGATGCCGGAGACAGCAGCCGAGACCGACTACCTGGCCGAGGGGCGCCGGGTGGCGATCCGCCCCCGGCAACGAGGCGTCCCTGGCGCTCGTCCGGCGGGCCGGTTTCCGCCTCGAAGGGTTCTCGCCGGACTTCCTCCTCATCGACGGGGCCTGGCGCGACCACGAGCGGTGGGCGATCACGGCCGGGATGCCGAGGCGCGCGGCGGGCTGACCGGGGCCCGGCCGGGCCCGCCACCGACGCGCCCGGCCGGCAAGGGCCGTCGACGGCCCTACCGTGTCGGCGAGGGGGCGGCTGTGCGGGAATCGGCGGCCTCCTCGCCGGAGTCGAGAACGCCCTCGCCGTAGAGATCGTGCAGCCAGTTGGTCTGGTAGATGGTGTCCAGGTAGCGCTCGCCGAGGTCCGGGCCGATGGCCACTGCGGTGAGTTCGTGCGCGTCATGCCGGGCCAACCAGTCCGTCGCGCCGCTGATCACCGTGCCGGTGGAGCCGCCGAACAGGTATCCGCGCCTGGCCAGACGATGACAGGCACGTACAGTGTCCGCCTCCTCGACACGAATCACCTCGTCGACATAGGACTTGTCGAGCAGCGGCGGGCGTATGCTCATGCCCAGACCGGGAATCATCCGGCGGCCCGGCGAACCGCCGAAGGATACCGAGCCGACGCTGTCCACCGCGACGATCCGCACCCGCCGGTGCCATGTGCGGAAGTAGCGAGCACAGCCCATCAGGGTCCCGGTGGTGCCGGCTCCGACGAACAGCACGTCCAGCAGCGGGAACTGACGGGCTATCTCAGGCCCGGTCGTGCGGTAGTGCGCCTTCCAGTTGCTCGGATTGGTGTACTGGCTGAGCCACACGTACCGGTCGTCGGAGGCGCACAGCGCGCGGACGTAGTCGAGCCGTGCGCCGAGAAAGCCGCCGTTGGTCTCCTGTTCGGCGATGACGTGCACCTGGCTGCCCAACGCCTCCATCATCATTCTGTTCGACAGATTGCCGCGGGAGTCCGTCACACACAGGAACTGGTAGCCCTTGCTCGCCGCGACCACGCTCAGCGCCACGCCGAGGTTTCCGGACGAGGACTCGACCAGGATCGATTCCGGTGTCAGGATTCCATCCCGCTCAGCGGCCTCCACCATCTCGGTCGCGGCCTTCAATTTGATCGAGCCGGCGAAGTTGAAGCCCTCACACTTCAGGTAGAGCGACTGCCCGAAGATCGACCGGAGGTCGACATAGAGATTCTCTTCGTTGAAGGCGTAGGGAGTGGAAATGACGGGCACGATGGTCTCCTCTGTCTGGAGCAGAGCACTATCGGAACTTGCATCCGGCCGTCGGCGCCTCCTCGCTCGTACGGGCGAGACCCCGCGTTCGACCAAGCGGCACGGCACCCTGTGTCTGCGGCCGCTGTCTCATGCGTCAGGACATGCTGCGACGTGACCGGTGGTTTCTCCTGGGATCAGCCTTGAAGGAGCCTCCTGGGCTCTCGGCCCGCTCATCCGTACCGGCTCAGTTCGTGGAAGAAGTCGTCGACGACGTGCAACTCTCCGCTGCGGGCGACTTCGGTGTACACGTACTTGCCCACCGCGAGGTCGAGCACCCCGAGGCCGAAGGGCGAGAACACCACCGGCCGGTCCGCCGGCACCGTCACCCGCCCGGCCATCACGTCGGCCAACGTGCCGTGGAGGAAGTCCCGGCCGCCCGTGAGCTGCTCGGCCAGGTGCGGCGACGTGTCGGCCTTGAGGCAGTGTTCGACGTCATCGACGATGTTGGTCGAGGCGAGCAGGACCTCCGGCGCGAGGTCGCGCAGCGACACATGCAGCACCAGCGGATTGTGTGCGAACCACGACAGGTCACTGACGTGCGGTTGACCGGCGACCGTGGCGAAGACGACCAGGTCGCTGTTTCGGATCAACTGCTCGGCGCTGTCGTGCACGGTGATTCGGCCGGCGGTGTCCGACTGCTCCAGGTAGCAGCGGAAGCCTGCCGCGCTGTCGGCGGACAGGTCGTGTACGCCGACCTCGTCGAACGACCAGCCGTTGCCGGCCAGGAAGGTGTGGATGTAGCGGGCGATCAGGCCCGCCCCGAAGAACCCGACGCGCGTCGGTCGCGTTCGGTCGCGGCTGAGCCAGTCGGCCGCCGACGCCGCCGACGCGGCCGTCCGGGTGGCACTGATGATCGAACTCTCCAGACAGGCGAACGGGTAGCCGGTGTCATGGTCGTTGAGGATCAGCACGGCCGATGCCCTGGGGATGCCGGCCGTCACGTTCCCCGGGAAGCTGGAGATCCACTTCAGGCCGTCCACCCGCGTCTCCCCGCCGATCGAGGCGGGCAGCGCGATGATCCGGGAGGACGGGCGGTCGGGGAAACGCAGGAAGTACGACGGCGGGTTCACCGAATCACCGGCGCCGTGCGCCCGGTAGGTGGCCTCGACCAACTCCGTGATCCGCTTCTCGCATCCGTGCAGCGTGCGCCGGACCTGTGCGCCGGAGATCACTGCGAACGGTGGCACGGTGACCGGTGCGACGCCTGCGGACCCTCTCGCGGTGTGATCGACGCCGTTCATCGCGCGCTCACCTCCACGGTCGGCGAGCAGTCGGCCAGACGCACCGGTTCGGCCAGGGCGACGAGCACCTCGCGCTGTCCCTCGAAGGGCTCCCTGCTGTGCGCGGTGCGGACGTTGTCGACGAGCATCAGGTCGCCGGCCTGCCACGGTTCGCGTGCGGTGTTCGCCTCGTAGACGCTGTTGAGCAACTGGACGACGTCCTCGCCGATCGGGTCGCCGTTGCCGAAGCGGGTGTTGAACGGCAACCCGTCGGCGCCGTAGACGTCCACCAAGTACTCGTGCACCTCGGGGGCCATCGTCCACTCGTTGAGGAACGCGATCTGGTTGAACCAGCAGCGCCGGCCGGTGACCGGGTGGCGCACCACGGCGCTGCGGCGCTGCCTGGTGCGCAGTCCACCGTCGGGCTGCCACTCGAACGCGATCGCGTTGGCGCGGCAGTAGCGCTCGACGGCACCCCGGTCGTCCGTGCCGAAGGCATCGGCGACGGACGCGCCGATCTCGTCGTTGTAGCTGCGGGTGAGCAGCCAGCCCTCGCGCTCGAACCGCTCGGTCAACGCGGTGGGCAGTGCGTCCAGCACGGTCGCCGAGTCGGCCACCGCGGTCGCCCCGCCGTCGGTGGGCGCACTGAGGCAGGCGAACATCATCAGGCCGGGGAACTCAAGCGTGTAGCTCAGTTCGTGATGCATGCACATGGGCTGGTTCGACGGCCACGTCGATGAGGAGTACACCCCCTCGGAGTAGGTCTGCCGGGGTGCGAAGCCCTCCTGCTCGGTCATCAGACTGCCTGCCAGCTTGGAGAAGACGGCTCCGGTCTCGGCCGCGTCACGCAGCCCGAGGCCGCGGACCAGGACCGAACCGTGCTCGACGACGACTGCGCGCAGCGCGTCCCGGTGCTCGGCCGCCCAGGCCGGCGCGTCGCCGGTGGTCTCGGCCCGCAGCCGTGGGGGTGCGCCGGGATCCAGTTCCACGTCGACGAGCAACGCCGAGGATGTGAGGGACATCTCGATTTCCTTTCAGCGGACACTCAGGAAGAAGTGAACAATTCGGCGGCGTGCAGCACGGCCTTTGCCGCCTCGGCCGGACGGGTACGCAGGAAGTAGTGGCCGCCGTCGGCGAGCTCGTGCAGGTCGACCTGTTCGGCCAGAAGCTGCCAGTCGCGGTACCGGCGCGGGTACTGCGCCGTGCTCGGGTCGTCCGCGGCGACGACCACGGTGACCGGCGCGGAGAGCTTCTGCGCCGGCGGGCGCTCCAGGGCGTCGGCGAAGTAGCGGTGTGCGGACACGCAGTCGTGCCGGTAGGCGGCGCCGACGTGCTCGGCGTGCTGCGCGCCCAGTTCACCGAGCGAGGTGTGGCCGCCGTGCGCGCTCAGGCCCGCGGCGATCTCGGCGTTGCTGCGCCCGGTCAGCTCGCTGATGGCGGCGCGCCGGTCGTCGGCGTCACCGAGCAGTTGCGCGCCGAGGAACACCCGCCCGACGTCCACCCCGCGCTCCCGCAGCCTTCTGGCCGTCTCCACGGCCAACGCGGTGCCCGAGGAATGGCCCCACAGCAGGACCCTGGTCAGGCCACGCCCGGTGATCTCGTCGACGACCTGCTCGACCACCTGCGTCATCGGCGCGAGCGGCTCGCTCTGCCCGGCCACGTCGTGACCGGGCAATTCGACCGCGTAGACCGCCGGTCCACCGTCCGGCAGCGCCCTGGCCATCGGTTGGAAGTTCACCGCGTTGCCGCCGGCGTGGGGGAAGCACACCAGGGCCGCGGTCCGCGCACCGTCCGATTCCGACAGTGGCTGAAGCAGCCCGGCACGCCGCACCGACCTGCCGTCGACCAGCCCGGCCAGATCGGCGAGGACCGGGTGACGGGTGACATCCTTGAGGGACACCGCACGGTCCAGGACGATGGCCAGCTTCACTGCCGACAGCGACGTGCCGCCCCGGTCGAAAAAGTTGTCCCGCCGTCCGATCCGGTCCTGCGGGATGCCGAGGACCTTCGCCCAGGCGGCCGCCAAGTGCCGCTCGGTCGGCGTATCCGGCGCGCGGAAGTCGTCCCGGACGGCGTCGAGTTCTCCGGCGAGTGCCTGCAGGGTCCTTCTGTCGATTTTGCTGTTCGCCGTCAGCGGCAGAGTCTCCCGCCAGTGAAAGGCGGACGGGACCATGTACGCGGGCAGCGAATCACCGAGCCGGTCGAGCAGGACGTCGGCCTCGAGCGGCCTTTGACCGGAGTAGAACGCCACCAGGTGCTTGCTCTGGTCGGCCCGCTCGGCGACCACGACCGCACCGTCGCGAACGCCGGGCACCTGCAACAGGGTGTTCTCGATCTCGCCGATCTCGATCCGGAAGCCACGGATCTTCACCTGGGTGTCGCGGCGGCCGAGGAACTCCAGCTTTCCCTCGGGCGTCCAGCGGCCGTGGTCGCCGCCCCGGTAGAGCCGGGCCCCCTCACGGTGCGGATCGGCCAGGTAGGCATGCCGGGTGCGCTCGGGGTCGTTGACGTATCCGCGGCCGACGCAGATGCCGGAGAAGACGATCAGGCCGGGGGCTCCGAGCGGCACCGGCATCAGGTGCTCGTCGACGACGTAGACGCGCACGTTGTTGACCGCGGGACCCAGCAGGACCCGGTCGCCGTCGGGCACGCGGTCCATGACCTCGTGGTTCGTGTCGTCCGATGTCTCGGTCAGCCCGTAGGCGTTGACCAGCTTGATCCCGGGCTGGGCGGCGAACCAGCGCTGCACGAGCTCCTTCTTCAGCGCCTCGCCCGTGACCGACACGTACCGCAGGTCCGGCAGCTCGCGGGGGTGTTGTTTCAGCCAGGACACGACCACGTCCAGGTAGGAGGGCACGACCTGGAGCACGGCGACCCGGCCGTCGACGATTCTGTCGACGAACCGCTCGACGTCCAGGATCACCTCCTGCTCCACCAGCAGTGTCCGCCCCCCGACCAGGAGCCCGGACACCAGTTGCCACAGTGAGATGTCGAAGCACTGGGGTGCGGTCTGGGCGACCACCTGTCCCTCGCCGATCTCCAGGTCGTCGATCTTGGCGTAGAGGTGGTTCAGCATGCCCGCGTGCTCGCACATCGCGCCCTTGGGCTCACCCGTGGAGCCGGAGGTGAAGTAGATGTAGGCGAGCTGGTCCGGTGCGACGGGAAGGCGCAGATCATCGTCGGCGTGGTCTTCCTCGTACGCTGCGCCGACGAAGAGCTTTTGGACCCCGGACAGCGAGTCGAGGGCCTGGTCGAGCGTGGAGGTGCTGCCGGGTTCGGTCAGCACGAGCCCGCACGCGGCACGGGAGAGCATGGTCGTGACACGGTCGGCCGGGAAATGCGGCTCGATGGGCAGATACACGCCGCCGGCCTTGAAGACCGCGAGGACCGCGGCCATCCAGTCCAGGTTGCGCTCGGTCACCACCGCGACGACACCCTCGGGGCGCAGCCCCCGCGCCAGCAGGGCTCGTCCCACCCGGTTGGCGCGCGCGTTGAGTTCCCGATACGTCAGTTGCTGCTCCCCGTGCACCGCGGCGACGGCGTCCGGGTGTGCCGCCACCCGATGCTCGAACAGTTCGTGGAACCGGTGGTCCGGCAGTTCCCGGCGCGGACCGGCGAGTGATTCGAGCTGGAAATGGAGTTCGTCGGCGCAGAGCAGGATCTGCCGCCCGTGCTCGGCGTCCGGATCGGCGGCGATCAGCGCGAGTGCGGTGAGGTGGTAACCGGCGATCCTGACGGCGCAGTCCTCGTCGAGAGCGTCGGTCCGATACCGCAGCCGCAGCACAAGGCGGCCGCCGCGTCGCGAAAATCCCACCCACAGTACGGTGTTGTCGGTGACGTCGCCGCCCACGCCGTGCGGATCGAACACAGCCTCGATCGGCGGCTCCGCCAGGCCCAGTTCGCGCCTGAGCTCATCGACCGGGAAGTCCTTGTGCGACAGCAGGTCCGAGGCGACTCGATGAGTGTCCAGCAGCAGTGTCCGCCATGTGCCGGGCTCGGTCGTCAGCCGGCAGAGCAGCGGTCGGCCGCCCTCCGCGGTGACGTATCCGGTTGCCACCTCGTGCTCGCCGGACAGCGCTCCGAGCACCTTGGCGTGCGCTGCCAGCAGCACCGAGTCGAGTGGTAGCGCCAGGTCTTCGGCCAGCCGGCCCAACGCCGCGACGACGTCGTCCGGGACCGGCGCCTCGTGTTCGCCGACGCCCTTCACCGGATCGAGCGTCCACCGCGGGATTCCGGTGAAGCCACCGGCGACGAGCACATCGCGCCAGAACTCCCGGTCGGCCTGCGCTTGCATTCCCATCTGGTCGTCCCTCTCCATTCGCCTTCGCCACCACGCTGTTCAGCGCCGACAAGGGCAAAGCCGCTATCCCGTCCGCGTCAGCGCCCCGGGCTGGTCAGGGGCCTGCCGCATCTCCGTGGCGGGGTTTCCTCCCCAGCGCGCGTGCTGCGGGACCTCCTCGCCCTTCATGAGGAAGGAGTCGGGCGCGAGCACCGCGCCGGTGCCCATCGTCACGCCGTAATGGACATGGGCTCCCACGCCGATGGTGCAACCGGCGTCGAGGGTGCTGCGATCGGATTTGAAGGTGCCGTCCTCCTGCGAGTGGCACTGGATCTTGCTTCCCGCATTGAGCGTGCAGTCGTTCCCGATGGTGGTGAGCGTCCGCTCCGTCACATAGCAGCCGTCATCGAAGACCCTGCTGCCGATCCGAACCCCCAGCATCCGCCAGATCACGTTCTTGAAAGGAGTGCCGTTGAAGATGTCGAGGTAGTTGTCGGGCACCTTCCAGAGGCGCTCGTGCCACCAGAAGTACGGGTCGTAGATGGAGCACACCTGCGGTTGCAGCGCGCGGAACGCCGCGACGCCGCGTTCCACCAGTACGAAGTAGACAGCGGTGAACCCGAGGCTGAGCACCAGGAACGCGGCGATCAGCACATACCCGTAGGCGTCGTACAGCACGACGCTCGCCAGGCCGAGCATCGTGAGCACGAAGAAGTGCAGCCACCGCACGAGCAGGAAGAAGATCATCGAGCGGATGTTGTAGTGGTTCTTCGCGGCGAGGCTGCGGCGCAACGCGTCGCCGGTGCGCAGATGATCGAACCGGGAATCGCGCTCGACCGACCGGGGGATCTCGAAGCACGGCGAGCCGAGCAGGCCCACCCCCTCGCGCACCTCGCCTTCGAGCGGAACCATCACCTTTGTCGCGAGGAGACAGTTCTCGCCCGTCCTGGCCCCCGAGGGATAGGCGATGTTGTTCCCGAGGAAGTTGTGTGACCCGATCGATGCCCGGGACACCCGGAAGGACGTGCTCGAATAGTCGGCGTTGATGACGGAGAGCCCGTCGGCGACCATCGTCCCGCTCCCGACCGAGCACAGAAATGGGGTCTCGTGTTGCACTTCCGTGCCGAAGTTCGACCCCGTCTGCTCGACCCGGGACAAGTCGTATCCGATGCCGCGCAAGTAGTGGACGATGTAGGAGCTGTCACCGAACAGCCATGTCCAGAACTTGATGTTCGTCATGCGCCCGATCGCCCGGTGCACCGAGTAGTGGAACCCGTACAGCGGATAGATCTTGTCCGGCTCGACGACCAGGTTCAGCAGGCGCGGAACGGTGAACATCACGGCCAGGCCCACGACGACGAAGCCGAAGAACAGCAGCAGGGAAAGGAGCAGCGCGTCGATGTAGAGACCCGGCGATGTGAGCTCCACCGCGCCGGTGCCCGACCGGTCGTGCAGCGCCGGGACCAGGGGCACCAGCATGTAAGCGCCCCCGACGGACAGTGGCACGTAGAGGAGGAACAACTGCAGCACGGTGATGAGGCCGAAGCCGGCCCGGCGCAGCGTGCCGCACGTGGCCGGCCCGATCCTCAGGTAGTCGTGCTGCGTGGGCTGCGCCGGGGACCCGTGCCAGCGCTGACCGTCCGGGACCGCCTGGCCGCTGTACAGCGTGGACGTGTGGCCGAGTTGGGCCCCGTCGCCCATCGACGTGTCGATGTCGAGCACGGTCTTCTCGCCGATGAACACGTCCCGGCCAAGGGTGACCCGGCCAGTCTGGATACGCCCGGCGTGCGCCCGGTAGCAGAGAAAGAACGAGTCCTTGCGGATCACCGTTCCGGCGCCGACCGTGAGCAGGTCGGTGCAGACCGGAACGCCGCGGGAGAGGATCGTGACCCCTTTGCCGATGCGTGCGCCCAGCGCTCGCAGGTACAGCACGTACAAGGGATTGCCGACGAAGAAGATCATCGGGTTGGCGTGGATCAGCACTTTGATGGTCCAGAAGCGCAGATAGGTCAGACTCCAGACCGGGAACTCGCGTGATGTCCACCGGCCGATGAGGAGCCATTTGGCCGCGATGGGGAAGACGCACAGACCGACGAAGCCGACGCCTCCGAAGACGAACGATCGCAGGTAGACATCGATCACACCCGACCCGGCGGAGACCCATGCATAGCCTCGGTCGACAACGAGTCCGGCGAGGAAGGAGTATCCCAGGAAAAGCAGGAACTGGAGGGTTCCGCACAGGGCGTACCGCACCGTGCCGACCGTGGTCACCACCTCGGTCGGCGCCGGGACCGACGGCTCGACGGGCGCGGCATTCGCGAGCCCCCTCGCCAGACCGCGGATCGTCGGGTGCCGGTAGATGTCCTTCATCGATGCCGAGGGAAGGTCCGCCCGTTTCCTGACACGCGCACAGAAATGAGCCATCACCAACGAGTTGGCTCCGAGGTCGTCGAAGAAATGGCTGTCGACCGACACCCGTTCGACGCGCATGACGTCCGCCAGCACCTCGGCGAGGTCCTGCTCGATGCCGGTCTCCGGACTGATGTGTCTGCTCGTGTCGATTGCGGATTCATCCGGCTCGGGCGTCAAGACATCGAGGGACTTCTCCTCCATGCGAACTCCTTGGGGAACCTTCGAGTGCCGTCGCCATTACGGCCGGCGCACCGTACTCGCGCTTTTCGATGGCCGGAGCGAGTGGTCCGGAAATCACGAGGTCGGGATCTGTTGTCCGGATCCCGAACCGCTGCCTCAGTCTTAGCCGTCCACTGTCGGGCTGCCACTCGAACCCGGTCGCATTGGTCCGGCAGTGGCCTTCCCGGTTCACTCCGCGCCCAGGATCCCGCCCGGCGGGACGGCGATGAGCTGCGCACCGTCTCGCCGTGCTGCAAGCGAGTGGTCCGTTCCCGATCCGGGAGGAGCTGCGCCGGGGAGCGGGGCGGTGACGACAGCCGGGGCATCGCGGCTGTGAGGAGGCGGAGCGACCTCCGCGCGCTTCTCGATGGTGGCGCGGTGGCGCGCGCGGCCGCAACCATCCGATGTCACTCGAGTGGGTCCGCCCGCGCGCCCGCAGCGTGATCGTGGTCAGGCTCCGAGATCACATCGACCGGTTCGGCATTGCGCCGGATGGCCGACTCCTCCCGACGAGGGCCGCTACGGTGAAAGCCCATGACAGAGCTGAAAGACGAGAACTCCCTGGTCAGCGCTCCTGGGGCAGCTTTCGGTGCGGTGTCACGCCGGGCCCCGCTCAGCGCCCCTTGTAGTTGATCTTCATGGTGTCCATGTCCGTGGCGGTGGAACGCAGTTCGCCGTGGCCGTAGCCCAGCTCCCTCAGCAGGGTCTGGGCGCGGTCCTCGGCGATCGCGGACGCCATCTCCTCGCCGTCCGCGGCGTCCGACACGACCACGAAGCGCATGCTGAAGTGCTTGAGCACCCGGTCGTAGGACAGCGAACCCGCCTCGGTGAACTGCATCGCGGTCAGCCCGTGCTCGTCCACCTCGGACAGGAGCCGGGCGCGTGCCTCCTGCGTCAGGCCCTTCCAGGTGCCGCGCACGATCACTCGGTAGGTGTGCTGGGTGCTCATGGTGATGCCCGCTCCGTCTTCCGTTCGTGAAGAGCTGCCGCTCATGTGAACGGCCAAGGGTACGGAGACGTGGCGCGGCCCACGACGGATTTTGCGGGGCCGCCTCCGGGCGGGGCCGTGGCTCGGTACGTGCCGCGGTCGGTGGCGCCGTCCGTGTTCTTCCGGAGATTTCCGAAGCCCGTCGGCGGAGCTCTGGCCGGGCCGCTGCCCGGCGTGTTCGATGGTCATCGGGGGCGCGCCGGACCAGCGGCGGCCCGAGTGAGGGAACGAGGTTGCCTTGGCCACGACCGTACGACGTGCCGTACTGACTCTGCCCGCCGCACCGCTGGGCCCGGAGAACCCGTTGCCCGCGTTGCGTCCGCTCGACGAGACGCATGTCGTCGACGAACGTGTCCGGGCCGGACTGCCGCGCGACATGGCGCGCCAGATCGGCTACGAGCCCCTGTCCACCGTGCTGCCGGTGCGCCTTCTCGACGGGTACGGACGCGAGCGCGTCCCCACCGCGCTGGACGCGATCGTCATCGAGAACGACCGGCTGAGGGCCACCGTGCTGCCCGGGCTCGGCGGCCGTGTCCACTCCCTCCACCACAAGCCGACCGGCCGCGAACTCCTGTACACCAATCCCGTGCTGCAGCCCGCCGACTTCGCGCTCAACGGTGCCTGGTTCTCCGGCGGCATCGAATGGAACATCGGGGCCACCGGACACACCACCCTGTCCTGCGCACCGGTGCACGCCGCCCGTGTGCCCGCGCCCGACGGCGGCGACATGGTCCGGCTCTGGGAGTGGGAACGGTTGCGCGACCTGCCGTTCCAGGTGGACCTGTGGCTGCCCGAGGACTCGGACTTCCTCCATGTCGGGGTGCGGATACGCAACCCGCACGAGCACACCGCCCCCGTCTACTGGTGGTCCAACATCGCCGTCCCCGAAGGGGAACGCACCCGCGTCCTGGCGCCCGCCGACGAGGCGTGGCACTTCGGCTACGAGCGGGCCCTGACCCGGGTTCCGGTGCCGGTGTCCGGTTCCGTCGACCGCACGTACCCGCTGCGGAGCGTCTTCCCCGCCGACTACTTCTACGAGGTGCCCGACGGCGCCCGCCGCTGGATCGCCTCCCTCGACGAGCACGGGCACGGGCTCGTCCAGACGTCGACCGACCTGCTCCGGGGCCGCAAGCTGTTCCTCTGGGGAAGCGGCACCGGTGGGCGGCGCTGGCAGGAATGGCTCACCGAACCCGGCACCTCGGGCTACGCCGAGATCCAGGCCGGACTCGCCCGGACCCAACTGGAGCACGTGCCCCTCGAACCGGGCGCCGAGTTCACCTGGCTGGAATCCTACGGACCGCTGTCCGCCGATCCGGAGGCCGTGCACGGAGACGACTGGTCCCGGGCCCGCGCCGAGACCGAGCGGCGGCTCGCCGAGGCGCTGCCGCGGGCCGAGACCGAGGCCGCGTACACCGCGTGGCTCCGCTGCGCCGACACCGAGCCCGGCGAGTCGCTCGCCACCGGTTCGGGATGGGGCGCCCTCGAGGTCCGGCGCGGCGGGTACCGGCTGCCCGGAACTCCGTTCGCGGAATCGACCCTCGGCGAGCAGCAGGAACCCTGGCTGGAGCTGCTGGACCGGGGCAGCCTTCCGGAGCCTTGCCGCGCGGCCCCGCCCGGCCCCTCCCTGGTCTCGCGGCACTGGCGCGACATGCTGGAGACGGCCAACGCCGAACCGCTCACCGAATACCACCTCGGTGTCGCCCAATGGCACGCCGGTGATCGCGCCCAGGCGGTCCGCAGCTGGGAACGGGGGCTCGCTCGCGCCGCGTCCCGCTGGCCGCTGCTGCGCTGCCTCGCCGTCGCCGCGGGGGAGAGCGGCCAGCGGGAGCGGGCCGCCGGTCTCTACGCGGAGGCGTTCGACGACCTGGGGGCGCGGCGCCCCGATGGCGGTGGTGAGGCATGGACGGTTGCCGCGACGGCGCTCGGCCGCGAGGCGGTCGAGGCACTGCTGGCGGCGGAGCGTCCCGAGGCGGCCCGGGCGGTGTGGACCGGTCTGCCCACGGAGGTCCGCCGTCGCGGGCGTTTCCGTCTGTTGGAGGCCCGACTGCTGATCGCGGAGGGCGACCGTACCGCCGCCCGGGCCGTTTTCGACGAGGGATTCGAGGTCGCCGATCTGCGCGAAGGGGCGGAGATCCTGGACGAGGTGTGGGTCGCGCTCACCGACGAGGCGCTGCCGGACCGGTACGACTACCGGATGCGTCCCAGGACGTGACACGCCTCGGGACGTGACGCCTGCCAGGACTTGAGGTGAACGAGTGCCGGGTACGTGCCGCCGGGACGGGCACGGGTCCGGCGGTCTCCGGTCCGGCGGTTGTGGCCCCGGGCGCTTTCCACCGGCTTCCGGCCCCGTGGCGCGGGGCCGGGTGGTCGTGGCGGTCCGGGCGAGCGCCGCTCAGCCGCCCACGTTCCGGTCGACGTACTCGAAGACGGAGCCGTCGGGATGCACGGCGATCAGGTTGCGGCCCGCCGGTGTGGGCACCGGACCCGCGAGGATCCGGGCGCCGACCCGGGTGAGGGCGGCATGGGCCGCGTCGACATCCTTGACCGCGATCGTCGCCGTGACCTTGCGCAGTATCTCCAGTTCCGACTCGGGCCCGCTCATCAGCAGAAAGCAGCTGATCGCGGCGACCGAGACCCCGCCGCGCTCGAAGCGCAGCGCGGAACTGTCCGTGAGGCCCTCGTAGAAGGCCACCGCGGCCTCCATGTCGTCGACGCAGATACGCAACGTGGTTCCCAGAATGTCCATGTGGGACAGGGTAGTTGGCGAAGATCAGGCCCGGCAGAGGATCTCGCCGTGCGGGACCATGAACCAGGCGTCGTCCCGTTCGCCCCACGCCCGCCAGGCCGCGGCGATCGTCATGCGGACGTCTGGTTGTCCCTTCCGAGTGCCTTCCGTCCCGAGGCGCCGGTCGCGGGTGCTTCACCGCTTCGATGACGGGCAGTACACCGTGAGCGCCTCGGGAAGCTTGTCGACCGTCAACTCACCTCGTGCGTAGCCCACTTCGCCGTCGTACGCAAAGGGCGTGCCGGGGGCGAGACCCGAGATCCTTACCCTCCTGCGCCGTTGTGCCGCGTGGACGGGCGAGCGGGTGAGCGGCCCGGCGACGGCCGCCGCGAGCAGGCGCAGGCCGGGGGCGCGTCCCGCGTGCACCACCCGTACGTCCAGCAGACCGTCCGCGAGACCGTGACGACGGCCCGGTGCCGGACCGACCCGCTGGAACAGACCGTTGCCCACGAACAGCAGCCACAGCGGGCGCCGCCGCCCCTCCACCTCCACCTCCAGCGGACGGTCGGCGCGCAACGCCCGCCACGCCGCGAGCAGACCCGCCGGCCAGGCGCCGATCCTGGGAGCCCAGTACTCGCGCGTCCGTACCAGTTCCGGATAGACGCCGAGGCTGAAGGCGTTCAGGAAGTACCCGTACGCGGCGGCGGGTTCGTCCGGTGCCTCCGGTCCGTCCGGTTCGTGCGGTGCGCCCGGCCGGAAGCGGCCGATGTCGACCCGTACCGCATCACCCGCGGCCAGGGCGGAGCGGACGTCGTCCACGGTCTCGATGCCCAGGTCGTGGGCGAAGTGGTTCATCGTCCCGCCGGGGAACACCGCCAGCGGCACCCCGTGCGCGTGGGCGACGGCGGCGGCCCCGTTGACCGTGCCGTCCCCGCCGCAGACTCCCAGGGCCCTGCCCCGTCCGGCCGCCCTCTCCAGTTCGGCGCCGAGGTCATCGGGCGCGCACTCCACCACCTCGGCGCCGGGCAGTGCGGCACGCACCAGCGAAGCCGTCGCCACCGCGGTCCCCGACTGCTCGTTGGCGACGACGACCAGGCCCCGGCCGTCCGGCAGCGCGGGGGCGCGACCGGGCGCCCGGCCGGGGGCCGGGAACCGCGCACGCGTCGGAAAGACGCCGCGCAGCGCCAGCGCCGCCCCCACCCCGAGCGCCGCGCCGGCCAGCACATCACTCGGGTAGTGGACCCCGGTGTAGACGCGGGAGGCGGCGACGGAGAGGGCGAGCGGCGCCACGACCGCGCCCCAGCCCCGCGATTCCAGGGCAACCCCCGTGGCGAAGGCCGCCGCCGACGCGGCGTGCCCGGAAGGGAAGGACGTGGTGAACGGCTGGCGCTCGAGCCGCCGCACCACCGGTACGGCGTCCAGCAGCGGACGCTCCCTGCGCACGGCCCTCTTGCCGAGCGTGTTGACCACGGTGGACGCCACGGCCAGCGAGGCGACCCCGCGCAGCGCGGCCCGCCGCGCCCGGGCACCGCCGCCCAGCGCGGCCAGGCCCGCGGCGACGCCGAACCAGAGGACTCCGTGGTCGGCGCTACGGCTCAGCCGGGGCAGTACCGGTTCGGTACCCGGCCAGTTCCCGTGCGCCAGGAGCCTGAACACGGCGAGATCGCCGCGGCGCAGCCAGGCACGCGATGCGACGGACGGAGGGATGCCGAACAGCGTACGCGGTGAGTGCATGTGACTGCGGATACCCCGATCGGCCGCGTGACACCTCGGCCGGCCGCGCAGAACCACCGGGCCGTGTCCGGCACGTTCCGCCGTCCGCCCGCGCGGCGTCAGCGGGTGTGCCGTTCGGGTGTCTGCCGCCGACGCCACGTGTGCGGGGTGCAGGCATCGGCCCCTGCGGCCTCACCACGCTTGGCAGCGGCGCCGCGGCGCCCGGGGCCTCCGCCTCCCGCGTTGTCGTCGGTCGCGACGTTTCCCGAGCCCTCGGCTTCGCTCGAGCAGGCCAGGCCCCATTCGTCATCACTCCCTCCTCCGCCCTGGGTTCGAAGGCCCCGGACACCGCTTCTTCTCCCCCGCTCATCGTGGGTGAGGCCGTTACGCTGTGGTCGTGATTCCGGTCCGTGGCCGGACTCTCCGTGACCGCAGCCGCGATCCGCCGGGCCGGGGCGTGGGGGCCGACGAGCCTCGGCCCCGGACGCCGCAGGCCCGCGGCGCGGTCGAACCCCGCAAGGGCAGACTCCACAAGGAGCAGACATGAGTTCCGCGCGCCTGGACGTGGCCGTATCCGAGAACGCCGAGCTGGGCGAGGGCCCGACCTGGGACCCGGTCGCCGGCCGGCTGATCTGGGTCGACATCCTCGCCGCCCGCGTGCACACCTTCGACCCGGTCACTGGTCGCCGTACGGTGCGGGCCACCGACCAGCACGTCGGCGCGGCCAAGCCGCGCGTGGGCGGCGGGCTCGTGGTCAATCTGCGCGACGGCATCGGCCTGTACGACCCGGACGGCGCGTTCCGCTGGCTCGTTCACGACCCCGAGCCCGGTCGCCGGGGCAACGACGCGGCGGTCGCGCCCGACGGCGCGCTGTGGGCGGGCACCATGCGCTACGACGAGTCCGAGATCGGCGGCAGCCTCGCCCGCGTCTCGCCCGACGGCGCGGTCACCCCGGTGCTGCCCGTGGTGGCGTGCAGCAACGGCATCGGCTGGAGCCCGGACGAGCGGCTGATGTACTACGTCGACACGCCCACGCGCCGTGTCGACGTCTTCGACTTCGACGGCGAGAACGCCGTGAACCGGCGCCCGTTCGCCACGATCGACGAGGGCGCGGGTTTCCCCGACGGGCTGACCGTCGACGCCGACGGTGCCGTCTGGGTCGCTCTGTGGGACGGGGCGGCGGTGCGCCGCTACACGCCGGACGGCTCCCTGGACCGGATCGTCGAGCTGCCGGTCAGGCGTCCGACGGCCTGTGCCTTCGGCGGTACGGAGCTGCGCGACCTCTACATCTCCACGGCCCGCGTCGGTCTTGACGCCCCGCATCCGCTGTCCGGCTCGCTGCTGGTGCTGCCGGGCGCGGGGCACGGCATGCCGGGGACGCCCTTCGCCGGCTGACCGCCGCCGGGCCCGGGTCGCGGTGCCCGGTTTCCTCGGATCGGATGATCCCGGCGGCCGACCGGAAGGCGCCGCCCCCAAAACGGGCAGTGGCCGGCCCCGGCCGAACCGCGTGGGGACCTCGGCCTCCGGCCGACGGGTCCCGCTGGGCGGGCGGCACCCGCCGAACCCTCGTATAAAGGCCCTGAGCGTGACATGGGGCGGGCACGGCGACGGGCGGCGGCGAAGGAGGCCCGGATGGTGCGGGAGCGGACCGAGCACACCGAACACACCGAGCACACCGAGCACACGAAGCACATCGACGAGGCGGAGCGCATCGACGAGGCGGAGCGCACGGGGCGGGGCGACCGGACCGGAGCGGCGGGGCGCGGAGGTGGTACCCGCTTCGTTCGGGAGGACCACGGCCCAGTCCGGTACGGGCCGCCCGCCCCCGACCCCGGACTGCCCGTCCTGCCCGAACTGGCCGAGGTGCTCGCCTCCGCGGCCGGTCGCGGCGCCCCCGAACCGACCGGTGGGGGCGACGCCCTGCGGCGCGCCGCCGCCGCCTACTGGACCCGACGCGGTCTGCACGGCGGACCCGAGCACGTCGCCGCCGCGCCGGGCACCTCGCCGCTGCTGCTCGCGTTGATCGCCGCGCACGGCGGCGACGTCCTGATGCCGCGTCCCTGCGCCGCCACCTGGATCCCGCAGGCCCGGCTGCTGGACACTCCCGCCTACCAGGTGCCGACGCCGGCCGAGTGCGGCGGCGTGCCCGACCCGTACGCGCTGCTGGAGACCCTCCGCAGGGTGCGCGCCGAAGGCGGCAGGCCCCGGCTGCTGCTGATCTCCGTCGTCGACGACCCGACCGCCACCGTGGCCCCGCCGGAACTCGTGCGCGAGGCGTGCGAGGCGGCGGTCGCCGAAGGGCTGCACGTCGTCAGCGACGAGACCTGGCGCGACACGCTGCACCGGCCGCACGACACGGTCCTGCTCAGTCCGGCGGAGATGTGCCCGGACGACGTCACGGTCGTCTGCGATCTCGCCGGGGCGCTGACCCCGTCGGCCTGGCCGGTCGCGATCGCCCGGTTCCCGGACACCGGGCGGGGGGCGGTGCACCACGCCCGTACGCTCGACGTCCTCACCGCGCTGGGCGCGCTCGTCGCCGTCCCCGTGGCCGCTGCCGCCGCCCACGCGTTGCACGGGCCGGACGCCGTCGCGGACCGGGTCCGCAGGTCCGCCGCACTCCACGCGCGGGTCGCTGCGGCGGCCCACCGCGCGGTCCTCGCGTCGGGCGCGCTCGCCAGGCCCCCGCAGGCGGGCCGTCACCTCTACGCCGACCTGGGGCCGCTCAGGTGCGGGCTGGCCGACCGGGGAGTCACCGACTCCCTGGAGCTGGAGGAGTACCTGACGGAACGTCTCGGGACACCGACGCCCGGAGGCCACCGGTTCGGCGACGATCTGGGGGCCCTGCGCGTACGCCTGGGCACCGGGGCACTGGTCGGCACGACCCCCGGGCAGCAGCTCGAGTCCCTCACCGCCGAACGGCCCCTGGAACTGCCCCATGTGGCCGGGGCCCTGGGCCGCTTCGAAGCGGCCCTCGCGGTTCTCCGCTGACGGAACCGGACGACGCCCCTGCCCGGTCGGTGGCCGTCGAGTGAACGCATCGGGGCCCGTCCAGTGCCCGACCGTGCCGGACAGCGCCCGACAGGTCCGTCCAGCGACCGTCCATCGTCCGGATCGGGGACCGTGCGTTCAGTGGCTGAACCGGGCCCGCATCTTGCGCCATGCCACCGGGCCACCGCTGATCAGCAGCGTCAGACCCACCGCCGCCACGACCCCCTGCCACGGTTCGGGGAACAGCGAGCCGCCCAGCACGCCGATCAGCTGATACGTCGCGGCCCACGCCAGACAGGCCGGAGCGTCCCCGCGGGCGAACCGGCGCAACGGCATCCGGCTCAGCAGGCAGGACAGCATCACGGGAATCCGCCCTGCGGGAATGAGCCGTGACAGCACGAGCACCACGGCCCCGTGCTCGTCCAGCTTCCGCCGCGCCTGCTCCAGCCGTTCCGGAGCGGCCTGGTTGCTGATGGTCCGGAGCCACTTCGAGCCGTTTCTCGACCGAACCCCGCGCCGGCCGAGCCAGTACAGACAGACGTCGCCGACGAACGCCGCCGCCGACGCCACCCCGAAGACCACGAGCAGCGCGAAGGGCGACGACTGATGCAGCGCCACCACCGCCGCCGAGCTGACCAACGCACCCGTCGGCACCACCGGCACCAGCGAACCCAGGGTCACCAGCAGGAAGAGGGAGGGATAGCCCACCGCCTGCTGCGTCGACTCCGGGGGGAGCTGGCGCACGACCTCCTGGATCACCTGGCGGCCTCCGGCCGCATCCGCTCGCCGTGGGAGAGCCGGTGCGTGGCCACCTCCGGGGCCAGCAGCGCCGCCTTGCGGACGAACTCGTCGCCCGGCGAGTGGAACTCGTGCGGCCGGACGCCGTCCAGTCCGATCGGCCAGTACGTGCCGTAGTGCACCGGTACGGCGGCCCGGGGCGCCAGCAGAGCCAGCGCCTGCGCCGCCCGCCCCGCGTCCAGATGGCCGGCGCCCAGGTTCGGGCCCCAGCCGCCCACCGGCAGCAGTGCCACGTCGACCGGTCCGACGACCCGGGCCATGTCGTCGAAGAGCCCGGTGTCGCCCGCGAAGTACGTCCGCGACTCGCCCTCGATGACGTAGCCGAGCGCGGGGGAGCGGTGCGGCCCCATGGGCAGGCGCCTGCCGTCGTGCAGCGAGGGAACCGCGCGGACACGTACCCCGTCCGTCCCGCCGAACCGGAGCTCGTCGCCGGGGGCCACCTCGGTGATCCGCAACGCGTTCGCCGAGCACAGCCGCCGCAGCCCCGGCACGGTGCGCATGGCGCCCACCGGCACCACCAGCCGGCTGCCCGCCGCGAGCCGGGCCAGCGACGGCAGGTGGAGGTGGTCGGAGTGAAGGTGCGAGATGAGTACGACATCGGCGACCGCGGCCTTCGGGCCGGGCAGCTCGCCGCGACGGCGACGCAGATGGGCCAGGCGCCGTACGAACAGCGGATCGGTGAGAACACGGACCCCGGAATCCTCGATCGTGCAGGTGGCATGGCCCCACCAGGTGACGTCCACCGGCACGCGGCACCTCCTCGTTCCCGGGTCTTCTCGTTCGGCTTCGGCAACCGAGCCTAATGCCGCAACCGGATCGGGTACCTCGGCTCCATCCGCGTTGACGTGCCCTCCGTGCGGCGCCGCGGACCGCGGGACTGCCCTGCGTGCGGCGCCGCGGACCGCGGGACCGCGCCGCGCGTACGGGGGAAGCGCGCTGCGCAGGGGCCGAGCGCGCGCCGCGGACGCAGGAGCGGCACCGCGTGCACGGGTGTGCGCCCTGTACCGGGCGTGTGCGCTGCGGCGTACAGCCGGGCCACCCGTACGCCCGCGCCCCACCGCCCGTGTGCGCCCTCGCCGCCGGGGCCGCTCCGGCGCGCGCGGGCGCACCGCCTTCCGCGCGGGGTCGCGCGCTCCTCCCGTCCTGACATGCGCCTTCTGGCACGGGAGCGGGAGGGGTAGGGTCGCCCGTACGCCCGGTCGCAGCAACCAGCACAGGGGAACGGTCTTGGGGGACGCAGTGGACGTACGGGTGGCGGCGATCGCCAGTCTCACACCGCTCGAAGAACTCGACAGCGATCCCTTCCTCGTGGACACCCGCAGCCAGCACGACATGTGCGCCCGCTGGGCCGCGGACAAGGGATACGTCGTCACCCGCCAGCTCCGCTTCTACGGGCTGCGCCCCGATCACCACGCCCTGTGGAGCGATGTCGAGAGCGGTGACGTCGAAGTGTTCGTCGCCGCCAACGACCGGGTGCTGGAACGGGCCCTCACGTCGGTCCCGGAGTTCGCCGCGGAGTGCGCACGGCGTGGTGTGCGGCTGGAGATCGCCGGGCTGGACGAGCCGCCGTACAACGCCGGCACGAAGGCGAGCGTGCACCGCAGGCTCTCCATGCCCACCGCCGGCTACGACGGCCGCTGACGCCCGCCGCCACTTCCGTTCCTGCCCCGGCCCGCGTTCTCCGCCTCCGCCCCGTTCCGGTCCGCGACCGTCCCCGGGGCCCGCCGTCCGCAGCGGTCCGGGCCGACGCGCTGTGACAGGCTGTGGGGACAGGGCCCGCAACGGCAGGGCCCGGACGTGAGGTGGTCGAGGCGTGGGTGACGGGCGATGGCGAACGGTCGGCAACGCCTTGATGCGAGTGGTCGTGGTGTGGGCGGTCTCGACGCTCACGATGCTGGTGCTCGCCGGGGTACTGCCGGACTTCCGGCTCCAGTCGAACGACGGCGACAGCATCACGAAGACCGCGTTCACCGCGGCCTGGGGCGCCGGAGCCTTCGGCCTGCTCTCCGCGCTCGTCTGGCCGCTCCTGGTACGGGCGTTGCTGATCGTGCCCGCGCTCGTCCTCGGACTGCTCGTCTTCTTCCTGAACGGCTCGCTGCTGCTGCTCGCCCTGCGGCTCATACCGGACGGGCGCGGTGCCGCCGACCCGCGGACCGCGGTCGTCGTCGCGGCCGTGATGTCCGCCGTCGCCTCGGCCACGTCCACGGCGCTCGCCGTCCGCGACGACAACGCCTACCGGCGGCGCCTGTCCCGGCTCGCCGATCGCCGACGTCGCCGCAGCGGGCACGACCACGGTCGCTGCGGGCCACCGGGCACCGTGTTCATCCAGCTCGACGGCGTCGGCCACGACATGCTCGCCAGGGCGGCGGACACCGGTCTGATGCCGACCGTCGCACGGTGGCTCGCGGACGACGGGAGCCACCGCCTCACTCCCTGGCGCACCGACTGGTCCAGCCAGACCGGGGCCAGTCAGCTCGGCATTCTGCACGGCAGCAACCACGACGTCCCCGCTTTCCGCTGGTACGAGAAGGAGACCGGTGATGTCATGGTCTCCAGCCGGCCCGCGAGCGCCCTGGAACTCCAGCGCAGGGCCATCTCCCGCACGCGTGACGCAGGGCTGCTCGCGATCGACGGGGCCAGCCGCGGCAACCTCTTCAGCGGCGGCGCCGCCCAACTGGCGCTCGTCCTGTCCATGGCGGCCAGGCGCGGCAAGGGCCGCCGTTCCAGGGCGGGGTACTTCGCCTACTTCTCCGACCCGGCCAACGCCGTGCGCACGGCGTTGGCGTTCGTCGCGGAGGTCTGCCGTGAGATCGGCGAGTCGACCCGGGCCCGCCTGCGGAACGACACCCCGCGGATCAAACGCGGCGGGCTCTACCCCTTCATCCGGTCCTTCGCGACCGTCGTCGAACGCGACGTGGTGGTCGCCGCCCTCATCGGGGACATGTTCGCCGGACGCACCGCCGTCTACGCCGACCTCGTCGCCTACGACGAGGTGGCGCACCACTCCGGACCGCACAGCCGCGACGCGGAGAAGCTGCTCGGGCGGCTGGACCGCTGTCTCGCGCTGATCGCCAAGGTCGCCGAGCACACCCCGCGCCGGTACCGGATCGTGCTCCTCTCCGACCACGGCCAGAGCCCGGGGGAGACCTTCGTGGGGGCGTACGGGCTGACGCTCAAGGACCTGGTGCGGGCGGGGTGCGGACTGCCCGTGTCCCGCCGCGCGCAGCGCACCCGCAGCGGTTCGGAGGCGCGTGACGCGGTACGGATAGCCCTGCACCGGCGGCCGGCCGAGGAGGGGGAGGCGGAGCACCGCGCCGAGCCGTCCGACCCGGTCGTCCTCGCCTCCGGCAACCTCGGGCTGATCTCCTTCCCCGACATCGAGGGGCGCGCCTCGCGCGAAGAGCTCGACCGGAGCCGTCCGGCGCTGCTCGGCACCCTCGCCAATCATCCGGGCATCGGCTTCCTGCTGGTCCGCAGCGAACGGCACGGATCGGTGGTGCTGGGCGGTGGGGGCACCGAGATCCCGGTGGCGGAGCTGCGCGACGGGGAGGGGCCGCTGGCCCCGTTCGGCCCCGGTGCGGCGGACGCGATCCGCCGTACGGACACCTTCCCGCACGTCGCCGACATCATGGTGAACTCGATGTACGACCCGGTCACGGGCACCGTGCACGCCTTCGAGGAACAGATCGGCTCGCACGGGGGCCTCGGCGGCGCGCAGTCCCGGCCGTTCCTGCTGTGGCCGACGGACCTGTCGTCCCCGGTGGCCGACGGCGCCGAGCTGGTGGGGGCCGAGCAGGTGCACCAGGTGCTGCGGCGCTGGCTGCGCGAGTGCGCGGGGCGGCCGACGCCGCCGACGCGTGTCCCGACGACGGCCGTGCGGTACGCGGCGGACGGTGCCGGGACGAGGCCGCGCGAGGAGGCCGGGCCGCGCGAGGAGGCGGGGCGTTCCGGCGAGGCGGACGGAACGGTTCCGGCGGCCGGCTGACGGGGCATTCCGCTGCCCGGAGGGGATTGTCAGTGGTGGGCGGCAGGATAGGGGCCATGACGAACTCAGCTGTTGTGCTCGCCGATGCCGCCGCCTACGCCGCCGCGGTCGAAGAAGCGTCGCAGGCCGCGGCGGCCTACTACGCCACGGGCGAGAGCGCGCTCGACGACGACGCGTACGACCGGCTGGTCCGGGGGATCGCCGCATACGAGCAGGAAAACCCGCAGGAGGTGCTGGACGCGTCCCCGACCGGCAAGGTGGCGGGCGGCGCCGCGGGCGGGGACGTGCCGCACACGGTGCCGATGTTGTCCCTGGACAACGTCTTCTCGGCCCAGCAGTTCGCCGTGTGGACGGCATCGCTGGAGCGCCGCATAGGCAGGCCCGTCACCGCGTGGAGCGTGGAGCCGAAACTCGACGGACTGGCCGTCGCAGCCCGCTACCGGGAGGGCCGCCTGGACCAGTTGATCACCCGGGGCGACGGCACCGCCGGTGAGGACGTGTCGCACGCGATCGGCACCGTCGCCGGCCTTCCCGGACAGTTGGCCGAGCCGGTCACGATCGAGCTGCGCGGCGAGATCCTCATGACGAACGAACAGTTCGAACGGGCCAATGCCGTGCGCACCGAGCACGGCGGCACCCCCTTCGCCAACCCGAGGAACGGCGCCGCGGGCACCCTGCGTGCCAAGGACCGGGCGTACACGGTGGAGATGACGTTCTTCGCCTACGGGGCCCTGCCGCTGGCCGAGTCCGGAGCGCTGACCGAGACGCTTGCCGACCGCCCGCACAGCGAGGTCCTGGCGTACGTCGCCGCGCTGGGCGTCCACACCGCGGCGGCCACGGACGCGGCGCCGCGCACCGTCACCACCGTCGAGGAGGTGCAGGCCCGGGTCGAGGAGGTCGCGGCGCTGCGTGCCGCGTTGCCGTTCGGGATCGACGGCATCGTGATCAAGGCCGATCTCGCGGCCGACCAGCGCGACGCCGGTTCCGGCAGCCGGGCGCCGCGCTGGGCCATCGCGTACAAGCTCCCGGCCGTGGAGAAGGTCACCCGGCTCCTCGGCGTCGAATGGAACGTGGGCAGGACCGGCATCATCGCTCCCCGAGCCGTGCTGGAACCCGTCGAGATCGACGGGTCGACGGTCAGCTACGCCACCCTGCACAACCCGGCCGACATCACCCGCCGCGATCTGCGCCTGGGCGACCAGGTCATGGTCTACAAGGCGGGCGACATCATTCCCCGGATCGAGGCACCCGTCGCCCATCTGCGGACCGGCGACGAGCAGCCCGTCGTCTTCCCCGAGGCGTGCCCGCAGTGCGGATCCGAGATCGACACGAGCGAACAGCGCTGGCGGTGCGTCAGGGGCCGCGACTGCCGCCTCGTCGCCTCCCTCTCCTACGCGGCGGGCCGCGACCAGCTCGACATCGAGGGACTCGGCGCGACCAGGGTCGTCCAGCTCGTCGACGCCGGTCTGGTGACCGATCTCGCGGACCTCTTCACGCTCGGACGGGAACAGCTGCTCGGCCTGGAACGGATGGGCGAGACCAGCACCGACAACCTCCTCGCCGCCATCGACACGGCACGGACGCAGCCGCTCTCCCGCGTGTTCTGCGCACTGGGCATACGTGGCACCGGACGCTCCATGTCACGGCGGATCGCCCGGTACTTCGCGGACATGGACCGGATCAGGGCGGCCGACGCCGAGGAGCTCCAGAGGGTCGACGGCATCGGCAAGGAGAAGGCCGCGGCCGTCGTCGCCGAACTGGCGGAGCTGGCCCCGCTGATCGAGAAGCTGGTGGCCGCCGGGGTCAACATGACGGAGCCGGGCGCGACGCCGCCGCCCGAGCCGGGCGAGGAACTCGAGGAAGCCGCGCCCCAGGGCGGGGAGGGGATCGGGGACGGGGCGGCCGCACTGCCCCTGCACGGCATGACCGTGGTGGTCACCGGCGCGATGACCGGTGTGCTGGAGAAGCTCTCCCGCAACCAGATGAACGAACTGATCGAGCGGGCCGGCGGGAAGTCGTCGTCCAGTGTCTCCAAGCGCACCACGCTCCTGGTCGCCGGTGAGAAAGCGGGATCCAAGCGCGCCAAGGCGGAGGACCTCGGTGTCCGAATCGCCGGGCCGGACGAGTTCGCCGAACTGATAGCCGGTTTCCTGCCGTCGGAGGTCTGACTCGCCGCGCCGTGGCCGGAAACCGGGCGACGACGCCCGAGCCCTTCGATATTGCCTGAGAGTGGCTTTCTTTGCCTCCCTATTGCATAGTGAGGGCTCGGCCATGCCTTGCTGTCAGCGGGTGCGTGGGTGGGTGCTACGGCTGCTTCGGCAGACCCGGGGGAGGGACGATGCGTTCGCTGCACGACGGACCGAGCATCGACCGGTCCTTCCACCAGGAGTTCCAGGGCGTCACCCGCGGTCTCGCGCTCGATCTCGGCAGTTCCGGGACCCGCGCCTGGGTGCCCGGGCGCGGCGTCGTCGCCGATGCCGCCACCTGCGCCGTAGCGGCCGACGGGCCGGGGCACGGGCGCCCCGTCCGCCGGGGGCGCATCGTCGACCCGGTGTCCTGCGGGCGGATGCTCGGCCGCATCGCCGACACGGCCCTGGGGCCGGACCGCAGCGGCACCGTGATCGTGCTCAGCCATCCCGTCCTCGCCGGCGCCGAGCACCGCGCCGCCGCGAGGGAGGCGGCCGCTTCCCTCGGGCCGACCCGCGTCATCGCCCTGGACAGCGCGAGGGCCGCCGCCGCGTGCGCCGGACCGCGAGACGGCGGCCCGCTGCTCGTCGTCGACATCGGCGCCGAACTGACAGAGGCGACGCTCCTGGTCGGCGGACAGATCCGCGACGCCCGCCAGGCCGAGACGGGACTCAGCGACCTCGGGCCCGGGGAGCCGCCCACCGCCGTCGTCCGCACCGTCCTGGACATGGTCCTGGACATGTGGCAGCAGGACCGTCACGGCGCCGTCCTGGGCGCCCTGCGTAAGGGCCCGCTGCTCGCGGGCGGCGGTGCCGCGCGCCCGGACGTCACCAACCGGATAGCGGTCCGGCTCGGCGCTCCGGTGCGTCTGGTCGACGACCCGGCGACCACGGTCGTACGCGGTGCCGGACTGATCCTCAACTCGGTGCTCCGCCGGGCGGCCACGGCGCCCGCGCTGTCGGGCCGACACAGGTGACCCCCCTCCCGGGGCCGCCCCCGGGGAACGCGCCCCCAGGGGCCCGGCCGGACACACCGGCGCGCCACGGCCACGCACGGGCTGCCCGCGGGCTTCTCGCGTCCCTGCTGTTCGCCGTGCTCACCGTCGTGGGCGGCGCGCCCGCGGCGGCATGGGTCCTGTACGCCGGGGGACCGTTCGCCGGTGCGCCGCCGCCCCCCGCCGCGCAATCGCCCGACGCCCGCCAGCCGATCCCGCACACCGACCGGACCGCCCGCACGGGCACCGTCCACGACTCCCGCCGCGCCCGTACCGCCACGGCCACCGACGGCCACCGGCCCGCGCCCACGACCGGGCCCGGGCCCGAGCCCCGGGCCGGCGCCGAGCACACCCGTGCCCTGCAGCAGCTCCCGCCGGCCGGCCCCGACGTCCTGCTGCCCGGCGCACCGGGCATCCGTACCCCGCACCTCCCGCTGCGACCGGTGCCCGCCGCACTCGCGCGCACCGTCGACCGCTTCCGCGTCGTGCTTCCCGGCGTACGCGGACCTCCGAGGACGGCCGCCCACCGCCCACCCGCCCCGGTACGGGCTGCGATCCCCGTCCGGCCACCGGTGGTCCCGTCCCACTGAACCGCCGTCCCGTCCTCGCCGAGCCGAGGGCGCACGGCGCCCCCTCGGAGGAAACCCATGACTCGCGCCACCACGGTGCGGGCGGTTCTGGCTGTCGCCGTGCTGCTCGTCTCCGTGCTCATCACGCTGAACAAGTCACCCAGACTCGGCCTCGACCTTCAGGGCGGCACCAGAATGGTGCTCCAGGCCAAGGACTCGGACACCGCGAAGGCGGACCGGGAGAGCACCGATCGCACCCTGGAGGTGCTTCGCCAGCGCATCGACTCCCTCGGTGTCGCCGAGCCCACCCTGACCCGGTCCGGCGAGGACCGGATCATCGTCGAACTGCCGGACGTCCAGGACCCGCGCAAGGCCGCCGAGGTCATCGGCAAGACCGCCCAGCTCAGCTTCCACGCCGTTCAGGGACCCGGTACGCAGCCCGACGGGGAAACGCCCGGCAAGACGGACGGCGGGAAGGCCGGCGACGGCAAGTCCGAGGACAAGGCGGACGCCGGGAACAAGGCCGAGGACAAGGCCGGGGCCGACGCCACGACGGACAGCCAGAAGGCCGGAGACGACCAGAAGGCCGATGAGAAGAAGGGCGACGGCAAGAAGGAAGAGGACAAAAAGACAGGCGGCAAGAAGGCGGACGGCGGGCTGACGCTCCCCGACGAACAGGGCCGTCTCCTCGACCTGGGCCCGGCCCGGCTGTCCGGAGCGGGGGTCAAGGAGGCCACTGCCTCGTTCGACGCCCAGCAGGGCGCCGGCTGGACCGTCTCGCTCGACTTCCACAAGAAGGCGGGACGGGACTGGACCCGGCTGACCGGCGAAGCCGCCTGCAACCCCGTCGAGGACGACCGCCGCCGTGTCGCCATCGTCCTCGACCAGCAGATCATCTCCTCGCCACAGGTGTCCCCCTCGGTCGCCTGCGGCGTCGGCCTGCCGTCCGGTTCCACCCAGATCACCGGTTCGTTCAGCGCCGAGGAGGCCCGTGAACTGGCACTGCTGATCGAGGGCGGCGCCCTGCCGCTCCCCGTCGAGATCCTCGAACAGCGCACCGTCGGCCCGACGCTCGGTGCCGACGCCATCGACGCCAGCGCACGCGCCGCTGTCATCGGCGCCGCGGCCACCGCGCTGTTCATCACCATCATCTACCGGCTCTTCGGCGCGCTCGCCGCCCTCGCGCTCGCCGCGTACGGACTGATCTCCTACGCCGCCCTGGTCGCCCTCGGTGTGACGCTCACCCTGCCCGGGCTCGCGGGGTTCGTGCTGGCCATCGGCATGGCGGTCGACGCCAACGTGCTCGTCTTCGAACGCGCCAGAGAGGAGCACGAACAGCATCCGAACCGTTCCCTGCGCACCTCCCTGACCGCCGGGTTCCGCGGCGCGTGGAGCGCCGTCGCGGACTCCAACGTGACGACGCTGATCGCGGCCGGTCTGCTCTTCTTCCTCGGATCCGGACCGGTGAAGGGCTTCGGTGTCACCCTTGCCATCGGTGTGATCGCCTCGATGTTCTCCGCGCTCGTCGTCGCGCGCGCACTCACCGAAATCGCCGCGGGGTCCCGCTTCGTCACCAAGCGGCGAGCTCTCAACGGCATCGCCAGCCCCGGCCGGGTGCGCACCTGGCTGGCCCGCCGCGACCCCCAGCTGATGCGCTCCCCGCGCCGCTGGCTGCTGATCTCCACGTCGCTGATCGTCGTCGCGGTCCTCGGCATCGTCGTACGCGGCGTCAACCTCGGGGTCGAGTTCACCGGCGGCCGGCTCGTCGAGTACTCGACGAGCAAGCCCGTCGACGTGGAACGCGCCCGGACCCTCCTGGCGGACGCGGGATTCCCCGACGCCGAGGTCACCACGGCGGGTGCCGGCGACCTCTCCGTACGCACCGGGAAGCTCGACAACGACGGCGAACACACCCTGCGCACCGCCCTCGCGAAGGAGGGGGGCGAGACCACCAAGGTCCGCGACGAGCTCATCGGCCCCAGCCTCGGCGACGAACTCCGGCGCAACGCCCTGATCGCGCTCTGCATCGCCGTCTTCGTACAGCTGGCATACCTGGCGATCCGGTTCCGCTGGACGTTCGCCGTGGGCGCGGTCGCGGCGCTGGTCCACGATGTCATCATCCTGATCGGCGCCTTCGCCTGGCTCGGACGCACCGTCGACGGCATCTTCCTCGCCGCGCTCCTCACCGTCATCGGGTACTCCGTCAACGACTCCGTGGTGGTCTTCGACCGGGTCCGGGAACTGTGGGCGAAGGCCCGCCGCACACCCGTCGCCACGGTCGCCAACCGGGCGGTGCTCCAGACCGTGCCCCGAACCGTCAACACGGGCATGGGCGCCCTCTTCATCCTGGCCGCCCTCGCCGTGCTCGGCGGTGACTCGCTCGCGGACTTCGCCCTCGCCCTGCTGATCGGGATCTGCGTCGGAACGTACTCCTCGGTGATGACCGCCGTACCGACCGCACTCCTGCTGGAACGCAGCAGCAAGGCCCCGCCGCCCGCCCGGAAGCGGGCCCCGAGGAACCGCTCCGGCAAGCGGACGGTACAGCGGGATCCGCTCGACAACGGAGCACGCGTGTAGCGGCTCCGACCGGCGCCGGCCGTCCGCCCGCCCCTTCCCGAACCGGGTGACCGACCTCGGGAAGGGGGGCGGGCGGCATCGGCGCCCCGGACCCGCCCGACCGTCAGGAAGCGAGGGACCGCAGATGATCGGCGGTCGCCGGGTCGGCGGGCAGGAACGTCTCGATGGCCAGCTCGGCCACCGTCACATCCATCGGCGTGTTGAACGTCGCGATGGACGAGATGAACGAGAGCACCCGGCCGCCGTGCTCGATGTGCAACGGCAACGCGAACGACGGGATGCCCGACGCGGCATGGGCCCCGCCGCCAGCCCGCTCCGCGCTCGCGGCGGCCCCGTCCGCCTTCCTGACCGGACCGTCCGTGTTCCCGGCCGCCCCGGAGCCGTCCGTCCCGTCGGCAGGCTCCGGTGACGGGTAGCCGGCGACCTCCTCGTACAGCTCGCGCAGTTCCGCCGAACGGGCCAGGGCGATCTGACGCCTCATCTGCGCGAGCAGATCGGCACGCCACTCGCGGAGGTTGCGGATGCGTGGCGCCAGGCCCTCCGGGTGGAGCGTGAGCCGCATCGCGTTCAACCGCGGCACCAGCAGATGCCCGGCCACCCCCTCCAGCAGCATCTCGATCCCCCGGTTGGCCGCCACCACGTCGTACACGCCGTCGACGACCAGCGCCGGATACGGGTCGTAGCCCCGGAGCAGCCGCTCCATCCCCTCGCGCACCGGGGCCAGCGCGGGGTCGTCGAACGAGGTCTGCGCGTACCGCGGTGCGTAACCGGCCATCACCAGCAGGGCATTGCGTTCCCTGACCGGGACGTCCAGGTGTTCCGCCAGCCGCAGGACCATGTCCTCGCTGGGGCGGGAGCGACCCGTCTCGATGAAGGAGATGTGCCGGGCGGAGGAGTCGGCACGGAGCGCCAGCTCCAACTGGCTGATCCGTCGCTGCTCCCGCCAACGGCGCAGCAGCGGCCCTACGCCCGTGTCAAACGCGACAGTTGTCATACCCAGACCGTAACGTCACCGCCACCGCCGACCGGAACCGACCGCTCGTGAGGGAGTCGCACCATGCCCGCCGAACCACTGTCGCGGCAGGAGATCGAGGAACGTCTGGGCGACCTGCCCGGCTGGTCGCTGGAGGGGGACCGGATCACCTGCACCTACCGCCTGCGCACGCACTTCGCCGCCGCCGGGCTGACCGTGCACGTGGCGCAGATCCAGGACGAGCTGAACCACCACTCCGACCTGATCCTCGGATACAACACCGTCACCCTGTCCGTGAACACCCATGACGCCGGTGGCGTAGTCACCGAGCACGACCTGGTCCTCGCCGCCCGGGTGGCGGCGATCGCGGGCGGCCACGGCGTGCGGTAGCCGCCCGGGGGAGGGCACCGGGGCCAAAGCAGCCGGACACGAGGTCCGGCCGGTCACGTTGCGGGGCCGAACCCCGGATGCGCGGCAGCCGGGTGACCGGGCGCGGGGCGTCGGGCGACTGCGTCCGGGGCGACGGGCGACCATGCGCGACGCCGTGGGCGGCCATGGACGACGACACGGACCGGGCACACCGGAGTGTGTTTTGCCGAACCGGCAACGAAGCTTGCCGGGGTGTCGGGGCGTGGCGAGGCTGTCGCCATGAGCCAACACAACGGACACGGTCATCCGCACGGCACCTCCCACGCCGCGCACGGCCACGGGCAGGGTGCCGCCCCGGGCCATCGTCACGGGGACGCCGACTTCGACTGGGACGCCATGGCCCCGGTCCTGGAGCGGGAGGGCGAACTGTGCCGCCCGCAGTACGAGGCGGCGGCCCGCTGGATCGCCGGACTGCCCAGGGCCCCCGAAGTGCGCCGGATCCTGGACATCGGCAGCGGGCCCGGCGTCATCACCTGCCTGCTGGCCGAGGTGTTCCCCGAGGCGGAGGTCGTCGCCGTCGACGGGACCGAGGCCCTTCTGGAGCGTGCTCGGGCCCGCGCCGAACGGCGCGGTCTCGGCGATCGTGTCGGCACCCACCGGGCCGACCTTCCCGAAGACCTCGACCGGCTGGGGGAGGCCGACCTCATCTGGGCCGGCAACGCCCTGCACCACATGGGCGACCAGGGCGCCGTCCTCGCCGGTTTCGCCGCGCTGCTGCGCCCCGGAGGCGCCGTCGCCCTGGTCGAGGGCGGACTGGCCCCCCGTCACCTGCCGCGCGACATGGGCATGGGACGGCCTGGGCTGGAGGCGAGGATCGAAGCGGCCACCGCGGACTGGTTCGAGTCGATGCGGGCCTCCCTGCCCGGCACCAGGCGCGAGACCGAGGACTGGAGCGCACTGCTCGGCGCGGCAGGGCTGCGGCCGCACGGTCCCCGCAGCTTCCTGCTCGACCTCCCGGCGCCGCTGTCCGATTCGGCGCGCGACCACGTCGTCGCGGAGTTCACCCGGCGTCGCGAGATGCTCGAAGGAGTCCTCGCGGCCGAGGACATCGCGGTGCTCGACAGGCTCCTCGACCCCGAGGACCCTGCCGGACTGCGCCGTCGCCCCGACGTCTTCCTGCTCATGGCACGCACGGTGCATGTGGGCCGACGAGGCGGTCCCGTCCGGTGAGGGGCTGAGGTCTGCCGGACACGGCGGGCCGGGAGCGGCGGCCGCACCGGCCGTCCCTCCCGGCCCGCCGCGCCGCGAGCGGCGTACCCCGAAGGCGGCCGGAGTGCCGGGAGGCGAATGTCGGCCGGAAATCGCCTGGCAGCCGGAAAATGCCGGGTGCGGATGCTCGAAAAGGCCGGACCGCGGGGCCTCCCTGAAAAGGAGGGTCGCGCCCCCGAATGGCCGCATGGTTCGGGGCGTGTCAACAAGAGACACGCTGTCGCGGGGGTGAGGAGGCATCAGCAATTCGCCTGTACAGGCTAACAAGGCATCAATTCAGCTTATTTTCAAGGGGGTTGATGAAGAATTCGCTGAGGCAGAAATGACATATGGCGTACCTCGTGTACTCCGATCGGAGTCCCGATATCGCCCTTCGACGTGTCCGGTATGACAGGTATGAAAAATCGTAAGTACTTTCATTCCGGGTCGACTGCTCAGCCGGCCTCTCTGAGACAGGAGAAGCGACATGGTTACTCGTTCGACGATGGTCACCGCAGCTGTCGCGGCCGCCGCGGCCGTGGCAGCCACTGGTATCACGTACGCCTCGGCCGCCACCCCCGAGCAGGTCCAGGCAGCCCCGGTCGTTCGGCAGGCCGCTCCCGTTTCGGTTCTCGAGGGCGGCGACGCAGGCAAGGGCGATGAAGGCAAGGGCAACGAGGACAGGGGCAACGAGGACAGGGGCGGCAAGCGCCACGAGGACCGCGGCTACGGCGGCCACCACCGCCACCACCACGAGGGCCGCATCCACATCAACGAGCGGACGTACTCCGACCGCCCGGGCGGCTGCGTGGTCGTGATCAGCGGGCTCGGTTCCAAGAGCCTCAACATCCGCAACGAGAGCCACCGGACCGTCGAGGTCTTCCGCGGCGTCACCTGCGACAACGGCGCCCCCATCGCCACCGTCGGACCGTGGAGCTCCAGCGACGGCGTCCATCCGGGCCGTGTCAAGGGCGGCGTGCGCGTGGAGAACGGCGTGGTCGGCAGCTTCCGTGTGATCGAGCACCATCGTGGCCACGGTCACGGCGGCGACTACGGGGACGACTACGACGAGGGCTACGGCGGCGACTACGACGACGAGGGCTACGGCGAGGAAGGGTGACGGTCGCGGCCCCGACGCAGTGACGATGGTCGCAGGCCCGACGTAGAACCCCGGCCCGCCGGAATCGGGCCGGGGTTCCAGTCAGGACATCCGGGATCGTGACCCCGGTCCCGGATGCCCACATCTGCAAACGCCTGACAAATACATCCACCTGCCTCGCCATACTAAAGCCGGACGGTGAGGCACTGCCAGCCGACCGCAGCGGCCACGCCGCGTGCGGCCATCGGCTCGCGGCACTCGGCCGCGGCCCCGGGCGGGGGTCGTGGCCGGGGCGGCCGAACGTGGTGCCGGCGCGGCAGACGCCGCCCACGTCCCGGCCGTCAGGTCCCGGCCGGTTGTGCACGGCCGGGCTCGGCGGATGCCGACCCCCCTCCCGGCGTTCTCGCCGCGGAGGGGTGAAGTCCGGGCGGCGCGGTCAGCGGTCCGCTCTCCCGACCCCGCCGTACCGGTACGCGGACGCCCTTGCGGCGCCGCGTGTCTCCAGGGGCGGGCCGTCGCCCGGTCGGGCGACGGCCCGCGTGGCCGTCCGGGCCGTGCTCCCCAAGGCCCGTGCGGTCACCGGCCGCGATGGCACCGCTCAGGCGCCGACGTTGAAGTCGGCCGGATCCGGGCCGAGGCGCTTGCCCTCGTCCAGTGCGGCGATCGCGGCGAGGTCGTCGGCGTCCAGCTCGAAGCCGAACACGTCGATGTTCTCGACGATCCGCGACGGCGTCACGGACTTCGGGATCACCACGTTCCCCGCCTGGATGTGCCAGCGCAGCACCACCTGGGCGGGTGTGCGGCCGTGCTTCCGCGCGATCGCGACGACGGTCGGCGCTTCCAGGAGGCCCTTGCCCTGCCCCAGCGGGGACCATGCCTCGGTCGCGATGCCGTGTGCGGCGTGGAAGGCGCGCGACTCGGCCTGCTGGAGCTGCGGGTGGAGCTCGATCTGGTTGAGCGCCGGTACCACGGACGTCTCGCCGAGCAGGCGCTCCAGGTGCTCCGGGAGGAAGTTCGAGACCCCGATGGCCCTTGCGCGGCCTTCGGAACAGATCTTCTCGAACGCCTTGTACGTGTCGACGTACGCGTCCTTCGCCGGCAGCGGCCAGTGGATCAGATACAGATCGACGTAGTCCGTACCCAGCCTGTCGAGCGAGGCGTCGAAGGCGCGCAGGGTGGAGTCGTACCCCTGCTCGCTGTTCCACAGCTTCGTCGTGACGAACAGTTCCTCACGGGCGACACCGCAGGCCGCCAGGGCCCGGCCGGTGCCCCTCTCGTTCTCGTAGATCGCGGCGGTGTCGATGCTCCGGTACCCGGACTCGATGGCCGTCGCGACCGCCTTCTCGGCCTCGTCGTCCGGAACCTGCCAGACACCGAAACCGAGCTGCGGCATCTCGACGCCGTTGTTGAGGGTGATGGAGGGGACCTTGCTCACGAGCGGTCGATCCTTACGTCGTCGGTCGGGATTCTCACCTTCAACGATCAGGGCGCGCCAGGCATTCCCCGGCGGCCCCGGCGCGATGGCGACCTGTCCGGTACGCGGTCCTTCCAGCGGACTGGTGGTCCGTCTGCCGCACGGCCGCCCGCGGAGGTCCGGCCCTGACGGACCGGCCCGTCGCGGCCCCGCTCACGCCCCGGTGGCCGTGATTCATGCCCGAAGTGTCCGGAATCCGGCGAACTCGCGTACGGCAAGAGATATTTGGGTCCGCGAGGGGCATTGACAGATCGTCCGCGAGGGAATCCCATGCAGTGATGGTTAGGAAGCTTTCCTAACGTGTATCTGGAAGGGAGCGTCCGTGCACGGTGACCGACCCCCACGTCGTACCGCTGCCGTACTCGCCGGTCTCAGTTGTCTGCTGCTGCCCCTGCTGGGGCAGGTGCCGAGGGCGTCCGCCGGCGCGGCGGCCGGTGATCCGGGCGGCGGGCCCGACTCCGCAGCCGCGACGGCCGCGGCCCCGTACGCGTACCCGGGCCGGGCGAACCCGCGGAAGCCGACCGACGTGATGGCGGCGACGGGCGGCTCGGGCACCGACGCGGACGCCTGCGACGGGGTGTCCCGGACCCCGCACGAGTTCACCAGGATCGTCGTCCAGTACCAGGGCTGAGGAGGTCCCATGCGTATCACCACCAAGAAGCTGACGGTCGGCGGGGCGGCGCTCGCCGCCGCCGGACTGCTGTTGCCCCTGCTCGGCACACCGTCCGCCTCCGCGGTGGCGGACGGCGCCGCCGCCGGTCCCGCCGTGCCTTTCGGCAGCCACACCTTCCCGTACGCGGCGGGAACGCTGAAGCCGTCCGGCTCGCAGTCCACGCTCGACCAGGCAGTGGTCAAGACGTACAACGCCTGGAAGTCCGCGTTCGTCAAGAAGAACTGCGGCAACGGCTGGTACGAGGTCGTCTCGCCGGACGCCGACCACCCCTACGTCGCCGAGGCCCAGGGCTACGGCATGGTCATCACGGCGACGATGGCCGGTGCCGATCCGGACGCGAAGACCGTCTTCGACGGCATGGTGAAGTACGTGCTCGCGCACCCCTCGGTCAACAACTCCAACCTCCTCGCCGCCGAGCAGAACTCCTCCTGCAAGAGCGTCAACGGATCCGACTCCGCGACCGACGGCGATCTCGACGTCGCCTTCGGACTGCTCCTCGCCGACAAGCAGTGGGGCTCGTCCGGCACTTACGACTACAAGGGCCTCGCGGTCAAGCGCATCAACGCCATCAAGAAGAGCGAGATCAACCCGACCACCCACCTCACGCTGCTCGGCGACTGGTCGGACTCCGGGGAGTCCCACCACTGGATGACCCGCTCCTCGGACTGGATGCTCGACCACTTCCGCGCGTTCAAGAAGGCCACGGGCGACAGCACCTGGGACACCGTGCGCACCGCCCACCAGAAACTGATCACGAGTCAGCAGTCCACGTACGCGTCGAGCACCGGGCTGTTGGCGGACTTCGTCGTCAACACCGACGGCACGGCCAAGCCCGCGCCGGGCGAGGTGCTCGAAGGGCCCAACGACGGCGACTACTCCTGGAACGCCTGCCGCGACCCGTGGCGCGTCGGCGCGGACGCCGTCACCGGAGGGGGCAGCGCCTCGCTCGCCTCGGCGCGCAAGATGAACTCCTGGATCAAGTCCAAGACGGGCGGCGACCCCAACAAGATCGTAACCGGCTACCGTCTCGACGGCAGCGCGTTCGACAGCGGTCACGACATGGCCTTCACCGCCCCGTTCGCCGTGGCCGCGCTGACCGACCCGGGTTCCCAGGCATGGCTCGACGCGCTCTGGAAGAAGATCGCGGGCACCTCGATCGACCCGGGCTCCTACTACGGCGGAAGCGTCCAGCTTCAGTCGATGATCGTCGCGTCCGGCAACTACTGGGTTCCCTGACGGAGCTCTGATGCGGGTCGCAACACTCACCACGGCGCGGAGGGGAACGGCGGCCCTCGCGGTGATGCTGCTCTGCGCCGGGCCGGTGCACGCGGCGCCGCCGTCCGCCGCCGCGACCGCGACCCGGTACGAGGCGGAGTCCGCGACGATCGTCCGCGGCGCCGTCGAGTCCGACCACACAACGGGAAGGAGCCGCCCGGCGCGGACAAGCTGTCGCGCGTCTCGATCACCTGAGGCCGGCCCGGTCACCCGAGGCCGAGGGGCGTCCCGTGCCGCCGGCGGGCGCGGTGCCGCACCGCTGGGGCACGGCACCGCGCACCGTGCCTCAGCGGTACAACGCGTCGACCTCCGCCGCGTACGCCTCCTCGATCGCCTTGCGCTTCAACTTGAGCGACGGTGTGAGCAGACCGTGCTCCTCGCTGAACGGACGCGCCAGTATCCGGAACGTGCGGATCGACTCGGCCTGGGACACCGCCGTGTTGGCGGCCACCACCGCGCGCCGGATCTCCGCCTCCAGGCCCGGGTCGCGCGCCAGTTCCTCCGGCCGGAGCCGCTCCCGGCCCCGCATGGCGAGCCAGTGCTCCACCGCGTCCTGGTCGATCGTGACCAGCGCCGCGACATACGGCCGGTCGTTGCCGACCACCAGACACTGCGCGACCAGCGGATGCGCCCGCACCCGCTCCTCCAGGCCGGCCGGTGACACGCTCTTGCCGCCCGACGTCACCAGGATCTCCTTCTTCCGCCCCGTGATCGTCAGATAGCCGTCCGAGTCGAGCGCCCCCAGGTCACCGGTGGCCAGCCAGCCGTCGCGCAGGACGGCCGCGGTGGCCTGCGGATCGCCCAGGTAGCCCGCGAACACATGGGCACCGTGCACCCACACCTCGCCGTCCTCCGCGATGTGCACCGTGGTGCCCGGGACCGGCTGCCCGACCGTGCCGTACCGGGTGCGCTCGGGCGGATTGGCGGTGGCTGCCGCGGTCGACTCGGTCAGCCCGTACCCCTCGTACACGGTGACCCCCGCGCCCTCGAAGAACAGTCCGAGCCGCCGGTCCATCCCGGATCCGCCGGACATGGCGTGCCGGATCCTGCCGCCCAGCGCCTCACGCACCTTCCGGTACACGACCTTGTCGAAGAACTGGTGCTGCACACGCAGTCCGGCAGACGGCCCCGGACCGGTGCCGAACGCCCGCGCCTCCATCGCCTCCGCGTACATGACGGCGACGTCCACCGCCTTGTCGAACGCGCCGGCCCGTCCCTCGGCCTCGGCCCTGCGCCGGGCGGCGGCGAAGACCTTCTCGAAGACGTACGGCACGGCGAGGACGAACGTCGGCCGGAACGAGACCAGGTCCGGCATCAGGACCTGTGCCGACAGTGCCGGCTGGTGGCCCAGCTTCACCCGGCCGCGGACCGCCGCGATCTCGACCATGCGGCCGAAGACGTGTGCCAGCGGCAGGAAGAGCAGGGTGGCCGCCTCGTCGCCCGGCCGGGAGCGGAAGGCCGACTGCCAGCGGGAGGCCATGGTGTCCGTCTCGAACATGAAGTTGGCGTGCGTGAGCACGCAGCCCTTGGGCCGTCCCGTGGTTCCGGAGGTGTAGATGACGGTCGCCACCGAATCGGGGGTCACCGCGCGCCGGTGGCGGTGCACGACCTCGTCCGCGACCCGGGCGCCCGCGTCGACCAGTTCGGCCACCGCGTCGGCGTCGAGCTGCCAGAGGCGTTTGATGCCGGGCAGCCGGTCGATCACCGACGCCACCGTCATCGCGTGGTCCTCGTGCTCGACCATGACGGCGGACACGTCCGCGTCGTGCAGCATCCAGCGGACCTGCTCGGCCGAGGACGTCGGATACACGGGCACGGACTGGGCGCCGACCGACCACAGCGCGAAGTCGAAGAGCGTCCACTCGTAGCGGGTGCGCGACATCAGAGCCACCCGGTCGCCGAACCGGACCCCGTGCGCGATCAGCCCCCTGGCCAGCGCCAGCACCTCGTCACGGAACGCCGCCGCGGTGACATCCCGCCAGTTTCCGTGTCCGTCCTTGCGGCCGAGGGCGATCCGGTCGGGCTCTTCCTCGGCGTATGCGAACACCACGTCGGCCAGTCCGCCCACGAGGGGAGCGGCAGCCATGGGTGGGACAGTGAAATCGCGCAATGACCTGCTCCTCGTGGCGCTTCGCACAGCGCCGCGACGCTACCCCAACGGGCGGCGCGGCGGGAGGGGCCCGGACCGGCGGACTCCATGGCCCGCCCACGGGCCGGCCACCGATATCCGGCCGGATGGGCAAGGCCCGGTCGGTCCAAGAGGCCGTCGCCGGTATCTCCACCGAATCCGTGCGCGACGGTCACTCACGTGCGGGGCGGATGCGCTCACGTTCGGGACGGACACGTTCACGTTCAGGACGGATGGGGCGGGCCCGGGTATGGGTCCCGGTCCGGCCGCTCCGGCGCACGGATCAGCCGGTCGGCGCCCGTCAGGATCGCCGCGGCCAGGGCGTCCGCGGCCTCCGGCGATCCGTCGGCCGCCGACGACCCGTCCCGGCGGCGGCCGTGCAGCAGGACGAAGTCCACGCCGCCCAGATCGGGCAGACCGGACCTGGCGGGCAGCGGCGCCAGACCGGGCGGAACCAGGCCGCGGCTGTGGGCCATCACGCCGAGCCCGGCACGGGCCGCCGCGATCAGACCGCTGAGGCTCGTACTCGTACAGGCGATCCGCCAGGACCTGCCGTGCCGCTCCAGGACCTCCAGGGCACGGGCCCGGGTGATGCCCGGCGGCGGGTAGAGCACCAGAGGAACCGGGCGGTCCGGGTCGATCCGCAGCCGCGGTGCGCCGATCCAGGTCAGCGCGTCGCGCCAGACGAGTTCCCCGTGCGTGTCGTCCGCGCGCCGCTTGGCGAGCACCAGATCGAGCCGCCCCGCCGCCAGCCGCTGGTGCAGGATCCCGGAGAGCTCCACCGTCAGCTCCAGATCGACCTCCGGGTGATCACGGCGGAAGGACTCGAGGATCTCCGGCAACCGCGTCAGCACGACGTCCTCGGAGGCCCCGAACCGCAACCGCCCCCGCAGCCGTGTCCCCGCGAAGAAGGCCGCGGCCCGTTCGTGGGCCTCCAGTATCGTCCGGGCGAAGCCGAGCATCGCCTCGCCGTCCGCGGTGAGATCGACCCGGTGGGTGTCGCGGGTGAACAACGGCCGCCCCGTCGCGTCCTCCAGGCGCCGCACGTGCTGGCTCACCGTGGACTGCCGCACCCCCAGCCGACGGGCGGCCTGGGTGAAGCTCAACGTCTGGGCGACGGCGAGGAACGTCCGAAGCTGCGTGGGGTCGTACATGAAACCCCAGGCTATCGCGGAGCGTGATGACAGTGAGAACAGTGTGCGGGTTTCCCGATCGCCTCGGCCGTCAGCAGGATGGGAGGGAACGAACGGATCCGAGAGAACGTGTGGAGCACATGAGCCGCCGCACCCCGAGGCTGCCGTCCTGGCTGCCGGTCGACCCGTACATCCTGGCGCTGATCAGCACGGTCGCGGTCGCGGTGATACTGCCCGCGTCGGGGGCCGTCGCGGACGTCGCGGGCGGCGCCTCGACGGGAGCGGTCGCGCTCCTCTTCTTCCTGTACGGTGCCCGCCTCTCCACCGCCGAGGCCGTCGACGGCCTCACGCACTGGAGGCTCCACCTCACCGTTGTGGCCTGCACCTTCGTTGCGTTCCCGCTGCTCGGGCTGGCGGCCCGAGGACTGGTGCCGTACGTCCTGACGCCACAGCTCCACAGCGGCTTCCTGTTCCTCTGCCTCGTCCCCTCGACCATCCAGTCGTCGATCGCCTTCACCTCCATCGCCCGCGGCAACGTGCCCGCGGCGATCTGCGCGGGCTCCTTCTCCTCGATCGCCGGCATGTTCCTCACCCCGCTGCTCGCCGCCGCGCTGCTCGGCCACAGCGGCGGCGGCTTCTCGGCCCACGCGCTGCTGAGGATCGGGGTCCAGTTGCTGCTGCCGTTCGTGGCCGGGCAACTGCTGCGCCGCTGGATCGGCGGCTTCCTCACCCGCCACAGGAAGATCCTCGGCCACGTCGACCGCGGCTCGATCCTCCTCGTCGTCTACACGGCGTTCAGCGAGGGCGTGGTCACGGGCATCTGGCACCAGGTCACCCCGGCCCGGCTCGGGGCGCTGCTCGGCGCCGAGGCGCTGTTGCTCGCGCTGATGCTCACGCTGACCTGGTACGGGGCGAAGCGGCTGGGGTTCGACCGGGAGGACCGGATCGCCATCCAGTTCGCCGGATCGAAGAAGAGCCTCGCCTCCGGGCTGCCGATGGCGAGCGTGCTCTTCGGCGCACAGGCGTCCCTCGCCGTGCTGCCGCTCATGCTCTTCCACCAGATGCAGCTGATGGTGTGCGCGGTGCTCGCCAAGCGCCGCTCGCGCGATCTGCCGGAGGCGGCCCCCGAGCGCGCGGAGACGCTCGTGGAGCCTGCGGAGACATCCGTGGCGCCGGGGACCGACGAGCAGCCGGGGCGGCGCGGCGGCGCGGTGACCGAGAGGACCGCGACATGACACAGGGCCCGGTGGCCGGACGGCCGTGACCGTGCGCCGGCAGGGCCGGGGCGGGGCAGCGCCCGGGGCGTGGGCGGCGAGGCTGCCGGCCGGCGGGGCGGGATCGGAACCCGGCCCTTCGGTGCGGGCAGATGCGCGCGGGCGCGGGGCGACGCGGATGCCGGCCCGCGGGACGCCCGGCGGCGTGTCAGTCCTGGCCGGCCGTCGGCTCCAGGACGATGCGCTGCTCGCCCGCGTACACGTTCATCGACGGTCCCCGCAGGAAGCCCACCAGGGTCAGTCCGGTCTCGGCCGCCAGGTCCACGGCGAGGGACGACGGCGCCGAGACCGCCGCGAGCATCGGGATACCGGCCATCACGGCCTTCTGGGCCAGCTCGAACGAGGCACGCCCCGACACCAGCAGGATCGTCCGGGACAGCGGCAGCCGCCGGTCGGTCAGGGCCCGGCCGACGAGTTTGTCCACCGCGTTGTGGCGGCCGACGTCCTCCCGGACGTCCAGGAGCTCGCCCGCCTCCGAGAAGAGCGCCGCCGCGTGGAGACCTCCGGTGCGGTCGAAGACCGGCTGCGCCGCCCGCAGCCGGTCCGGCAGGGCCGCGAGCAGCGCGGGCTCGACCAGGAGCGGGGGAGCGTCGGCGATCGGGTGCCGGGTGGTGGTGCGGACCACGTCGAGGCTCGCCTTGCCGCACAGGCCGCAGGACGACGTGGTGTACACATGGCGTTCGAGCGCGACGTCGGGGACCGGGACGCCGGGGGCGAGCCTCACGTCCACCACGTTGTACGTGTTCCCACCCTCCGCCGTCGCCCCGGCGCAGTAGACGATCGACTGCACCTCGGAGCCGTCGCCGACGACGCCCTCGCTCACCAGGAAGCCCGCCGCCAGCGCGAAGTCGTCGCCCGGGGTGCGCATCGTGATGGCGAGCGGCCTGCCGTTCAGCCGGATCTCCAGGGGCTCCTCGGCGACGAGTGTGTCGGGGCGCGCGGAGACCGCCCCGTCCCGGATGCGGATGGTGCGGCGGCGCTCGGTGACCCGTCCCATAGCCGTGAACCCGATTCTCGTCGTGCGGGGAGGCGGCCTCGACCGCCTCGTCGTCCTGTCGTCGTCCTGCACAGGGAGTCTGCCATCGAGGCCGTCGCCGCGTGCGCGCTGGTGGTGGCCGCCGCCCGGCGGCCCCGTTTCGCGGGCCCCGCGGCCCACGTCGGGGAGGTCCGGGGCCGGGCGGCGGGCGGGGCTGTGATCGAACCTCCAACGACCGCCTGCCATTCCTGTGGGAACACGTGTCCCCGTACCGGTCGGTAGCGACCAAGACTGGTTGGTTCCTGCCATACGTAGCGAGGGGAACCTGTACATGACCGGCTCACGTGTCGTGGCGCTCGGCCACTATCAGCCCGCCAGGGTGCTCACCAACGAGGACCTGGCGGCCATGGTCGATACCAGCGACGAGTGGATCACCAGCCGCGTCGGCATCAGGACCCGCCATGTGGGTGGCCCTGACGAGCCGGTCGACGAACTGGCCGCGAACGCGGCCGCCAAGGCGCTCGCCTCGGCGGGGCTGCGGCCCGCCGAGATCGACATGGTCCTGGTCGCGACGTCCACCGCCATCGACCGGTCACCGAGCATGTCGGCGCGGGTCGCTGCCCGGCTCGGCATGGCCTCGCCCGCGGTGATGGACATCAACGTGGTCTGCTCCGGCTTCACCCACGCCCTCGCCACCGCCGATCACACCATCCGGGCCGGCGCGGCCGAACGCGTCCTCGTGATCGGCGCCGACAAGATGGGGGATGTCGCGGACTGGACCGATCGCAGTACCTGCGTGCTCGTCGGTGACGGAGCCGGCGCCGCGGTCGTCGTCGCGGATCGCGGCGATGCGCGTGCGGACGGTGGGGGCCGGCCCGGGATCGGTCCCGTGCTGTGGGGATCGGTTCCGCAGATGGGGCACGCGGTACGGATCGAGGGCACGCCCCCGCGCTTCGCGCAGGAGGGGCAGTCCGTGTACCGCTGGGCCACCACCCAACTGCCGCCCATCGCCCGCAAGGTGTGCGACAAGGCAGGCGTCACGCCGGAGGAGCTGGCCGCGGTGGTGCTGCACCAGGCGAATCTCAGGATCATCGAGCCCATCGCCAGGAAGATCGGCGCGGTCAACGCGATCGTCGCCCGGGACGTCGTGGATTCCGGCAACACCTCGGCCGCCTCCGTCCCGATGGCCCTGTCCAAGCTGGTGGAGCGCGGAGAGGTGCACTCCGGCGACCCGGTGCTGCTGTTCGCCTTCGGCGGGAACCTGTCGTACGCGGGTCAGGTGATCCGCTGCCCCTGAGTCCGTGACCTCGCCCGCGAGGGTGCCGGGGAGGGGCGTCGTACCGGAGCCGGAAGGGCCCCGCGCCGGAACACGGCGCCACTCGGGTCGACGAGCCGACGGACCAACGGCTTTGTCCACGATGTGGAGAAAGTTGAGACGGATTCCGACGCGACTTCTTCCCACCCCCGGCAACCGCTGCTACGTTCCCCTCGAAAGCCCGGACGGACAGGCCGATGAGGCGGGGAGGGGCGCGTGAGACGCATGACGGCACGACCCGCGAACGCGCATCAGGCGCGGCTGCTCAGGCTGTTGCGCGACGGCGGCCCCCACTCGCGGGCGCAGTTGGGGGACCAGGTCGAACTCTCCCGTTCCAAGCTCGCCGTCGAGGTCGACCGGCTGCTGGGGACCGGACTCGTCGTGGCCGACGGGCTCGCCGCGTCCCGGGGCGGGCGCCGTTCGCACAACATCCGGCTCGACCCGCGACTGCGCTTCCTCGGCGTCGACATCGGGGCCACGTCCGTCGATGTGGCCGTGACCAACGCCGAGTTGGAGGTCCTGGGCCACCTCAATCACCCCATGGACGTGCGCGAGGGCCCCGTCGCCGTCTTCGAGCAGGTGCTCGCGATGGCGGCCGGGCTCCGGGCCTCCGGACTCGCCGAGGGCTTCGACGGCGCGGGCATCGGAGTCCCCGGGCCGGTCCGCTTCCCCGAAGGCGTACCGGTCGCACCGCCGATCATGCCCGGCTGGGACGGCTTCCCGGTCCGCGAGGCGCTCAGCCAGGAGCTGGGCTGCCCCGTCATGGTCGACAACGACGTGAACCTGATGGCGATGGGGGAGCAGCACGCCGGTGTCGCGCGCTCCGTCGGCGACTTCCTCTGCGTCAAGATCGGTACGGGCATCGGCTGCGGCATCGTGGCCGGCGGCGAGGTCCACCGGGGTACGACCGGCAGCGCCGGGGACATCGGCCACATACGGGTCGAACCCGACGGGCGGCTCTGCGCCTGCGGCAACCGGGGCTGTCTGGAGGCCCACTTCAGCGGTGCCGCGCTCGCCCGTGACGCGCAGGACGCGGCGCGGACCGGGCGGTCGGCGGAGCTGGCCGGCCGGTTGGAGGCGGCCGGGGCTCTCACCGCCGCCGATGTGGCCGCCGCCGCGGCCGCCGGTGACGCCATGGCACTCGGCCTGATCCGCGAGGGCGGCAACCGGGTCGGCCAGGTGATCGCGGGACTCGTCAGCTTCTTCAACCCCGGCCTGGTGGTGATCGGCGGTGGGGTGACCGGTCTCGGGCACACACTGCTCGCCAGCGTCCGGACCCAGGTCTACCGCCAGTCGCTGCCGCTGGCCACCGGCAATCTTCCCATCGTGCTGGGCGAGTTGGGGAACGCCGCCGGAGTCATCGGCGGGGCCCGGCTCATCAGCGACCACGTGTTCTCACCGGCCTGACCCCGGGCCGGTGGTGCATCCGCAGCACCGCCTCCATGCATCCGTGAGCCCGTACACCGGCGAAGCCGGACCCGTACAGCCGTAACGACCTGGGGACCGATGGGGAGCGGGCTCCCTATCGCCCCCAGGTCGTGAGCCCCCGCACCAGCGCACCCCGTACCCCCGCCCACCCGCACACCGGCGTACAGCGCAGGACCGCACCCGCCCGCCCCGCGACCGACACCCGTGCACACGCGTAGGCGCAGCGACGCACACATGCGTACGCGCGCACCCCGGTACCACCCCGCTCGCTCACCGGCCCTCCCCAAGCTCTCGTCTGCGCTCGAGCAGGGAGACCCCATTCGCCGAGGGGATTCGTCATGGCACCAGAACCACCCCTGCTCACCATGTCCCACATCACCAAGTCGTTCCCGGGAGTCCGCGCCCTCGACGGTGTGGACCTGGAGGTCCGGGCCGGTGAGGTCCACTGCCTCCTCGGCCAGAACGGCGCCGGGAAGTCCACCCTCATCAAGGTGCTGGCGGGGGCCCACCGGCCCGACGGCGGCGAGATCTCCTGGTGCGGCGAGCCGGTCGTGCTCAAGTCGCCCGTCGCCGCGATGCGCCTGGGCATCGCCACCATCTACCAGGAACTCGACCTGGTCCAGGGCCTCTCGGTGGCCGAGAACGTCTTCCTCGGCCATGAGCCCACCACCGCCCGCGTCCTCGTCCGCACCCGCCGGGCACGCGCGGCCACGGTCGCGCTGCTGAAGCGCCTGGGGCACCCCGAGATCGATCCGGCACACGAGGTCGGCCGGCTTTCGGCGGCCGGGCAGCAGATCGTGTCCATGGCGCGGGCGCTCTCCCACGACGTACGGCTCATCGTGATGGACGAGCCGACCGCCGCGCTCGACCCGGACGAGGTCGACAACCTGTTCCGTGTCGTCGCCGCCCTCACCGCCGAAGGGGTCGCCGTCGTCCACATCTCGCACCGGCTGGACGAGATCCGTCGCATCGGCGACCGGGTGACCGTGCTGAAGGACGGACGCGCCGTCGCCGTGGGGCTGCCCGTCAGGTCCACGTCGACGCGCGACATCGTCGCCCTGATGACCGGCCGGGACGTCGAGCACGTCTTCCCGCCCCGCCCCGCGCGCGGCGCGCACGCGGCGGCCGACCCCGTGCTGAAGGCCGAAGGGCTGGCCAGGAAGGGCGAGTTCGCGCCGCTGGACCTGGAGTTGAGAGCGGGCGAGATCGTCGGCCTGGCCGGGCTCGTCGGCTCGGGACGTTCCGAGATCCTGGAGACCGTCTACGGGGCCCGCAGGCCGACCGCCGGACGGGTCACCGTCGCGGGCCGACGGCTGCGGCCCGGCAGTGTCCGCGCGGCGGTCGCCGCCGGTGTCGGACTCGCCCCCGAGGAACGCAAGGCGCAGGCCCTGCTGATGCTGGAATCCGTCACCCGCAACGTCTCCGTCTCCTCCCTGTCCCGCTTCGCCCGGGCCGGTTGGCTGGATCGCGGGGCCGAACGGCGCGCGGCCCGCGCCGCCGTCCGTGAACTCTCCCTGCGCCCCGACGACCCCGACGCACCCGTCCGCACGCTCTCCGGCGGCAATCAGCAGAAGGCCGTTGTGGCGCGCTGGCTGCTGCGCGGATGCCGCGTCCTGCTGCTCGACGAACCGACCCGCGGCGTCGACGTCGGCGCCCGCGCCGAGTTGTACGCGGTGATCCGCCGGCTGGCCGACGAGGGCCTCGCCGTCCTGCTCGTCTCCAGCGAGGTGCCCGAAGTGCTGGGCCTCGCCGACCGGGTGCTGGTGCTCCGCGAGGGCCGCGTCGTGCACACGGCGCCCGCTGGGGAGCTGGACGAGCACCGCGTACTCGCCCTCGTGATGGAAGGGAGTCCGACAGCATGACGCACCCCGTCTCCTCGGCACGGCAGGGCGGGCCGGACAGGGCGCACGCGCCGGACGCCGGCTCCTCGAAGCGGGACGCGCGCCGGCGCACCTCGGGACCGCGCGTGGACCTGCGCACGCTCTCGCTCCTTGGCGTCCTCGCCGTACTCGTCGCCGTCGGCGGGTTCACCGAGCCCGACACCTTCCTCGACACCGGCAATCTCCAGCTGATCCTGACCCAGTCCTCCGTCATCGGTGTCGTGACGGTGGGGATGACCTTCGTCATCACCAGCGGCGGCATCGATCTCTCCGTCGGTGCCATGGTCGCGCTCGCCTCCGTCTGGGCGACCACGGTCGCCACCCAGGAGTACGGCTTCGCGGGGATCCTGTTCACCGCCGTGGTCGTCGGGCTCGCCGCCGGGCTGGTGAACGGGCTGCTCATCGCGTACGGGCGGATGGTGCCGTTCATCGCGACCCTGGCGATGCTCGCCTCGGCGCGCGGACTCGCCCTGCAGATCACCGACGGCAGGACGCAGATCGTCACCGTCCGGTCGGTGCTCGACCTCGGGCTGCCCGGCTCGTACATCCTCGGCGTCCCGCCGCTGGTCATGATGTTCGCCGCGGTGACCGTCATCGGCTGGCTGCTGCTGAACCGCACCACCTTCGGGCGCCGCACGGTCGCCATCGGCGGCAACGCGGAGGCGGCCAGGCTGGCCGGCATCGACGTACGACGACAGCGGCTCTGCCTCTACCTGCTGTCCGGGCTGTGCTGCGGCATCGCCGCCTTCATGCTCGTCATCCTGTCCGGCTCGGGACAGAACACCAACGGCAACCTGTACGAGCTGGACGCCATCGCCGCCGCGATCATCGGCGGCACCCTGCTCAGCGGCGGGCGCGGCACCATCGTCGGTTCGGTGCTCGGCGTCCTCGTCTTCACCACCATCACCAACATCTTCGCGCTCAACAACCTCCAGAGCGATGTCCAGCAGATCGCCAAGGGAGCGATCATCGTCGCCGCGGTCCTGGTCCAGCGCCGCACGTCCGCGCACGGCGAGACCTGACACGCCCCGTGACGCCCGACTCCCCGCCCCGTTCCCCGTACGACACGCCACGCACCGGATGAAGGGTTGGACAGCCATGCCACACACCAGCCGCAGAGGACTGCTGTTCGGCACCGCGGCCGTGTCCGCGGGCGCACTCCTCACCGCCTGCACCAGCAACGAACCCAAGGCCGGGAACGCCGCGCGCAGCGGCGGCGCCGCGGCCGACGCCAGGCCCGGCAAGCACGTCACGATCGGCTTCGCCGGCCCGCAGGCCGACCACGGCTGGCTCAACGCCATCAACGAGAACGCCACTGCGCGGGCGGCGACGTACTCCGACGTGACGCTGGAGACCACCGAGGGCTCCAACGACACCGCCGCCCAGATCGGTCAGGTCAAGACCCTCATCAACAAGAAGGTCGACGTCCTGGTCGTCCTCCCCGCCGACGGCAAGGCACTCACCCAGGTCGGCCTGGAGGCCATGCGGGCCGGAATCCCCGTGGTCAACCTGGACCGGATCTTCGCCTCCCCGCAGGCGTACCGCTGCTGGGTCGGCGGCGACAACTACGGCATGGGCCTCAACGCCGGTACGTACATCGGCGAGCGGCTGAAGGGCAAGGCGGACGCCAAGGTCGTCGAACTGGCCGGCATCGACAACCTCGAACTCACCAAGCGGCGCAGCCAGGGCTTCGCCGACGCGTTGAAGAACTACCCCGACATCGAGCTGGTGGGTCGTCAGGCGGCCGAGTTCACCGTCGAATCGGGGCAGGCGAAGACGGCTCAGCTCCTCCAGGCGCAGAAGAGGATCGACGCCCTGTGGAACCACGACGACGACCAGGGCGTCGGCGCGCTGCGGGCCATTCAGCAGGCGGGCCGCGACGAGTTCCTGATGGTCGGCGGCGCCGGGTCCAGGGCGGCGATGGACGCCATCAAGGCCGACGACGGTGTGCTGAAGGCCACCGTCCTGTACCCGCCGACGATGGCCGCCTCCGCGATCGACCTGGCCCGCGCACTCGCCCAGGGCAAGGGCGTCGGCGGCCTGGCCGAGCTGGAGATCCCGAGCAGCCTCACCCTCTACTCGGCGGTGGTCACCAAGGAGAACGTCGACCAGTACCTGGCGACGGGCTTCGGCTGAGCCGCCCCGGGAGAGGGCACCGGCCCGCCCGCCGCACCCATCGAACGACCGACGAGGAGGAAGCCCGGATGGCCCGCAGGGAAGAGACCACGCAGGAGGCCGAGGCGCGGCCCCCGACGCACCGCCCGGTGCCGGGCGTGCCCGCGCTCGGGATCGGCATGGTCGGGTACGCGTTCATGGGCGCCGCCCACTCGCAGGGGTGGCGCACCGCCGGACACGTCTTCGAGCTGCCGATGAGACCGGTGCTCGCCGCGATCTGCGGACGTGACCGGGCGGCTGTCGACGCGGCGGCGGCCCGCCACGGCTGGGCGGCGGCGGAGACCGACTGGCGGGCCCTCGTCGCCCGGGACGACGTACAGCTCGTCGACATCTGCACCCCCGGCGACAGCCACGCCGAGATCGCCATCGCCGCGCTGGAGGCCGGCAAGCACGTGCTGTGCGAGAAACCGCTGGCCAACACGGTCGCCGAGGCAGAGACCATGGCCGAGGCGGCCGCACGGGCGGCGGCCAGCGGCCAGGTGGCCATGGTCGGCTTCAACTACCGCAAGGTGCCCGCGATCACCTATGCCCAAAGGCTGATCGGCGAGGGCCGGGTCGGCACCCTGCGCCACGTCCGCGCCGCCTACCTCCAGGACTGGCTCGTCGATCCCGAAGCGCCCCTCACCTGGCGGCTGCGACGGGAACGGGCCGGCTCCGGGGCGCTCGGCGATCTGGGCGCGCACATCGTCGATCTGGCGCAGTACCTGGCGGGGGAGCCGCTGACCGGGGTGTCGGCGCTCAGCAGGACGTTCGTGACGCGTCGGCCGCTGCCGGCCGGGCCGTCCGCCGGACTTCCCGCGACCCTCGGCCCCGGCGCACACCGGGACGGGGACGGTGGCGGGGACGGGGCGGTGACCGTCGACGACGCCACCGTGTTCACCGGCCGGTTCGCCTCCGGGGCACTGGCCTCCTTCGAGGCGACCCGGATGGCGGCCGGACGGAAGAACGCGCTGCGCCTGGAGATCAACGGGGAGCGCGGCTCGCTCGCCTTCGACCTGGAACGCCTCAACGAACTGTCCTTCCACGACCACACCGAACCCGCCACCACGGCGGGTTTCCGGCGCATCCTCGTCACCGAGCCCCAGCACCCCTACCTGGAGGCGTGGTGGCCGCCGGGCCACGCCCTCGGGTACGAGCACACCTTCGTCCACCAGGCCCGCGACCTGGTGCGGACGATCGCCGAAGGGGCCGCCCCCGCACCGTCGTTCGCCGACGGGCTGCAGGTCCAGCGGGTGCTCGCGGCGGTTCAGGAGAGTGCCGAGAACAACTCCGTACACACCCCCGTGGTTCTCTAGGAGGTCCCGCGCATGCCCCGTCCCTTCACCCTGTTCACCGGTCAGTGGGCCGACCTGCCGCTGGAGGAGGTCTGCCGGCTCGCCCGCGACTTCGGCTACGACGGCCTCGAACTCGCCTGCTGGGGCGATCACTTCGAGGTCGACAAGGCCCTGAGCGACCCCGGCTACCTGGACGGGCGGCGCGAGCTGCTCGACCGGTACGGGCTCAGGTGCTGGGCGGTCTCGAACCACCTCGTCGGCCAGGCGGTCTGCGACCACCCGATCGACGAACGCCATCAGGGGATCCTGCCGGCCCGGATCTGGGGCGACGGCGAACCCGAGGGAGTGCGCCGTCGGGCCGCCGAGGAGATGAAGGACACCGCCCGCGCCGCCGCCGCCTTCGGGGTGCGTACCGTCGTCGGCTTCACCGGGTCCTCCATCTGGCACCTGGTCGCGATGTTCCCGCCGGTCCCGCCGCACATGATCGAGCGCGGATACGAGGACTTCGCGGAACGCTGGAACCCGGTCCTGGACGTGTTCGACGCCGAGGGCGTGCGGTTCGCCCACGAGGTGCACCCCGGCGAGATCGCGTACGACTACTGGACCACGCGCCGCGCGCTGGAGGCCGTCGGCCACCGGGCGGCGTTCGGGCTGAACTTCGACCCGAGTCACTTCGTCTGGCAGGACCTCGACCCCGTGGGCTTCCTGTACGACTTCCGGGACCGGATCCACCACGTGGACTGCAAGGAGGCGCGCAGGCGGCTGGACGGGCGCAACGGCCGCCTCGGCTCCCACCTCCCGTGGGGCGACCCGAGGCGGGGCTGGGACTTCGTCTCCGCGGGGCACGGTGAGGTGCCGTGGGAGGACGTGTTCCGGATGCTCCGGTCCATCGGCTACGACGGGCCGGTCTCCGTGGAGTGGGAGGACGCGGGGATGGACCGGCTGGTGGGGGCGCCGGAAGCGCTCGCCACGTTGAAGCGGTACGACTTCGAGCCGCCGTCCGCCTCGTTCGACGCGGCGTTCGGGGGTGGAGACTGAGGACGTCCTCGCCACGGGGCGGGAGCGGCACATCCGAGACCGGCGTCGCGCACGGTGGGGACGGCGGTCGACGGCGTGCTCGCGCAGGGGCGGTGCGGCGACCGACCGCGTGCTCGCAGCGGCCGGGGGAGCGGGCCGCGCCCGTACGGTGGTCGGCCCGGTGGTCGCCCGGCGCTCCCCCTGCCCTCATCCGGCTTTGTCCCCGCGCGGGAAGAAGTCGGCCGGGAAGCCGCACAAGGGGTTTCCGGTGCGGACGAAGAGGGCTACCGTCCAAGGAATGTTCATGACATAACTGACCGTCAGGTGCCCTCCTCGGGCCCGGACGACCCGCGCGGCGGTCACCGCGCAGCACGGCACGGCAGCACCCGCCCGTACCACCGGCATTCTCCGGAGGACACTCGTGCACCGAACAAGAGCCAGGAACCGGAACGGAACGCGGCTCCGCGTCCGCGGAACCCTCGCGCTGCTCACCGGCGGCCTGCTGGCTGCGGCCAGCCTGGCCCTGGGCGTCCCGCCCGCAGCGGCCACGACGGCATCGGCCGGGACGGGGCCGGTGGCAGGTGCCACCGCCGACGCCGCGGCCGAGGGGCTCCAGCAGGTCACCCTCGCCAAGGGCGCCGCCGAGACCGGCGAGCCCATGACCCTCGCCGTCCTCCCCGACCGCAGCGTGCTCCACACCTCGCGCAACGGGGAGCTGCGCCTCACCGACAGCGGCGGAAACACACGCGTCATCGGGGCCGTGCCCGTGTACTCGCACGACGAGGAGGGCCTCCAGGGCGTCGCCGTCGACCCCGGATTCGACAAGAACCGGGCCGTCTACCTCTACTACGCGCCCCCGATGGACACCCCCGCGGGCGACGCCCCCGAGAACGGCACAGCCGCCGACTTCGCCCCGTTCGACGGGGTGAACCGCCTCTCCCGTTTCGTCCTCAAGAGCGACGGCACCCTCGACAACGCCAGCGAGAAGAAGATCCTCGACATCCCGGCGTCGCGCGGCATGTGCTGCCACGTCGGCGGTGACATCGACTTCGACGCCGACGGCAACCTGTACCTGTCGACCGGTGACGACACCAATCCGTTCGCCTCCGACGGATACACGCCCATCGACGAACGCCCGGGCCGCAACCCCGCGTTCGACGCCCGGCGCAGTGCCGGCAACACCAACGACCTGCGCGGCAAGATCCTCCGCATCAAGGTCGCCGACGACGGCTCGTACACCATTCCCGAGGGGAACCTCTTCCCGCCGGGCACGGACAAGACCCGTCCCGAAATCTACGCGATGGGCTTTCGCAACCCGTTCCGCTTCTCCGTCGACAAGGCCACCGGCATCCTCTACGTCGGCGACTACGGTCCCGACGCGGGCGCCGCCGACCCGAAGCGCGGCCCGGCCGGACAGGTCGAATTCGCCCGGGTGACCGGACCGGGAAACTACGGCTGGCCGTTTTGCGCCGGAGCGGGCGACGCCTACGTCGACTACGACTTCGCGACGAAGACGTCCGGCGCGGCGTTCGACTGCGGCGCCCCGAAGAACACCTCGCCGCACAACACCGGTCTCGTCGACCTGCCGCCCGCCCAGCCCGCCTGGATCCCGTACGACGGCGGCTCCCTGCCCGACTTCGGCACCGGCTCCGAGTCCCCGATGGGCGGACCCGTCTACCACTACGACGCCGCCCTCGACTCGCCCGTGAAGCTCCCCGAGGCGTACGACGGGCAGTTCTTCGCCGGGGAGTTCGGCCGCCGCTGGATCAAGGCCATCGCGCACGACGCCGACGGCACCGTCCGGTCCATCGACCCCGTCCCGTGGACCGGGACCCAGGTGATGGACATGGCCTTCGGACCCGACGGGGCACTGTACGTCCTCGACTACGGCACCGGCTGGTTCGGCGGGGACGAGAACTCCGCCCTGTACCGCATCGAGAACGCGGCCGGCGGGCGCTCCCCCAACGCGGTGGCCTCCTCGGACCGTACCTCCGGCACGGCACCACTGAAGGTCCGGTTCTCCTCGGAAGGCACCGTCGACCCCGACGGCGACACCCTCGCCTACGCCTGGGACTTCGGCGACGGCGGCGCCTCGACGGCCGCCGACCCCACGTACACGTACCGGAAGAACGGCACCTACACGGCCACCGTCACGGCCAAGGACCCGACGGGCCGCACCGCCTCGGCCAGTGTCCACGTCACGGTCGGCAACACGGCGCCGAAGGTCGAACTGCAACTCCCCGGGGACGGGCAGCTGTTCGGCTTCGGTGACGACGTGCCGTTCCGGGTGACCGTCACCGACCCCGAGGACGGCACCGTCGACTGTTCCAAGGTCGAGGTCCGCTTCGTCCTCGGTCACGACAGCCACGGCCACCCCATCACCACCGTCAACGGGTGCTCCGGCACCATCAAGACCGCCATGGACGGCGGACACGACCCCAACGCCAACATCTTCGGGGTCATCGACGCCTCCTACACGGACGGCGGAGGCGGCGGCCAGGCGCCCCTGTCCGGCCACGACCAGTCCCAACTCCAGCCGCGTCACCGTCAGGCCGAGCACTACTCGGCCTCGTCGGGCATCAAGGTCTACGGCAAGGCGTCGGCCCACGGCGGCAAGACCGTCGGCGACATCCACGACGGGGACTGGATCTCCTTCAAGCCGTACCTCCTCGGCGACTCCAACCGGCTCACCGCCCGCGTCTCGTCGGGCGGCAGCGGGGGCTTCCTGGAGGTGAGGGCCGGTTCGGCGACGGGCACGATCCTGGGCTCCACCCCGGTCCCGGTGACCGGCGGGTGGGAGACCTTCCAGGACGTCGACGTACCCCTGCGCAACGTACCCAGGAAGGCCACCGAGCTCTTCCTCGTCTTCAAGGGCGGCTCCGGAGCCCTCTACGACATCGACGACTTCGAACTCACCCGCAGCGCCGTGGACCAGAACGCCAAACGGGTCCTGGTCTTCTCGAAGACGGCCGGCTACCGCCACGCCGCGATCCCCGACGGCGTCGCCGCGCTCGGACAACTGGGCAAGGACAGCGGCATCACCGTCGACACGACCGAGGAGGCACGGCAGTTCACCACCGCCAACCTCGCCCGCTACGACGCCGTGGTCTTCCTGTCGACCACCGGTGACGTGCTCAACGCCGACCAGCAGAAGGCGTTCGAGAACTACGTGGCCACCGGCGGCGGCTACATGGGCATCCACGCGGCGGCGGACACCGAGTACGACTGGCCGTTCTACGGCGGACTCGTCGGCGCGTACTTCTCCTCCCACCCCGCGATCCAGCCCGCCACCGTCCGCGTCGAGGACCACGAGCACCCGGCCACGGCCCATCTCGGCGACGAGTGGAACCGCACCGACGAGTGGTACAACTACCGCACCAACCCACGCGGTCAGGCCAGAATCCTCGCCACGCTCGACGAGACCACCTACACCGGTGGCACCATGAACGGCGACCACCCCATCACCTGGTGCCAGACCTATCAGGGGGGCCGCTCCTTCTACACCGGCCTCGGCCACACCAAGGAGTCCTACGCCGACCCCGCCTTCCGACGGCTCCTCCTCGGCGGCCTGCGCTACGCCTCCGGCCAGGTGAAGGCCGACTGCACGCCCGACACCGGCCACCGGCCGATCTTCAACGGCAGGACGCTCGACGGCTGGAAGCAGGCGGGACCCGGCGGATTCGACGTCGTCGACGGCGAACTGCGCTCCGTCGGCGGCATGGGACTGCTCACCTACCGGGCCAAGGAACTCGGGGCGTACTCGCTCAAGCTCGACTGGAGGATGAGCGGCGACGACAACTCCGGGATCTTCGTCGGCTTCCCGGAGTCCGACGACCCCTGGTCCGCGGTGAACAACGGCTACGAGATCCAGATCGACGCCACCGACGCCCCCGACCGCACCACGGGGTCCGTCTACACGTTCAAGGCGCCGAACATCAAGGCCCGCGACCGCGTTCTGCGCCCGCCCGGCCAGTGGAACAGCTACGAGATCAAGGTCCGGGGCGAACGTCTCCAGGTCTTCCTGAACGGGGTGAAGATCAACGACTTCACCAACACCGATCCGGCCCGGAGCCTGAAGAACGGTTACATCGGCATCCAGAACCACGGTGCCGACGACCATGTGTCCTTCCGCGACATCCGGTTGAAGGAACTGCCCGAGGCTTAACGTAAGTGTCGGCCAACAGCCCTCGCTCTGAAGGTAGTTGGCTGCCCGTCTGGTGTCCGGTGGTCAATGCCGCCGGGCGGACGGCGGGCCGGGCGAGAAAGTGCCCCGCCCGCCGTCACGGCCCTGTCCCGTACCGTTCCGTCCCTTCGCGTCCCCACCCCGCCGCACCTCGTCGTACAGCGCGCTTCGCCCGGCCCGGCCAGGACCCCGACAAGGGAGGCAGCCCGTGTCAGCACCCGCCGCACGTACCGGAGTCTGGTTCATCGGAGCGCGCGGTTCCGTCGCCACCACCGCCGTGGCGGGCTGCGCCGCGGTCGCGGCGGGGCTCCATCCGGCGGTCGGCATGGTCACCGGGACACCACCGTTCGCCGACAGCGGGCTCCCCGCCCTCGGCTCGCTCGTCTTCGGCGGACACGACACCGCCGACCGTCCGCTGCCCGAACGGGCCGATGCGCTGGCCGCCGGGGGAGTGCTGCCGCACGGACTCCCGGCAGCGATTCACGACGAACTCGCCCAGGCCGACAAGGAGATACGACCCGGCGGGCCCCTGCCGGACGACACCCGCCGTGACGAGGACCTCGTCACCGACCTCGCCGCCGACCTCATGGACTTCGACCACCGCAACGGACTGTCCCGGACGGTCGTGATCAACGTCGCCTCCACGGAGCCCGCCCCGGCACCCGGTGACCCGAGACTGCCCGCCAGTTCGCTCTACGCCGCCGCCGCGCTCCGGGCCGGCTGCCCGTACGTCAACTTCACCCCTTCCACCGGGCTGCGCCACCCCGCCCTCCGGGACGTCGCCGCGCACTGCGGACTTCCGCACGCGGGCCGGGACGGCAAGACCGGCCAGACGCTGCTCCGTTCCGTGCTCGCCCCGATGTTCGCGCAACGCGCCCTGGCCGTACGGGCCTGGTCGGGCACCAACCTGCTGGGCGGCGGGGACGGCGCGGCACTCGCCGACCCGGGCGCGGCGCAGGCCAAGAACGCGGGCAAGGAACGCGTCCTCGCCGACGTCCTGGGCGCCGCCCCGCAGGGCGAGGTCCACATCGACGACGTACCGGTGCTGGGGGAGTGGAAGACGGCCTGGGACCACATCGCGTTCGACGGGTTCCTCGGGGCCCGCATGGTGCTCCAGACGACCTGGCAGGGCTGCGACTCCGCACTCGCCGCACCGCTGGTCCTGGACCTCGCCAGACTGGTGGCCCGCGCCCACGAAAGGGGGCTGACCGGTCCGCTGCCCGGGCTCGGCTTCTACTTCAAGGACCCTGACGGCGGACCCGCCGCGCTGTCCGAGCAGTACGCACGTCTGCTCGCCTTCGCCGACACCCTGCGCGGGCCGCGGTGAGCGCCCGCGCCTGGGCGGAACTGCTGCGGGTGTCCGCGCTGTTCACCGTCCCCGGCGACGCGCTCGCCGGGGCGGCGTCCACCGGCCGGTGCCCCGGCCGGGGCACCGCGCTCGCCGTCGGCGCCTCGCTCTGCCTGTACGAGGCGGGCATGGCGCTCAACGACTGGGCCGACCGCGACGAGGACGCCGTCGACCGCCCGCACCGCCCCATACCGTCGGGGCGGATCGCCCCCGGTGCGGCCCTGGCGGCGGCGGGAGCCCTGACGGCCGCCGGACTCGGACTCGCGGCCCGGGCCGGGCGCCCCGCCCTCGCGGTCGCCACGGGGCTGGCGGCGACCGTCTGGGCGTACGACCTCCGGCTCAAGCACACCCCGGCCGGACCGGCGGCGATGGCGGCGGCCCGCGCCCTGGACCTGCTGCTGGGCGCCGCCGCCACGGGCGCCACGACGCCGGGTGCGACGGGGCCGCGTGCGACGGGGCCGGGGCGCCCGGCGGGTGGCGGTGCGGGTCCACGCGCGGGCTCGCGACCGCGCCGCGACCCGAACGCGGGTGGCGGCGCGGTCACGGGCGGGCCCACGGCCCCGCGTGCCGGTTGTTCCCTCCGGACCGGTGGTTCCGTCCGGACCGGTGGTTCTGTCCGGACCGGTGGTTCCGTCCGGACCGGTGGTTCCGTCCGGACCGGTGGTTCCGAACAGGCCGGCGGTTCCGTACGGGTCGGCGGCTTTGCAGGGGCTGATGGTTGCGTACGGGCCGGTGGCTTTGTACGGACCGCCCTCCCGGCAGCCGGACTGCTCGGGGCGCACACCTACGCCGTCACCGCCGTCTCCCGGTACGAGGCACGGGGCGGCTCCACCGCCGTCCCTCTCGCCGCGCTCGCGGCCATGGCGGCACTGGGCGCCACGGCCCTGCGCGAACGGCGCGACCGTCGCGATCCGGGCGGGGCCGTGGGCCCTGCCTCGCACGCCGGGCGGGCCGCGGACCCGCCCCCACCCGCCGCCCGCGTCCGGGCGCGACGGCGGCGGCCCCCGTCCTCACCCTCGGCACCCGCCACCCCCACCGCTCCCCGCCTCCTCGTCACCGCACTCACCGGTGCCTACCTCCGCACCGCAGCGGGCCCCCTCCTGCACGCCGCCCTGAACCCGTCCCCGCCGCTCACCCAGCGTGCCGTGGGCGCCGGTGTCCGCGCGGTGATCCCGCTCCAGGCGGCTCTCGCCGTACGCGCGGGAGCGGCCGGCACGGGCATCGCCGTCATGGGACTCGTCCCACTCGCCCGCACTCTCGCCCGGAAGGTGAGCCCCACATGACCGTCCGCCTCGGCTACGGCACCAACGGGCTGACCGACCTCCGCCTCGACGATGCTCTCGCACTTCTCGCCGACCTCGGATACGACGGCGTCGGCCTGACCCTCGACCACATGCACCTCGACCCGCTCGCCCCGGACCTCGCCGCACGCACCCGTCGCGTCGCGGCCAGGCTCCAGGAACTCGGCCTCGGCGTCACCGTCGAGACCGGCGCCCGCTACGTCCTCGACCCCCGACGCAAGCACGGCCCCTCCCTCCTCGATCCGGATCCCGACGCCCGTGCCGCCCGCACCCGGCTGCTCGTCCGGGCCGTCGACGTCGCCGCCGACCTCGGCGCCCACGCCGTCCACTGCTTCAGCGGCACCATGCCCCTGGGCACCGCCCCCGACGCCGCCTGGCGGCGTCTCACCGCGTCCCTCGCCCCCGTCCTGGACGCCGCCGACCGCCGCGGCATCCCCCTCGCGATCGAACCGGAACCCGGACACCTCCTCGCCTCCCTCGACGACTTCCACCACCTGCGCGCCCTCACCGACGATCCGGAACCGCTCGGCCTCACCCTCGACATCGGCCACTGCCAGTGCCTGGAAACCACCCCACCCGCCGACTGCGTCCGCGAAGCCGCCCCCTGGCTGCGGCACGTCCAGATCGAGGACATGCGCCGGGGCGTCCACGAACACCTCCCGTTCGGCGAGGGCGAGATCGACTTCCCGCCCGTACTCGACGCGCTCGACGCCCTCACGGACGCCGGATACCGCGGCCTCACCGTCGTCGAACTGCCCCGCCACTCCCACGCCGGTCCCGAACTCGCCCGCGCTTCCATCGACTTCCTGCGCGCACACGGCCCGTCGAGACGCTGACACCGCCGAAGGGAGCAACGCCATGCCGACGAACCCCCTGATGAACCCGACGGATGCAACGAACCCGACGGACCCGACGAACCCGGCGACCCCGATGGGCCCGACCTCGACGCCCCCGGCGAACCCGGCCCCCGTGAAGGCCCCGGAGACGACGTCGGCCCCGGCCCCGCTGCTGACCCGCGAGGAACTCGACGCCCGGCTCGGCGGGGCCGCGCGCGCCTGGCTCGACGAGGCGCTCGCCGAGGCCGAACACGCCGCCGTCCACGAGGGGGCCGAGCAGCGCGGCGGACCGTACGGCGCACCCCCGTGGGAGCTGCGTTACGCCGCCGCCGGCCGGAACTGCGGACCGGAGCACGCCGACTCGGTACGCGCCCTGCTGCTCATCGAGGCCCGTGCCGCCCTGCCCGCCGTCACCCGGCTCTACGAACAGGGCACCGCGGCCGAGCGGCGCGCCGTACTGCGCACGCTCCACCTGCTGGACCTCGGCCCCACCGCCCTTCCGCTCGTCGAGGACGCCCTGCGCACCAACGACACCCGACTGATCGCCGCGGCCGTCGGCCCGTACGCCGCCACCCACCTCGACGCGCACAACTGGCGCCACGCCGTTCTCAAGTGCCTCTTCACCGGTGTGCCCGTGGACGCCGTCGCCCAACTGGGACGTCGTTGCCGCAAAGACGCCGAACTCGCCCGCATGCTGAGCGACTTCGCCGCCGAGCGGATCGCGGCCGGACGTGACGTCCCCACCGGTCTCACCCGCCTTCTCGGCCTCACCGCCCCCGGCCCCCAGCTCCCCGGTCCCACCGCCCCCACGGAGGAGTCCTGATGCGCATCTTCGACCCCCACATCCATATGACCTCCCGCACCACGGACGACTACCGGGCCATGTACGACGCGGGCGTCCGCGCGCTCGTGGAACCCTCCTTCTGGCTCGGCCAGCCCCGCACCTCGCCCGCCAGCTTCTTCGACTACTTCGACGCCCTGCTCGGTTGGGAGCCCTTCCGCGCCGCCCAGCACGGCATCGCCCACCACTGCACACTCGCTCTCAACCCCAAGGAGGCGAACGACCCCCGCTGCACCCCCGTCCTGGACGCCCTGCCCCGCTACCTCGTCAAGGACTCGGTCGTCGCCGTCGGCGAGATCGGCTACGACTCCATGACACCCGCCGAGGACACCGCCCTCGCCGCCCAGCTCCAGCTCGCCGCAGACCACGACTTGCCCGCGCTCGTGCACACACCGCACCGCGACAAGCTCGCCGGGCTGCACCGCACCCTCGACGTCCTGCGCGAGTCCGACCTCCGTGAGGAACGGGTCCTGCTCGACCACCTCAACGAGACGACCGTCAAGGACGCCCTGAACAGCGGCTGCTGGGCCGGATTCTCCATCTATCCCGACACCAAGATGGACGAGGACCGCATGATCGAGGTCCTCAGGACCCACGGCACCGAGAGGATCCTCGTCAACTCCGCAGCCGACTGGGGCAGGAGCGACCCGCTCAAGACCCGCAAGGTGGGCGACGCGATGCTCGCCGCCGGGTTCGGAGCGGACGACGTCGACCGGGTGCTCTGGCGCAACCCCGTCGCCTTCTACGGGCAGAGCGGCCGTCTCCAGCTCGACACCGTCGTACCGCCGCCCCTCCACGAGGGCAACTCCATCCTGCGCGGCGGGGAGTGAGACGATGCGCTTCCGCCACCCCGACGGCTCCACCGTCCACCTCTCGTACTGCACCAATGTCCATCCCGCCGAAACCCTCGACGGCGTGCGCGCCCAACTGCGCGACCACTGCGAACCGGTCCGCCGCCGGCTCGGCCGCGACCGCCTCGGGATCGGTCTCTGGCTCGCCCGGGACGCCGCCCGCGCCCTCGTCCAGGACCCGTCCGAACTGCGCTCCCTGCGCGCCGAACTCGACCGTCGCGGACTGGAAGTCGTCACCCTCAACGGCTTCCCGTACGAGGGCTTCGGCGCCGACGAGGTCAAGTACCGGGTGTACCGGCCCGACTGGACCGATCCCGAACGGCTCGCCCACACCACCGCCCTCGCCCGTCTCCTCGCCGGACTCCTCCCCGACGACGTCACCGATGGAACCATCTCCACCCTCCCCATCGCCTGGCGCACCCCCTTCGCGTCCGACGCCGAAGCCGCCCATCTCGCCCACACCGCCCTCACCACCCTCGGGGAACGCCTCGACGCACTCGCCGAACTCACCGGCAAGTCCATCCGCGTCGGCCTCGAACCCGAACCGGGCTGCGCGATCGAGACCACCACCGACGCCCACGCACCCCTCACCGCCATCGGGCACCCGCGCATCGGCATCTGCGTCGACACCTGCCACCTGGCCACCTCCTTCGAGGACCCCGACAGCGCCCTCGACGCACTCGACGCCGCGGGCATCCGTGTCGCCAAGGCCCAGCTCTCCGCCGCACTGCACGCCCAACACCCCCACCTCCCCGAGGTGCGCTCCGCGCTCGCCGCCTTCGCCGAACACCGCTTCCTCCACCAGACCCGCACCCGCACCGCCGCCGGGGCCCTGCACGGCACCGACGACCTCGACGAGGCCCTCACCGGCCCGGCCCTGCCCGACGGCGCCCCATGGCGCTCCCACTTCCACGTCCCCCTCCACGCACTGCCCACGCCCCCACTCACCTCCACCCTTCCCGTACTCCGCTCCGCACTGACCCGACTGGTCGGCGGCCCCCGCCCGCTCACCGCGCACCTGGAGGTCGAGACCTACACCTGGCAGGCGCTCCCGGCCGCCCTGCGCCCCCGATCCCGCGCGCAACTCGCCGACGGCATCGCCGCCGAACTCACCCTCGCCCGCGACCTCCTGGCCGACCTCGGCCTCAAGGAACTCCCATGACCCAGGCCGAGCCGCCCCGCACAGGCGGCACACCCACCCCTCTCCTCGTCATCGACGTCGTCGGTCTCACTCCGCGCCTCCTCGACCACATGCCCCGGCTCAAGGCCCTGGGACGCTCGGGCACCCGCGCCGCGCTCGGCACCGTGCTCCCCGCCGTCACCTGTGCCGCCCAGTCCACCTTCCTCACCGGGACCACGCCCGCCGAGCACGGCATCGTCGCCAACGGCTGGTACTTCCGCGAGCTGGGCGACGTCCTGCTCTGGCGCCAGCACAACGGACTGGTCGCCGGTGACAAACTCTGGGACGCCGCCCGCCGTGCCCACCCCGGCTACACCGTCGCCAACATCTGCTGGTGGTACGCGATGGGCGCCGACACCGACATCACCGTCACCCCCCGCCCCGTCTACTACGCGGACGGCCGCAAGGAACCCGACTGCTACACCCGTCCCCCCTCCCTGCACGACGAACTCACGGACAGATTCGGCACGTTCCCCCTCTTCCACTTCTGGGGTCCCGGCGCCGACCTCGTCTCCTCCCGGTGGATCGTCGACACGACCCGCTACGTCCTCGACACCCGCCGCCCCGACCTGGCGCTCTGCTACCTCCCGCACCTCGACTACGACCTCCAGCGCCACGGCCCGGACGACCCCCGCGCCCACCGGGCCGCGGCCGAACTCGACCGGGCCGTGGCACCCCTCCTGGACGACGCGCGCCGCGAGGGCCGTACCGTCGTCGTCCTCTCCGAGTACGGCATCACCCGCGTCGACCGGCCCGTCGACATCAACCGGGCCCTGCGCCGCGCCGGCCTCCTGGAGGTCCACACCCAGGACGGCATGGAGTACCTGGACCCGATGGCCTCGCGCGCCTTCGCCGTGGCCGACCACCAGATCGCCCACGTCTACGTACGCCGCCCCGAAGACCTCGCGGCGACCCGCGAAGCCCTCCAGGACCTTCCGGGCATCGAGCAACTCCTCGACGACGAGGGCAAGAAGGCCAACGGCCTGGACCATCCCCGTTCCGGGGAACTGGTCGCCGTCGCGGACCCGGACGCCTGGTTCACGTACTACTACTGGCTCGACGACGCCCGCGCGCCCGACTTCGCGCAACTCGTCGAAATCCACCGCAAACCCGGCTACGACCCCGCCGAACTCCTCCTCGACCCTGAGGACCCGTACGTCCGGATCAGGGCCGCGACCGCCGTCGCCCGCAAGAAACTCGGCATGCGCTACCGCATGGCGGTCGTGCCCCTGGACCCCTCACCTATTCGAGGCAGCCACGGCCGCCTTCCCATGAGCGACGAAGAAGGACCGCTCATCCTGTGCTCCACCCCCCACGCGTTCACCGGCCCCGTCCGGGCCACCGAAGTGAAGTCCTTGCTCCTCGAGCTTGCCGGACTGCACTGACAACGCCCCGTCCCCGCGACGGAGTTCCCGCATGAGCCGCCGTACTCCCGCAGATCCCGAACTCGCCCGCCGGCTCGGCAGCGGCTCCGTGCTCGGCGTCGCCGCCGGAGCCACCGCCGCCGCGCTGCTCGGCGCCGCCACGACGAGGCGGCCCGCGACGGCTACCGCATGGTGGACGTCGTCACGCCTCATATGGCCAGGCACTCCTTCGCCCTGAAGATGCTGGTCGCTCTGCAACACATCATGGACAAGAGGTTCGGGATGACTGCGGAGGAGAGGCGGAACTTCCGCCTTCTCTACGGCGATGCCTGGCATCTGGTGAGAGTCCTTCTTGATCACCAGAGCGAGGAGACCACCCGCCGGATCTACCTTGCGCCCGTTTCGGACCTGCAGGTGAGGTCGCTGCTGCTGGAGGAGGACGGTTCCGAAACCGGCGAACTCTTGGCGCAGATCGCGAAGTTGTCGGAACGCGTGCTGGACAGCGAGGTCGTGGCGTGAAGGGTAATGGCCGAGGACGCCGGGCCCCGCTGCCGGACGGTGGCCACCGCCGCAAGCAGCCCTTGGCAAAGGCTTCCCTCCGCGAGGACGGCTGTCATCGGGTCGTGCAGTTGACTACGGGTCCCTGGTCGCGGTCCGTGGTCGCGGCGTCAGCCGAGCGTGAGCCACCGAATGCCAAGCTGTTCGACCTGCGCGGTCTCCGCCGCGTTGAGCGGCTCGCGCCCGGTGACCTTGCGCAGGAACTTGGGTTGGTCCCAGCCGAGTTCCAGCGTCGCGGTCATCTGGTCCGGGCCGAGCAGCAGCTCCAGCACGGCATCTGCGGCCTGCGGGGTCAGCCACGGTTCGCGCCCCAGCGCTTCGGCCAAGTCCAGGCCGTGGACGGCGACCTCGACCACCCGGGTGACCAGGAACTGCGACAGGAGCATCGCATCCCCGTGACGAGTACGCGCGACGCGGTCCTCGGGCTCGGCGCGGCACAGCCGGTCCACCCGCTGCCACGTCGCGGCGAAGTCCTCGGCGAGCGCGGCACCGCTGGCCTGCCCGGCCGCGTGGTCCTGAGCCAAGGCGATACGGGCAGTGTTGGTCTGCGGGGCGAAACGGTCGTCGGGCCGGTAGTACTCCACCGCGGACACCTCGGCCTTGTCCGGCGGCGGAGCATCCAGCATGCCCGGCAACCAGGCGATCACCACTCGGACATGTCCCAACAGCTCTCGCACGGACCAGGGTTCACACCGCGTCGGGAGATCCCACTCCGCCTCCGACAGACCTGCGACCGCCCGGGAGAGTTCCCCGGCTTCGAGGCGAAACGCCTCCAGCACCCGGCCCTGATTCATGGTGATCAAGCTACCAGCGGCTTCCCCCCCAACTGACCAGAGAGTGATCTGCATCACTGCGAGAAGACGGAAACGCAACACCACCGACCATGAGCGCCGCAAAATCGCTCCCGAAGGGAGCGCCTGCTCAATGGCAACACGGACTCCACTGCACACGGCCTCTGCGGACACAAGCCGCACCCTGGCCTGGCACATCGCGCGTCGGCCCGGCGGGCTAGTGGCTCTCGCGGTTCAGTACGGACACATGCGCACTCTGATCAGTAGCGGTTACGCGGCCCGTTCCCGCGGCGGCATTCACGACCTGCTGGATTTCGAGACGGCCCGCACCGTCGCCGAGAGCCTCAGCGACGTCCACGAGGCCCTCCAGGAGGGTGAGGGAGTGTCCGGCCCGGCTGCCCGGCGCCTCGTCCTCGCCGCCGCCCAGCAGCAGCACCGCTTCGGCGGCATGATCGCCACCGTCCGCCAGGCTCGCAGCCTGCTGGCAGACCCGACATTGAACGTCTTCGAGAATAAGGCAGCCTTCCTGTTCTGCAACTACGACCGGACCAAGGCGCTTTGCCATCCAGGCCGCGGGGGTAAGAGCGAAGCTCCGAGTCTGGACCGCTGCCGGAGCAACTGCGCGAACGTTGCCCGCACCGACAGCCAGGTGCTGCAGATGAAGATCGCCGCCGGTGGCCTGCGGTCCCAGGCCGCTTCCGGGCTCGTCCCCACACCGCTGGCTGAACGCTTGAGGGAGAAAGCCGACATCCTCAGCGAGCTGGTCGAACGTCACTACAGCGGCCGCATCACCACCGACCTGGAGGAAACATGAAAGCGGACGAGACCAAGGAGCGGGCGAATATCCGGGCGGCTATGGACCGGCTGCTGGCGGGCACCCCGCTGCGATCCGACGGAGCCGTGACCGTGGTCGCGCTCGCCGTCGAGGCCGACGTGAAGCGGCACGTTCTCACCCACCGGCACACCGATCTCAAGGACGAGTTTTACGCGAAGATCCGGGCCAGGGGGCAGGTGCCGGACAGCGAACGCAAGCTGCAGGAAGAGCTGAAGAAGACCAAGGAACGGCTCGCGGAGGTCATCAAGGAAAACAAGAAGCTGCAGGCGGAAAACGAAGCCTTCGCACGGGTCGTGAACGTGCTCGCGGTTGAGAACGACCAGCTCCGCGGTGACCGAGGCCGGACCCGTAGCCCCGTTGTCGCCCTGCCGAGCGGTCGTGAGCCTGTCTAGCGAAGTGTTCGCCACAGTCGCTCTGTCTTACGAGACACCTCCCTGATGATCAGCGGCCGGTTGGCCGATCAGCCCGCTCAGGAATCCCACCGACGTCGGCTGCCAGGTCTGCCCCCGACCGGTGTCGGCCGGAGGACACAACGAGCAGGGGGATAGACGCCGCCGCAATTGGATGTACGAGCTGGTCGCGCGGGATGTACTGCGCCACAAGCTCACGAACTTCTGACTATCGTTCAGCGCACGAACAGGAAAACGGTGATCACCGCGATGCCGACCGCGTACATGCATCGGGTCTTCCATTTCTGAAGCTCCTGCTCCAGCTTCTTCAGCTTCGCGGTGTACTGCCGTTTACCCTGCTCCTCCTGCCGGCGATACCTCTCCGCGAGGGCCACCACGTCCAGCTTTACGAGGGAATTCTTCGCTTCCGCGAGCCCTCGGTTCGCTTCGGCGATGAGGGACAGCGTTTCCCTCTTGGCCTCCACCAGCTTCTTCATTTCCTCCAAGACCCGGCCAAGGTCCGAGACCACGGGATCGCTCTCCAGGTAGTTCACGGCCCGTGAGAAGTCGTCCAGCCGCCTCGAATCCACCAGATGCGCGGTGCTGGCGAAACCTTCGAGGACATCCATGCTCAGACCGTTGGCCGCCTGGCTGAACATCTCGGCCATCGACCAGTTCATCTTGTTCGACAGCGCGTTGGAGAAGTCCCTGAGGATCTGCGCGTCCAGGCGGTTGAGGGCTGAGGCGACCTCGGGGAACTCCTTCGCCACTTCGTTGATCACGACGTGGGTGTCCCGGCCGGAGTGGAAGGAGAGGTACTTGTCGCCCATCAGAGGTTGATGGTGCCGCTGAAGTCTCTGCCCACGTTGTAGTTCGTCTGAGCGTGCACCTCGCCGAACGTCACGGTGGAGGTCGAGTTGTCGACCGTCAGGTTGTGCTGGACGAGCCTGACCCTCCAGTAGGCGGCGATGTCCTCCAGCGGGAGAGATTCCTCCCTGAGCAGGACCGCGTGGTCGGCGGCCTCCTCCGCGTACCGGTCCTGAACTTCTCGGGGCGCACCGGAGACGAGCGTCCTGACGCGTTCGCGTACGCGGTCGAGGAGCCCTGTGGCTGCGCCTGCGGCGACAGCTTCGGTGACTGCGACGGCGGCTTCAGTGGCGTTGACCATGAGAGGAAAGTACCGAAGCGGGAAGCCCGTTGCAGGGACATGCGATTTTTTGACAGGTACGGAACTGGAGCGGCTGCTGGACGAGTTGGAGACGTCGGCGGCCCCGGAGGCAGGTAAAAACGGGAGGTCCGCCCGCGCCTCGATGACTCGCAAAGACGGCAATTCCCTTCCCATCCTGCATGTGATGCGACAAGCTGATCGCCTGAAGTGCCAGCCTGATGCGCCCAACTGCGCGCCACAGCACACCCCAACGGCGTTCCAGGACAACCCCGGCCTCCGGGGTGAATCGGAAGATGCGGCGGGCGAGACAGTCGCCCGGACTACGCCGAAGGGCGCGACAGAGGCTGATGGCAGAACTCCTCGCCGCGAGGCGAGGAGGAACAACTCTCATCGGAGAAGGAACACATGAGTCCCCAGGACATCCCCGAAATCTTGCCAGTTCCCGCACCGCAGTCTTCGGTCCAGGTGCAGGCCGCTCGCGCGGACCTGGAGGCATTCGAAGATCTGATGTTCCAGGTGCTGGAGGCCTGGGGGCTGCCCACGGACAACATCATCGTCACGGCCAAGCAGCGCGAGACCCTCCTCAGGAACACCCCCGATGTCATTGAGGAACTCACCCCCGAGGAGCGGGCGGACGCGCCTTACATCGCAAAGATGATCATGGCGGGCTCGGTCGGGCTGTTCGACGCCGCGCTGAACTACCTCTGGAACGAGACGATCAACCGGCTGCGGGACCACGTCGCCGCCTTCGACGTCGACTACTTCTTCGACCTCGCCGAGAACGACCCCGCCCGCCGCAAGAACCTCAAGACTCGCGACGACCTCTCCCAGATCGACGACTACAAGCTGCTGGAAGCTGCCAACAAGATCAAGCTAGTCAGCGACATTGGCTTTAAGCAGCTCACCCACATCAACTACATGCGTAATCACGCGAGTGCCGCGCATCCGAACATCGAGGAGCTGACTGGCCTCAAGCTGGCCGAGTGGCTGGAGACCTGCATCAAGGAGGTCTTCCGGATCCAGCCTCGCAACGTCGTCGCTGCGATCGGCAAGCTCCTCACCAACATCAAGTCCAAGCGGCTGCCGAAGGACGAGCTGAAGAAGATCGCGGCGTTCTTCGACGGGCTGGAGCAGGACCAGGCCGACAACCTCGCCGCCGGCCTCTTCGGTATCTACACCCCTGCCGACGCGACACCGGAGATCCTCGACAACGTCCGCTCGCTCTGGCCCGACCTCTGGCCTCTGGTCAGCGAGGACACCCGCAACGAGGTCGGCATCAAGCTCGCCCGGTTCACCGCCAACGCCGACACCGACCGGGCGATCCGCGCCAGGGAACTGCTGGACCTGGTCGGAGGATCCTCTTACCTCCCCGAGCCCGAGCGCGTCGCCGAGATTCAGCAGGCCCTGGACGATCTCAAGCGGGCCCATGAGGCGCACATGCGCAACTATGCCGAGGAGCCACCCGCCGCGCAGCGGCTCAAGGACGTCGTCGGCCGCCACGGAGACATCCCCGAACAGGCCGTCCGCAGCTACGTCGTCCACCTGGTCAATGTCTTCCTGACGAACGGCTACGGGGTCGCCTGGAACGCGGAACCGATCTACAAGGAGCTCATAGGCCGGTTCGACGGTTACCAGGCGGCGATCGCCCTTCGAGCCTTCGCGAACTCGCAGATCCGGCTCAAGCTCCAGGACGAATGGCCGCGCAAGAAGTGGCAGGAACTGCTCGACCTGATTGACCCGAAGCTCACCGGCCGCGGTGACCGAGCCTTCCTCGACGCCGTCCGCAACTTCAAGGGCACCCCCGATCGGCTCTACCAGGACACCAAGATCAAGGCCCTTACGAAGGCCTGGCTGGAGCGAAACCTGACCTGACCTGCAGCATTATTGACACTGCAGGACGGGCTTTGAGTAGGCAACCTGCCGCCGTACTGCCCTGCGTGGCACGGCAGTACGGCGGTCACACATGCAGGAAAGGCGGCCGTCACGGCCTCGGCAGTCACAGCCGTGGTGTCGTTGGCGCAATCGGGGCGGGTAGACGCCCAGGCCGACCGCGCTCGCTCAAGACCCAAGGCGGCCAGGGACGATCCAGAGGTCCCCGTCGCGCTCGGCTCCCGCGCAGTCTGAGACCTGCCGCCGTTCCCGGACCCGAGCGGTCGCGGTAGAGGAACTCTAATGGTCACAGTCGGTGACCAGAAGCTGCCTTGGGGAGTGGGTGGAGCGGGGGCATCAGAGAGCACATGCAACACGTATGGACTTGACAGGGAAGACGTCGGTGACGGCGACATCGACGACGAGCGGTTCCTGGGCGCCGTGACCAGAACGCACGGCGGCCGCCGCGACCACCACTGGCAGGTGGAGCACGGCCGGCCGATCGTCGACGCCTTCACCACGGCCCGCGCTCGGCCGCCCATCTGCACACCCTGCGCCGCAAGGGCTGCTGACCGGGACCACGGACCAGGGCTTCTCCCGCGTCGACGCCGAGGGGAAGCTCCGCCGTCGGCGGCCGACGCGCCCCGAGATCGTCACCCTACGCATGCGTGTAGACGCGAGGCGTGCGGACAGTGGTGTGGTGGCGCGGCCCGGCGCCCATGGGGTCGCCGCACGGCACTGACCACCGGAAACGTGGGTGAGAGGCACCGGGAACCCCTGGTATTGTTTTCCATGTCGCCACGGGAAACCGGGGCCGACCACCTGGTCCGGGTGGCGGAATGGCAGACGCGCTAGCTTGAGGTGCTAGTGCCCTTTATCGGGCGTGGGGGTTCAAGTCCCCCCTCGGACACCAGGGTCAACCGACCAAATGAAGCTGCTCAAAGCGACAAAATGTCGCTTTGAGCAGCTCTTTTGTTGTTCTTGAAGGTGGTCTGACCTCCTGCGGTTCGCAGGGGTCGATGGTTGGTGTGGGTGATCCGGAAGGGCTGGGCGGCGGTGCCGTGGATGCGGCGAGTCCTTTGTCACGATCCGGTCTCGGTCACCAGGTGAGGTCTTGTTTTCGGTGATGTAATCGTTTCCAATCTTCCGTGCAATCGATTACATGGCGTGAGCCCCTCGTTTCGAGGCACGGGAACCGCACGGAGGTGGTCCGGAAGATGGTGAGCATCAAGGATGTCGCGGCCGAGGCGGGAGTCTCCGTCGCCACGGTCTCCCGTGTCCTCAACAGCCATCCCTCCGTCAGCCCCGACGCGCGCACGCGCGTCCTCGCCGCCGTCGAGGCCCTCGGCTACCGGCCCAACGCCGTAGCCCGTTCGTTGCGCACGGATCAGACACGCACCCTCGGCCTGGTCATCAGTGACGTACTCAACCCGTACTTCACCGAACTGGCGCGCTTCGTCGAGGAGGAGGCCCGCACGCTCGGCTACAGCGTCATCATCGGAAACGCCGACGAACGCCCCGACCTGCAGGAACACCACATCCGTACGCTCCTCGACCGTCGGATCGACGGGCTCCTCGTCTCCCCGGCCGACGGCAGTTCGACGTTCGTGCCCGGTGCGGCGGCGGGTGGCACACCCATGGTGTTCGTCGACCGCTGGATCCAGGGCGTGGACGTGCCCGTGGTGCGCGCCGACGGCCGCGCCGCCGTCCGGGACCTCGTCGCCCATCTGCACCGCCTCGGCCACCGCAGGCTGGCGATCATCGCGGGCCCGGCCGCCACCACCACGGGCGACGAGAGAGTCGAAGCCTTCCGCGAGGCGATGCGCGAGCACGGACTCGCGCTGCCCGACAGCTACGTCGGCCAGGGCGATTTCCAGGCGGACAGCGGACGCCGCGTCACCGAGCGCTTCCTGACGCTTCCCGAACCGCCCGAGGTCGTGTTCGCCGCCGACAACCTGATGGCGCTCGGCGCGCTGGACGCGATCCGGGCGCGCGGACTGCGCGTCCCGCAGGACATCGGGCTGGCGGCCTTCGACGACATCCCGTGGTTCCTGCACACCGATCCGCCGATCACGGCGATCGCCCAGCCGACGGGCGAACTCGGCCGCGCTGCCGTGCACGCCCTGGTCGACATCGTCGAGGGACGCTCCCCGCAGTCCGTCATCCTTCCCGCCCGCCTCGTCGTACGCAGCTCGTGTGGCGAACGCGCATCGAACCGGAGGAGCAACCCGTGAGCCCCCAGGACGAGTTGCTGCGCGTCGAAGGCGTACGCGAGACCACGGCGCGCGAACTGGGCGACGCCCGGCGGGGGATCGGAGGCGTATGCCCGGGCGGAGGCGATGGCGGGCGGAGTCGCGGCCGAAGGAACTGGGCGGACGCCGTGCGGAACGCGGTGCGGGCCGCAGAGCGAAAGAAGCTCGATAGCATGGTGAAGGTGCCAGTTCAAGGTAGTCACCGAGAAGAATGTTGCCGACTTATTTCAAACAGCGCCTGAGCAGCGTCCGACCTCGGAAAGCAGGAACAATGCACGTCAACGACCACCACCAGTACGACCTGCTGGTTGTGGGCTCGGCCAACGCCGACCTGGTCATCGGGGTCGAACGCCGGCCAGCACCCGGTGAGACCGTGCTCGGTTCCGATCTTGCCGTCCACCCGGGCGGCAAGGGAGGGAACCAGGCGGTGGCCGCCGCCCGCCTCGGGGCCGTCACTGCGCTGCTGGCACGGGTCGGCGACGACGCCCACGGCCGCCTGCTGCTCGAATCGCAGCGGGCCGCCGGAGTGGACACCGAGGGCGTCCTCGTGGGCGGGGCGCCGACCGGAGTCGCGCTGATCACCGTGGACCCCTCGGGTGACAACAGCATCGTGGTGTCGCCGGGCGCCAATGCCCGACTGACCCCGCAGGACGTCCGGGCGGCCGGACCCCTCTTCGAGGCGGCGCGGGTCGTGTCCGTTCAGCTGGAGATTCCACTGGAGACGGTTGCCGAGGTGGCGGGTGTCATGTCCCCCGATACCCGGCTGGTTCTGAACCCGTCCCCGCCCGCACCCCTGCCCGAGCACGTGCTGGCCGCCTGCGACCCCTTGGTCGTCAACGAGCACGAGGCGCGCTACATACTGGGGGAAGACGCCGGCGCCACGCCTGAGGAGTGGGCACGAGCACTGCTGAAGCTCGGCCCGCGGTCGGTCGTGGTCACGCTGGGCGCGGCGGGCGCGCTCGTCGCCGAAGGCCGTACGGGTGACGTCGTACTCGTACCCAGCCCCAAGGTCGAGGCTGTCGACACGACGGGGGCGGGCGATGCGTTCACCGCGGCCCTGGCCTGGCGGCTCGGCCTGGGAGAGCAACTGGCCGAGGCCGCCGCGTTCGCCGTCAGGGTCGGTGCGGTGGCCGTCACCCGGCAGGGCGCGCAGGAGTCCTTCCCGAGCGCGGAGGAAATCTCCGTGGTGTGAAGAAAACGGGAGTGCTCGGCTGTCGTCCCGCCGGGGCGCCGACGGCAATGACACACGGTGCGGCGTGCCCAGTGCCGCTCCCGGCAACGTTCGCCCCGTCGCGCCGCCCGGCACTTTCCCGAGCTCTCAGCTTCGTCCGAGCGGGGGAGACCCCGTCCGAGGGCTTCCGGCCGCCTTGCGATCGCACGCACCGGACGACGCTCCTGTGGGGCAAACCATGCCGGTCACGGTCCCAGGGCGTGGAGGCGGGGATCGGGGCGCCCGGCCGGCAAGTGGTCAGCCCCGGACGCCGACCACGGTCATCACGCCGGGTTTCCGGCAGGTTCCCGGGCCCACGCCGCGTCGGCGTCGGCCGGACCGCTGCAGTCAGCCGTGCTGGAGCCGCGGACGATGAGTTCCGGGCCGAGTCGTACCGTGCGGCTCGGGCCCGCCTTCTCTCCGGCCAGCCGCCGGTCCAGCAACCGGGCGGCCTCCGCGGCCAGTTCGGCAACGGGTTGGCGGACGGTGGTCACGCCGGGGTCGGTGAGGCTCGCCATGGGGATGTCGTCGAAGCCGGTGACGGCGATCTCGCCCGGGACGTCCACTCCGAGCTGTCGCAGCCGTTGCAGTGCACCGATGGCGATGAGGTCGTTGGCACAGACGATGGCGTCCGGGCGGTGTGCGCGCACCCGGTCCACCGCGGCCCGCCCCCACTCGACGGAGAATTCACCGAGTTCGACACGTCCCGGCGCCTGCGGGTCCAGTGCGCCTACGCCGGACTCGTACGCGGCGAGGCGTTCGACCGCCGCCGAGGCGGTGCCCGCAGCCCCGATGAAGCACGGACGGCGACGCCCCGCGGTCGCGAGGTGGTCCAGTACGAGTTGTATGCCGACGGCGTTGTCGACGACCACGGAGTCGGCGACGCCGGGGCCGCAGCCTCGGTCCAGCAGTACCAGCGGTACGCGGGCCGCTGCCGCGGTCACCGCGGCCACGCTGCGTTTCTCGTCGACCGGGACGACGAGCAGGGCGTCGACCTGACGGGCCAGCAGGGCGTCGATCCGGGCCGCTTCGGTCATCGGGTCGTCGTCGCAGTCGGCGAGGATCACGGCACGGTCGTCGGTGTGCAGCGCGCGCGTCAGCTCCCGTACCAGAGTGGGGTAGAACGGGTTGGTGATCTGCGGCAGGACGAGGCCGATGGTGCCTGTCGAGCGGCTGCGCAACGCGCGGGCCACGTGGTTGGGCCGGTAGCCGAGACTGTCGACGGCCGCACGTACCCGCCGGGCCGTTTCCGCGCCGACCGGGCGGCTGCCGGCGAGCACCCGGGACACCGTGGCGACGGAACAGCCCGAACGTTGAGCCACGTCTCGCAGTGTTACTTCCGCCACTTCGGATCGCCTGCCCTGTTCTTCTGGTCCGGCCGCGTGAAGCGGGCGGATGCCTGTGGGGAGTTGGCAAACGTTATCACCGGCCTTTCCTCGTGCCTAGACGGCGATCCACTGTCCTAAACGGGTCACAACGTGAGATAAGACTTCACCCATTGACATCGTGGGCGTCGATGCGCAAAGTTCTCGGAGAACGATTTCCCAGATCGTTTCCTCAACGTTTTCCCACCGCGTGATCAAGGAAGAGTGCGCGGTACCTGTCTGTTCCGCTGCCCGCCCGTGGGTCGGCGCCGCATGCCGGCGTGGACCGCGACGGCGGTCGGGGACCGTACGGCGCACTCTGTGCAGTAGCCCTGTTGCGGCGCTGGCCGAGATCCATCGCAAACTGTTCAACTGAGCGAAGGGGCTCATTTGATGGCCAGAAAGATCATCCTGGACTGCGATCCCGGGCACGATGACGCGATCGCCATGCTCCTCGCGTACGGGAACCCGGACGTGGATCTGGTCGCCGTGACCACCGTGGTCGGCAACCAGACGCTGGAGAAGGTGACGCGCAACGCTTTGTCCGTGGCGCGTATCGCCGGTATCACCGGGATTCCCTTCGCCGCGGGAAGTCCGCGGCCGCTGGTGCGGACGATCGAGACGGCGCCGGACATCCACGGCGAGTCGGGACTCGACGGCCCCGTGCTGCCCGAACCGACCCTGGAGCTGGACCGCCGCCACGCCGTGGACCTCATCATCGACACGGTGATGTCCCATGAGCCGGGCGAGATCACCCTCGTCCCCACGGCCGGCCTGACCAACATCGCGCTCGCCGTACGCAAGGAGCCGCGCATCGCCTCCCGTGTCCGCGAGGTCGTGCTGATGGGTGGCGGATACCACGAGGGCAACTGGAGCGCGGTCGCCGAGTTCAACATCATCATCGACCCGGAGGCCGCGCACATCGTCTTCAACGAGAGCTGGCCGGTCACCATGGTGGGTCTCGACCTGACCCACCAGGCGCTCGCGACCCCGCAGGTGCGGCAGAAGATCGCCGCGGTCGGCACCAAGCCGGCCGCGTTCGTGGGCGAGCTGCTCGACTTCTTCGGTGCCACTTACCTCGAGGCGCAGGGCTTCGAGCATCCTCCGGTGCATGACCCGTGCGCCGTCGCCTACGTCATCGACCCGACCGTCATGACCGTGCGCAAGGCCCCGGTGGATATCGAGCTCACCGGCGGGCTGACCCTCGGCATGACCGTGACCGACTTCCGAGCGCCCGCCCCGCCCGACTGCCACACCCAGGTCGCCGTCAAGCTCGACCACGAGCGCTTCTGGGACCTCGTCGTGGACGCCCTGACGCGGATCGGTGACGGCGCCGAATGAACGTCTCCACCAGTACCAAAGCAGTCCCGGACGGTCCGACGCCGGTCACCGACCGGCCTCCGGTCCGGGTGGGCGTGCTGCTCGCCGCCCTCCTCATGGCGTGCTTCGCCTTCCAGTTGAACGCCAGCATGCTCAGCCCGGCCCTGAAGAGCATCGAGGACAGCCTCGGCGCCACTTCGGCCGAGATCGGGCTCACCCAGACCGCGTTCTTCACCTCCGCGGCCCTGTTCTCGCTGTTCCTGCCGAGGCTGGGCGACATCATGGGCCGCCGCCGCGTGCTGGTCGCGATGATGGTGCTCATGGCGATCGGCTGCGTGGTCTCCGCGCTGGCACAGAACGTGCCGATGCTGTTCGTCGGCCGCATCATCCAGGGCGTGTCCGGGCCTACCGTGCCGCTGTGCCTGATCATGCTGCGGGTCGAGGTCAGCGAGCCGAAGAAGTACGGCACCCTGCTGGGCGTGATCACCGCCGTCAACGGTGGTATCGCCGGGGTCGACTCCCTGGTCGGCGGGTTCCTCGCCGACAAGCACGGCTTCGCCTCGGTGTTCTGGGTGATGGCCGTGGTGGCGGCGATCGCCGCGGTCCTGGTCGCCACCATGACGCCGGAGTCCAAGGCGGACACCGCGTCGCGGATGGACTGGCCCGGCGTCACCCTGCTGGTCGTCTCCGTCGGAGCACTGCTGATCGCGTTGAACGAGGCCGGAAAGCTCGGCGCCGCGAACTGGCCGCTCGTCGCCGTCCTCGCCGTCGTGGCCGCGATCGCCTTCGCCCTGTTCTGGCGGACCGAGGGCAGGAGCGGGCACCCGCTGGTCGCCACCCGGCACCTGCGACAGCGCGCGACCTGGGCGACGCTGCTGACCACCGTGCTCACCATGACCGGCGTGTTCGCCGTCATGAACGGGCTGATCCCGGCGTTCGCCCAGGACGCGCAGGCCGGGCTCGGCATGTCCGCCGAACAGTCCGCATGGTGGACGCTCACGCCGTACGCGTTGGCCGGTCTCGCCATGGGTCCCCTCGCCGGCCGACTCGCCGCCGGCTTCGGATACCGCCGTATCCTGCGTCTGGGCCTGATCGGCGCGGCCGCCTCCGTCGTCCTGATGATCCTCACCCTGGGCGAGCAGTCGCGTGCCCTGCTGCTCGTGGCCTCGCTCCTGGTCGGCATCACCTACGCGGGCGTGGGCAACATCGTGCTCAACGGCCTCGGCATCGTGCTGTCCCCGCGCGAGAACCCCGGATTCCTGCCCGGGCTGAACGCCGGTGCGTTCAACCTCGGGGCCGGGCTCAGTTTCGCGGCGCTCTACGCGGTGCAGACGGCCTTCCAGCCCGCCGACCCGGCATCGACCGACGGCTATGTCGCCGGCATGATCGCGGGCGTCGTCCTGCTGGGCCTCGCCATCGTGGCGTCCTTCCTGATCCCCAAGCCAGTGGCGGCGGAAGACGGAGCCTGACGGCTGCGGCTGCCCCGGCACGACACTGTCGAGGCCGGGGCAGCGGGATCAGCTCGGCCGCTGGTCCGGCGAAGTCCCCGGGGCTGTTCACAGCACCCCGAGGGGCGGGCGGAGCTTCCCGCTCAGGCCGCACGGCAGGAATCCTTGAGCGTCGTTGCGCACCGCGGACGACTGGTCCGCGCGGTGGACTTCGCGGGCTCTGGCGCGATCACCGCGCGACCGCACGACTGATGGGCCGCATCCCTCGGGAGGCGGCCCATTGCGTGTACGCGCTGATGCAGACGGTGCGGATCCCGGTGAACCGTCGACAGCGCCGACGGGCCCCCTCGCCCAACCCGGCCCCTCCGTGCCCCGGGCGCCCGCGCGCAGGCCCGTGCGCGCCACGATGTCGCCCCTTCACGACAGATCCGTCCGCTTCACCGCCCACCGCAACCTCGCCACGCACCGGCGGCTGCGCACGGCGGCACAGGCAGCCGACCGCCGGCAGGCCGAGCGAGGTCAGGCGTCCTGGCGCTCCCACGCAAGATCGTTCACCCGTCCACGGACCACGAACCAGCCACCCACCAGCGCCGCCGCGATCAGCGGCAGGCACAGCACGGTCGTACGGCCCACTCCGCCGCCCCACCACATCAGGAACACGACACCGGCGAGGAACGCCAGCGTGACGATCTGCGTGTACGGGGCCCAGGGCAGCCGGTACGAGGGGCGGGAAACCCTGCCGTCCTGCGAGCGGCGCCAGAACAGCAGCGAGCAGAGCATGATCATGCCCCAGGTGCCGAGGATGCCGATCGACGCGAAGTTGAGGACGATCTCGAACGCCTGGCCCGGCATGACGTAATTGAGCACGACGCCGAGTACACCGAAACCCGCGGTGAGCAGGATGCCGCCGTAGGGCACCTGGCCCTTGTTCATGCGGCCGGTGAACCTGGGCGCGGAGCCCGCCAGCGCCATGGAGCGCAGGATGCGCCCGGTGGAGTACAGACCGGAGTTCAGGCTGGAAAGCGCCGCGGTCAGCACGACCAGGTTCATCACACCGGCCGCGCCCGGAACGCCGAGCTTGTCCATGACGGTGACGAAGGGGCTCTGGCCCGCCGAGTACGAGGTGTACGGCAGCAGGAGGGCCAGCAGCACCACCGAACCGACGTAGAAGAGGCCGACGCGCCACATGATCGAGTTGATCGCCCTGGGCATGATCTTCTCGGGGTTCTCCGTCTCGCCCGCGGCGACGCCGCACAGCTCGACGGAGGCGTACGCGAACACGACGCCCTGGATCATCATCAGCATCGGGAGCATGCCGGTGGGGAAGATGCCGCCGTTGTCGGTGATGGTGGAGATGCCCGGGGTGTGACCGTCCACCGGGTGCTGGGTGACCACCAGGAAGATGCCGATGAGCATGAAGGCCACCAGGGCGGAGACCTTGATGATCGCGAACCAGAACTCCATCTCACCGAAGTACTTCACAGAGATGAGGTTGGCGGTGAGGACGACGGCGAGGGCGATCAGCGCGAGGACCCACTGCGGGATGTCGCTGAACATCGCCCAGAAATGGGCGTAGGTGGCGGCCGCGGTGATGTCGGCGACGGCGGTGGTCGACCAGTTCAGGAAGTACAGCCAGCCCGCCGCGAAGGCGCCCTTCTCGCCCATGAACTCGCGGGCGTAGGAGACGAAGGCGCCGGAGGACGGCCGATACAGGACCAGCTCGCCGAGCGCGCGGACCACGAAGAAGGCGAAGACACCGCAGACCGCGTAGGCGACGGCGAGCGAGGGGCCCGCACCGGCCAGTCGCCCGCCCGCGCCCAGGAACAGGCCGGTGCCGATTGCGCCGCCGATGGCGATCATGTTGATGTGACGGGACTTGAGGTCCTTGCTGTAACCGGCATCGCCGGCGTCGTGGTGGGGGGAGCCCGTCGCCGGTGGGGCGGCGGCGAGCGTATCGGCCGCAGTGGTGCGGTCACTCATGGAGGAGGTTTGCCTTTGTGAGGGGAAGGTGGGCGGTCCCGGCCGTGGCCAGCCAGGGAGTCGTCACCGTGGCACGGCTCAAATGCACATCATCCGGGAATTTTTTGATTCTGGCAGTGCCCCACGTCACTCAGGAACACATCTGAGGTGTGCCAGACGTTACGGGTCGGTAGGCAAAGGGCGTTTCCCGATGCAAAGGCGCAGCGGAGAAACCGGTGACTACGGAGCCAGCGCGCGCCGTCCTGCGAGGCGGTCGGCCGGGCCGCCCGGCCCGGCATGTACATGTCGCTGCGGATCTCGATCACCGGCGCGCTGACGCACGGGTCCGTTCCGTCGTGCTTCAGGGCGCGTGCGTACCGGCGAAGGCGGGCGGGCTCGCGAAGCGCGGGCGTCGGGTCTGCGCGGTGATCACCGCGGCCTTCGACGCGACGACCACTGGGCAGCAAATGGGCCGCGCCCCTTTCTGGGCCGCCCGTCATGTGTATGCGCCGGCGCAAGCCGCGAGATCCCGGTGAACCGTCGACGGTACTGACGGGCGTCGCCCATGCCATCCCTCTCGGGGCCCCGTGCGCACCCGCTGTTCGACCCGTGCTCGTCACGGTGTCCGCCCCGGGGCAGGCCCCTGCTTCCGTGCTCCCGTACTCCGCGCCCCGATGGCGGACTCGGCCGGTGCAAGGCCATCCACTCCGTGGCTGTGCCCGACGAAGACCTGTCTGTAGGAGAGAACGCATCATCAGTAACACCCGGCTGACGTTGCTTTGGGGCGAGCATGACGTAGCGTTGCCCTTTTGGCGGTGTTCGGAAGAGCACCGCAAGGCATCGTTGTGCCCGCATCAACCATGGGGGCACCGAGGGGTATTGGGATGAAGCTCTGCTTCCTCGTCGAAGAGCTGTACCGGAATGACGGCATGCCGCTTGACGTGGCCCGACGACTGTCGTCGTGGGGACATCAGGTGGACGTGGTGCGCCCCGGCGGCTCACTGTTGCGGATTTCGGAGGAGGTGCGGGCGGGGACCCATGACGCCTGGGTGCTCAAGACCGTGTCCGGCGGCCCCGGGCTCACCCTTCTGGAGGCCGCGGCGGCCGTGGGCCTGACCACGGTGAACGATGCGCGGTCGATCCGCGCGGTGCGCGACAAGGTCTTCACGTCGGTCATCGCGCGGCAGCACGGGCTACCGGTTCCGGTGACCTATTCGGCACCCAGGGCCACGCTGTTCGCGGATGTCCCCGACGAGCTCTTCCCCCTGGTGGTCAAGCCCGCCGACGGCAGCTCGGGGCGGGGGGTGCGGCTCGTGCCGGACCCCGGGCGCCTGGCGGAGGCGGAGCATGCGGGGGAGGGGCAGCTGATCGCACAGCCCTACGTGCCCAATCCGGGCTCCGACCTGAAGGTCTACTGTCTCGCCGGCGAGTTCCACGCGACCTTGCGACGCTCCCCGATCCACCCGGACGGGCAGGTCGAGGAGGGAGCCGTCCCCTTGCCCGCCGAGGTGGCCGCAGTGGCGGCGCAAGTGGGAGCGGTCTTCGGCCTCGATCTGTACGGCATCGACGTGGTGCTCGGCCCCGACGGCCCCGTGGTCGTCGACATCAATGACTTCCCGAGCTTCCGTCAAGTCCCCGACTCCGTATCCCGGTTGGCCGGAGCCGTCCTGGACCTGGCCAGGGCGGGCGGCGGCGCCAGGACCGGCGTAATCGCCCCGGCTCCGCGCATTCCCTCCCGGTCGCAGACCCTCGGCGGACAGCCTCACCCGCATCCCGAAGCGGACATGCTGGCGGCTGTCCCGGGAGCCGCCCGGACATGAAGGTCTGTCTGCTGACCGACAAACCGGATCACCCGCTGCTTGCCGCGGTCTCTTGCGCATTGATCGAGGCGGAGCACCAGGTGACGTTCCTGAACCCGGACACCGGGACCGGATCCCCGTCACACCTGGTGGCCCCGGACGATCTCGCGGACGTCTACCTCCTCAAGGCCCATAACGCCCGGGCACTGGAACTCGCCCGTTTCCTCGAAGCACACGGCGCCCGGGTGGTGAACTCCGCCGCTGCGACGGAGCTGTGCCAGGACCGGAGCCGGATCGCCGCCGTGGCCGACGCCGCCGGTCTGCCGATGCCCCGGACCAGGACCCTGGAAAAGCTGTCCGAAGCCCTCCCCGGAGCGGAGCGGCCGGAGAGCCACTATCCACTCATGGTGAAGAGCCGCCACAACCGACGCGCAGATCTTGTCGCTCGCGTGGACGGCCCGGCCGCGCTACGGGAGCTTGCCGCGAAGTGGCCCGAAGAGCCCGTCGTCCTGCAGGAGTTCGTCGCGAACAGCGGCTGGGACCACAAGCTGTGGGTGATCGCGGGAGAGGTCTTCGCGGGGATACGCCCCGCACCCGTGGGCGCCCCGCCGGACGGCGCCCTGCCCGTGCCACTGGTCCGTGACCTGCCGCGGGCCTGGACCGAAACAGCCCTCCACACGGGCGAGGTCTTCGGCCTGGACGTCTACGGTGTCGACCTGCTGGACCGCGAGGGGGCGCCCGTCGTCGTCGACGTCAACGCCTTCCCGGGCATCCGCGGACCGAAGGGCGCTCCGGCGGCGCTGGCGGCCCTGGCGTTGCAACGCCCCCGCCCGGGTCCTCCCGCCTAGGGCGTGTTTCGAAAGGCCCGTCTGGCCAGAGCCAGGTCCTTGAACGCGACGTCCGGGCGGCGCAGTAGCCCCGTCGTCACCTCGGTCGCGGCGCTCTCGTCCCGCGTCAGCGCTTCGACGACCTTCACCTTGTCAGTGGACGCGACCTTCGCGACGACCGTGGGACGGCGCTGGACGTCCGGGGCGATGGCGGCGACGTCGTCCGGGCCCGCCGCAGACGGTCAGTCGCGCGGTAGCAGGGTTCCCAGCGGCCCGAGATCCAGATTGAGATCCTCCGGCCGCAGCCCGTGCTCGTCGCACAGCTCGGTCATCCGCCGCTCCAGCATCATCAGCGTCACCCCGATCCGCTCGACCTGCTCGTCGTTCAGGTCGCCTTGCTCCACCCGGCGGATCGCCTGCCGCTCCATCAGTTGCCGGATTAGTTCGACGACGGTCAGTACCAAGGCCACCAGATCGCGTCCGACAGTGTCGGGGCCCACATCGAGCCGGGGGCCCGTCACAGTGGCCCCGAGTCGGCCCAGGGAGCGGGTACCCGTTCGCTCACCGAGGACAGCAGGGCGTGCAGCGACAGTCGTACCAGGGGCACGTCCGCAATGCCGATCACCACATCCCCGCTGATTACCACGCCCGTGGCCAGCACCCGGTCCAGCAGATCCACCAGCGCTACGCCGATCGGCCCTTCAAGCGGCTCGGGCTCCTGCCACGGCACGGCCTCAACGATCTCCATGGGCCCGGTCCTCCCCCGCGAAGGAGTAGGGCACCCACGGCCCGGACAACTCGATCAGTACGCCGGTGCGCCGCCGCAGCGTGGCCACCGCCTCGGTGAAGGGCGCCGTCTGCCCCTTCTCCACCAGGTAGGCGCCGTTGAGGACCTGGGCACGGCGGCGATCGGCCAACTGCGGTTCCTGGAGCCGGAGTCGGCGTGCCGCCACCGCCACACCTCGCAGCGCCGCGTCGATCTCCTCAGCGGCGAGCAGCGCGGCGCGCCAGTTTGCCTCCCTTGCCCTGTGTGTACCTCGTACCCGCTCCAGATAGGCACGTCCGGCCCCGGACGCCGGCGGGCCGGCCGGTACGCGAACGGGGACGGCGGCGCGGTCCGCCTCAGTCGCCGCGGACGCCGAGGGCACGTACACCTTGACGCCCCACTCGACTCGCCCGCCGACGCGGTCCAACACAGCGTGGAACCGGGCCGCATCGGCGCCCAGCATCTGCCGGGCGCGATCCTCGCTGCTGAAGAGAGTGGCCAGCGTCATCGGCACAACAGGCCCGCCGGCCGCGACCGCCGTCACGACCTGGTGGTGGGCGCGGACGCACCGCTCCAGCTCATCGGGGTCGGACAGTCGCTCGGTCCAGGACTGGTGGTCGGCCTCGGCCGCGGGGACCTCCTGTACGACGGCGCGCAACCGCTCGAAAGGCAGCGCCCGCACGGGGGCGGCGGAGATCCCCGGCAACCGGGAGAGGACGTCGTCGTCCACTTGGCGGCAGACGGCGAAGACATAGGTCGCCGCTGTGGCAGGCGGCACTGCGGGAACGGGCTGCGTCATGACACCGGTCGCTCCTCGGTCCGTCGGGTCCGTTCGCTCAGCCGGTCCTCCGGCTCGCCTTCGTATGCTTCGGGCGCGGTCGTGCCGTCACCCGGCAGCCCGGCACCCTGCGAGGACCGGGGTGCCGCGAGCTGCTCACGCAGTCGCCGGTTCTCCTCCATCAGCTCGCTGTGTGCGGCGCGGGATGAGAGCGCCGGATCGGTCTCCCACCAGTCGATGCCCGCCTTCTTCGCGGTGTCGACGGAAGCGACGAACAAACGAAGCCGGATGGTGAGCAGCTCGATGTCCAGAAGGTCGATCTTGATGTCGCCGGCGATGACGATGCCCTTGTCCAGCACTCGCTCCAGGATGTCGGCGAGGTTGCTGGTGGTGGGGCCCGGGAGCGGGCCCGCTCGCCGGTAGTCGATGTCGGTCATGGGCCCGCCTCGGGTTCGGTTCTCGCTTCCAGCCGATCGAGCAGCCGTTCCTCTTCCCGCTCGAATTCGGCCAGGTCGATCTCGCCGTCCTCCAGAGCCTGGTTCAGAGCGGCGAGTCGGGCGCGGACCACTGCTGGATCGTTCACCTCGCGATCGGCGGCCTCGGCAAGCTGGTCGGCGACCCAGACCACACCCCTCACGGGGGCCAGAGGCGCGGTGAGCAGTGCGGTGAGCAACCCCATGTCAGCTCCCCGTCCGCGCCACGGCAACGGCCCTGCCGCTGGGCTCGGGCTCGAGCTCGGTGAAGCTGTAGCAGGGCAGCGGCCCGGCCACACGCAGCTCGACCCGGTCCTGGTACTCGGCGGACAGGCGGTGGACGGTCTGCTGGAAGGCCGCGGTGTCCTGCCGGTCGACAAGAAACGACATGTTCAGCACGGTTCCGGCCGCCTGCGGCCCCGGCGAGCGGGCGACAGCCAGCGCCAACAGCTCCGGCACCACCTGCTGAGCGGCGTCGGCCGCGCGACGCGCCAGGGTGTGGACCACCGCCTCGCCCAGGCGCACGTTCGCCTCGTACCCCGGGCGGCGCTGTGCGGCCTCGCGCAACTGACGGATGTGGGGCTCATCGGCGACCAGCGCTGCGAGCGCACCGGTGGCGGACAGCGCCTTGACATTCATCTCCACGCGGTCCGCCAGCCGCTCGAGCACGCGCGGATACCGCTCGCGACCGGCCTTCAGCTGCTCATGGACCGTCTCGGCGTCCGGAGCCAGCATTCCGAAGCGCATCGGCAGCACCGGCCCGTCAAGGGCCAGCGCGAGCAGCACTTCCTGATGGGCCAGCAGATCACGCCGTCGCGCACGCAACCGGGCCGGGGCGGCACTGACCACGGCCGCGGTCGCGCCCACGGACAGCAACTCCAGGGCCGCCGCCGGCGTGCCCACCCCGCGCAAGTCCGCCGGCAGGGGGTGGCCGGCCTTCACGATGCCGTAGACATAGGGCCCGCCCGCGGTCATCGCTCACTCTCCCGCCTGCGGCGTGGCTTCTCGGATCCCGCCGGGGCGGTGCGGCGCCGTGGCCGCGTCTCCGGTTCGTACTCTTCCTGCTCCTCGTCGTCCTCCTCGGAACCGCCCACGATGTCGCGCAGCTTCTCGCCTACCGCCCCGACGGTCTTCTCGACCTTGCGCTTGCCTATGCTCTTGGCCGCCGTCGCGCCGAACATCTCGGGGATGGTGGTGCTGCGCGAGGTCGCCTCCAGATCCAGCCTGTTGCATGCCTCGGCGAACCTCAGATAGGTGTCCACACTGGCCACCACGACGCGCGCGTCTATCTTCAGGATCTCGATGCCGACCAGGGAGACCCGGACGAAGACGTCGATGACCATGCCGCGGTCCAGGATGAGTTCGAGCGTGTCGTACAGCGTCCCGGCTCGCGGTACGCAGACGACCTCGCTGCTGGAGTAGGTGGTGGTCGTGGCCATGGTCAGGTGGTCCTCTCGGGAGGCTTCCGGTGGGTGTGGGCGGAGCAGGGCCCGTCAGCCGTCGGCAGCGCCTCTCTGGTAGCGGCGGATCCTGCGGTACTCGGCAGGCCGGCCGGTTTCGTCGAGTTCCACCTCGTACGTGGCGAGCAGACTGGTCGTGTCGGGGATGCGGGGCACCTCCAGCACATCGACGGCAACGCACCAGCCGTGCTCGGTGCGCCGCACGGCGCACACGCCCTCGATGAGGTGGACGATGGAGCTGTCCAACCATGCGTAGGCGCTGCGGGCGGCCTCCTCGGGTCCCACCTGCGTGACCGTTCCCCGACCGGCGTCCGCTGAGGACCCGCGGGCACGCGCGCCTTCGGAGGGTGTACTGGTACGGGTGCTGCGTTGCTCCGGCATGACGCCAGCGTGACCGGGCGGCCCCCCGCACGCATCTCCGGAGCGGCCGTTCCGGCGATCAACGTCGGGACGCGCCGGGTCGGGCCCCCTCACCGGTGCCGCATCCCGCCCGATCCCTACGTGAGAGCGAGCCGCGCGTGGATACGCGGCCTGACCCGCGTCATCACGTGCCACAACCGTGCCGGATGCAGCAGTCGGCCGCGGTCGGCGAGCACGCTGAAACGGACGATCCCCTCCGCCTCGCGATGCACCGCACCGGACGCCGCTGGCCCCGCCCTTCGGGCGGGCGACGCTACGTTCGGAACACGCCCTACGGAGCCTGACACACCCCGGCCTCCACCAGGAACTCGCTCGGCTTGCCCGACCACGACACATGCAGCCCGTCCCGGGCCCGCGTGCACGCGACGAACAGCAGGCAGCGTTCCGCCAGCAGGTCCGACTCGTGCTGGAGCCGGTCGATGTCGGCCGGGGTCACCGCACGCGGGTACGGCAGCGCACCGTCGCTCACACCGATGACCGCCACGCACCGGAACTCCAGCCCTTTGAAGGAGTGCATCGTGCCGACCTGTACGGCGTCCGCGTCGGAAGGCGCATCGCCCCGCAGACGTGTGGCAGGGATGCCCGCGGCCTTGAGCCGTTGCCCCGCCTTGTCGCAGTTCTTCTTGAACCGGGCGCTCACCCCGATCTCACCCGGAGCGATCCCGCTGTCCAGCCAGCCACGGACGCGGGCGACGAGCGCGTCCAGCTCGGCTTCCTCCGAGTCCGCCCCGCGCGCCTCGGGCCCTTTGCCGTGCAGGGCCGAGCGGTAGCCCAGCAGAGTCTCGTTCGCCGCGTCGTCCGCCAACTGCTCGAAGGGCCTGCCGACGAGCAGCGCGGTGGACCAGGAGAGGATCTCGTGCGTGGACCGGTAGTTCTTGCGCATCTTCGCCGACCGGCCGACCACCTTGATCCCGACGGCCTTCAGCGACACCTTCGAGTCGTAGATGCGCTGATGCGGGTCGCCCGCGATGAACAGGTCGTCAGGGCGGGCCGGGGCCGCCGCACGCAACAGCCGCCACTGCGCGGGGTGCAGATCCTGCGCCTCGTCGACGACCACGTGCCGGTATCGCGGACCACCGGCCTCCAACAGATCCGCGGCCTGTGCGCAGGTGCCGAGGTAGGTGCGGAGCCCGTCGGCGGTGAGCCGCCCGGTGAACTCTTCGATCGTGCGCCACACCAGCGCGCGGGCCGAGGCGGGCAGCGCGCTGCCGCGTCCGCGCCGCTCGCAGCCCTCGTACTCCTTCAGGGTCCGCAGATTCTGCGCGAGGACGACGTGCTTGTACTCCTGCGCGAGGAACTGCGCGGTGCCGGTGAACCCGGTGACCTTCGCGGCCTGCGCCCACCGCGTCTCCTCCTCGCCGCCCCGCAGAGGCCGCCGCGCGGTGGACACGACGCGGCCCGCGAACGCGTCGACGGTCATGATGTCCACCCGGTCACGCAGCGTCTCGTCCTCCACCAGTGTGGCGAGCCCGGCCCGCAGAGCCCCCACCAGCGCATTGGTGTACGTGGTCAGCAGGATGCGGTCGCCGTCACGCAGATGCCCCAGCAGATGGCGCACCCGGTGCAGCGCCACGACGGTCTTTCCGGTTCCCGGTCCGCCGGTGACCTGCGCGGGCCCGGAGTACGAGGCCCGGTAGGCGACCTTGTGCTGGGAGGGGTGCAGAAAGACCCGCCAGGCCGCGAACGGCTTGTCGAGGATGTCACGCAGTTCCTCGGTGCCGGTGACGAGCGCGATCCGGGTACGGGTGCGGCGGATGGCGGTCGCGAAGTCGCCGGTGTCCACGGGTGCGTCGTCGGCCGGCCTGGCGGAGAGGCTGACGGACACCACGTCCCGCCACACCTCCTCCACGGTGAAGCCCGCGGCGAGGTATTCGAGTACTTCTCGCTGGTCCTGCGGGAAGTACGGTGCGAAGACCTCCAGTTGTTCGAGGTCGGTGAGGGCACGCGCCTGGCGCAGGGTGGTTTCGTCGATGCCGAGCGCCGTCAGGTCCCCGTCGGACACCTTCGCGAACAACCGCCGGTCGGGAGCGGGAGCGATGCGCTCGTACGCGGGGGTGAGCTCGTCGAGCATCGCGATGTCGCGGATCTCGACGGCCCGGGTGACGGCATTGATGCTGGCTTTCTGCTTGATGGCCCAGTCGATCGCCTTGTCGTGCGGCATGACGCGGAGCAGTACGTACGTGTCACCGCTGCCGGGTGCGAGGACGACACCGCGCGTCCCCTGGTCGATCCGGATGGTCCGGATATGAGGATCACGCGCGCGCTTCAAGCTCTCCAGCTTCAGCCCGGGATCCTTGAACAGCTCGTCCAGGGTGAGGCGTTCGAACTTCTCCCAGGCGTCGAACACCCCCTGCTTCACGCTGCCCTGAAGCTTGCCGAGCTGGGCGCAGAAACCGATGTCGAACGCGAGGTGGGGCATGGGCGGACTCTCCGGGAAAGCGAACTGAAGGGTGGCGTGGCGGCAGGCGTCAGGTGGTCGGCCCGTCGAGGTCGAGGCCGATCAGCGCCAACGCCTCGCCGACCTCTGTGGTCATCTCGTCGTCGGGCCCGAAGACCAGACACAGGTCGTCGTACAGGGGGCGGAGAACCCGATGAGCCTCGGCCGCCTGGCCCTGGGCGAGCAGCAGCATCCCGATGTCGCGGCGCAGCTCGACGGCTTCCTCGCTGAGGTCGCTGTCGACGGTCCGTACGATGTCGAGGAGACCGCGCAGCGCGGCGAGCGCGTCGGTGACCTGGCCGAGCTCGGCGCGGCAGCGCGCGGCCTGGGCGCGACAGGCGCGCGCCGACTCGCCGGTGGGGCCGCCGGTGCGCGCGTACGCGTCCGCCAGGGCATCGAACTCGGGCAGAGCCGCCCGGTAGTCCCCGCCGAGCAACTGGATCGCGGCCCGGCGGGTCCGTAGCTCCAGGACCTTCCGGCTCTCCGCGCCGAGCGCGCGTGCGGCCGGTTCGATGATCTCCGCGAGTACCTCGGCGGCCTGCGCGAACCGCTCCTCGTCCAGGAGCGCGTCGGAGTGCGCGTACGCCTCGTCGATCTCCGCACGCAACTGCGCGAGTACGGGAACGGGCGCGGCCTGCCCGTCGTTCGGATCGACTGCCGCGGGCGCGGACCGGGCCACCCCCGCACGGGCGCGCGGCGCGTACGGGTTGCGGAAGATCCCCGTCGGGTCCGGCGCCCCCGCCGGTCCAGCCTCCCCGGGCGCGGGCTTCACGCCGGGCGGCGGCAGGAACGGCCGCAGCCGCTCGTACACCTCCTGCACGTCGGCCGGCCGCGCCTCCGGCGCCTTGAGCAGCAGATGCAGGACGAGGTCCTCCAGCTCCTGCGGCACCTCCGGGCGCAGCACCCGCAGCGGGGTGGGGGCGGCGTTGACGTGCTGATGCATCACCATGTACTCGCTGTCCGCCGTGAACAGCAGGCGTCCGCTGAGCAGTTCGTGCAGCACACAGCCCAGCGCGTACAGGTCGGTCTGCGGAGTGGTCCGCCCGCCGCGGACCTGCTCGGGCGCCATGTACTGATAGGTACCGATGGGGCTGCCGGTCGCGGTCAGCTTGGTGACATCGGTCCGCAGGATGGCCGCGATCCCGAAGTCGAGGACCTTCACCGTCCCGTCGCGGGCGACCAGGACGTTGCCGGGCTTGAGGTCGCGGTGGATCACCGGGACCTCGTGCGCGTACGACAGCACGGTGGCGACCTGCGCCGCCACCGCCACCGCCCAACTGACCGGAAGCAGCCGCTCCGGGTGGATGTACGCGGACAGCGACACCCCGTCCACCAGCTCCATGACCAGGAACAGCCGCTCGTACGTGTCGTCGAGCACCGCGTCATACACCTGCGGCACGCCCGGGTGCTGGATCCGTGCGGTGATGCGGGCCTCACGGCGGAAGCGCTTGGCGAACTCCTCCGCCAGTAGCGGAGAGCCGACGACGGCCTGCTGCCGAATCAACTTCACGGCGACGGGCCGGTCGAGCACGGCGTCGTAGCCGCGCCACACGTCCCCCATGCCGCCGTTGTCGAGCGGCTCCAGAAGCTCGTACCGACCGGCGATCGGCTGCTGCTGCGGCACATTGCCCCCGTGCGTGCGCTGGCCGGTGTGCGCTGTCGCACCGGCTTTCGACGTGGTGAAGGGCCAGTGTCCCTGTGGGGCGATCTTCAGTCCAGCGGCGGCGGCGCGGAGGTGTCCGGGGGGCCTCTTTCCAGTCACGACAGTTTTGCTCCGTCGGTAAGAGGCTGGAGCGCAAGTGCCCGGGAGCCGAGGCAGCCTGCTCGATGCTCGCGACGGCCTGCTGGAGCTGCTGACCTATGGTGATTGAGCCTCCACGGCGCACACGGCCCAGACCGTCTTGCCGGGGCCGTCGGCGCAGGGGTACCAGCCCCAGCGGTCCGTAAGGGCGGCGACCAGGAGCAGGCCGCGGCCTCCGTCTCCGTCCAGGTCGTCCGAGGGTTCGGCGAGGGCGGGGAGCCTCTCGCCGCGGGTGTCGGTGACCTCCACGCGTAGGGCCGTTCCCTCGGCGGACAGGCGGAGGCGGAAGTCGCGGCCGGGCACGTGGCCGTGGCTCACGGCGTTCGCGCTCAGCTCCGCGACGATCAGCGTCACGGTGTCGTGCGTGTCGCTGCCGTACGGGATGCCCCAGGCGTCGAGTCGCTCGCCGGCCAGGCGCCGGGCGAGACGGGCGCCGCGCGGGGTGGAGCTGAAGCGCATCGAGAAGTGGTGCCAAGGGAAACGGGGTTGGGTGGTGCGAGTGGGGCGAACGGGGAGTGGCGGATTGCTGGTCATGGCTCCACGTTGCCGATTGGTGGCGTAGCGTGACTAGGGGTGACGCGCCGTCGCGGGCTGGCTGTACGTGGCGTGCGTCCGGCTTGTACGTACGTGGGACAGGCGGTGGCGATGACGCAGGACGAGACGGGTGCGGGTTCGGGGACGGATGGCGGCTCCGAGTTCGGGCAGCGGCCGGAGCGTGAACCGGGTTCGGGAGTGATGACCGCGTTTGGGCAGCAGTTGAAGCTGCTACGGATGCGGGCCGGGCTGGACCGGGCGGAGTTCGGGAATCGGGTGGGCTACGCGGCGCAGTCCGTCGCGTCGTTCGAGCAGGGGCGGCGGATTCCGCAGCCGGCATTCATCGACAAGGCGGATGCAGTTCTGGAGGCCGGGGGCTTGCTGCTGACGCTGAAGAAGGAGGTCGCTCGGGCGCAGTACCCGGCGTTCTTTCGGGATGCGGCGCGGCTGGAAGCGGAGGCGGTGGAGTTGTGCGCGTACGACACCCACATGGTCAATGGCCTGTTGCAGACCGAGGAGTACATGCGTGCGGTGCTCGCCATGCGGCGCCCGCTGCTGGACGAGGAAACCATCGAGCTGCGAGTAGCTGCACGTCTGGCGCGGCAAGAGATCTTCAGCCGCTGGCCTGCTCCTTTGTTGAGTTTTGTGATGGAGGAGCCAGTCCTTCGAAGGCCGCTCGGCGGCAGGGACGTCCTACGAGGGCAGCTTGAACAACTCCTGCTGTTCGGCCAGAACCGCAACGTAGAGATTCAAGCAATGCCACTCGATCGCGACGATAACGCGGGGGTGGACGGCCCCTTCACAGTCATCACGCGTAAGGGCGGAGAGCAGTTCGTTTACCTGGAAGGTCAGGGGCGCAGCAATCTGCTGACTGATCGGGACGAGACACGGTTGGCCGCAGCACGCTATGGGATCATCCGGAGTCAGGCTCTCACTCCGCGAGAGACTCTGGGATTCATCGAGAAGTTGCTGGGAGATCTATGAACACCACCGATGCTCCTGCCATGCGGGAGCTGGCTTGGTTCAAGAGCAGCTACAGCGGGGCTGAAGGCGGCCAGTGCGTAGAGGTTGCCTGGCGCAAGAGCAGATACAGCACTGGGGATGGCGGCGAGTGCGTAGAGGTTGCTGCCGCCGCCACCCATGTCCACATCCGTGACTCGAAGCAGCTCAGTGGCCCCATGCTGACTGTTGGTCCAGGCGCGTGGGCCGGATTCATCGGCCTCGTCGTCGGCTGAGGCACACAACACCAGGAGGGTCCCGTCGCGCGCCGTACAGGCGTCACGGCGGGACCCTCCCGTGTGTGGCGGGACTACTCGTCCACGCCCTCCTCGCGGCGGATCATCCGCCAGGCCGCCCGGCGCATGCTGCGGTCCAGGCTGGACTTGAACCCCTTGTCGGGCCCGAAGTACTGCCGTCCCATGCCGGCGATCGTGTCGATGTGGTCGGCCATCTTGTCGGCGAAGACCTTGTCGAAGACCTTGCCGAAGTTTTCCTCGTCGTTGACGACGGCCGCTGCTCGCACCTTGCCGTCGGCTGTCGTCTCATCGAACGGCCGCCTGACGTCGTCCTCGGTGAAGTCGGTGCCGAACTTGGCGTTGAACTTCTCGATCAGCTCCGACAGCAGCGACTTCTCGGCCTCCGCAGCGCCGCCCGCGCCCTCCCCGAAGCCCTTGAGTTCTGCCGGGCCTTCGGCGGTGAGCGACTTGTCGTGCTCGCCGGACTTCTCCACCCGCAGATGGCTGAGGTCGATCTCGCCTATGTCGACGCCGCCGTCGGCGCGGCGCGGAAGCCGGTTGAGGAGGTAGCGGCCGTAGAGGTGCAGCCGTTCCAGCTCGGCGTCCCGGTAGGGCACGATCTGGGCGAGGAACCCGTACTTGCGAACGTAGTCGTTGAGGGCGGCGCGGAAGTCCTCGGCGGTCTCGACGTCGTCGTTCTCCTCGCTCTCAAGGAGGGGCGTGAACCGGGCGACGGCAGGGGACAGCAACCGGTACAGCTCGGCGTGCAGCTTCTCCCACTTGGCCTGCGAGCCGGCCGCCTTCTCCTTCGCGGCGAAGTAGGCGGCGGCGAACTCGTCCATCTCCGGCTCGGAGATGATCGGCGCCGACATCACGCGGCTCTGCGCGGTGTAGAGCAGGTTCGGGTCGGAGGGGAGAGTCATCGCCTCCTCGAAGTACGGGCGGAAGGCGTCCTGAATGTCCTGGGCGTCGTTGGCGAAGTCCAGGACCGCGAGGTCGGCCTGCGACTTGCGATCCGCGGTGCGGTTGAGCCGGGAGAGTGTCTGCACGGCGGCGATGCCGGTCAGCGTCTTGTTGACGTACATGGTCGTCAGGAGCGGCTGGTCGAAGCCGGTCTGGTATTTTTCCGCGACCACCAGGATCTTGTACTCCTGCTGTCCGCGCCCACCGGCCGCAACGGCCTTGTCGTCGGCACGGGTGTACGCGAACGCCTTCGGCAGCGCACTCTCGGCGATCCCGCCGTTCTCCTTGGGCTCCGTGGTCTCCTCGTCGTCGATGGTGAGCGAGCCGGAGAAGGCGACCAGGACGCCAAGGTCCGGGTACTTGGTGTCGTACTCCCGGTCCTTGATGTAACTCTTGATCGCCCGTGCCATCTGTACGGCGGACTGCCGCGAGGCCGTCACCACCATGGACTTGGCACGCCCGCCGAGCCGGCCACGGGAGTGCGCGAGGAAGTGCTCGACGATCACTGTTGCGTGCTGGGAGACGGTGTGCTCGTGGGTCAGCGCGTACCGGGCGAGCAGGCTGTTGGCCTTGGACGGGTCCACCTCGCGCTCGTCCGGATTCTGGTTCACCAGCTTCCAGTACGTGTTGTACGTGACGTAGTTGCGCAACGGATCGAGGATGAAGCCCTCCTCGATGGCCTGGCGCATGGAGTACGTGTGGAAGGGGCGGTAGACGTCCTTGCCGTCGACGGTGTGTTCCGTGCCGAAGAGTTCGAGCGTCTTGGCCTTCGGAGTGGCGGTGAAGGCGAAGTAGGAGAGGTTCGCGGCCTGTGAGCGTTCCACGGCCTTCTTCTTCAGCTTCTCGTAGACGGTGACGGCGCTCGCGCCCTGGTCCTCGGAGTCGGAGTCCAGGCCGAGGTCACGCAGGGCGGCCTTCACGGCGGTGGACGCGTCGCCCGACTGCGAGGAATGGGCCTCGTCGATGACGATCGCGAAGCTGGTGCCCTTTATCTCCGTCGGGTTCCGCTCGATGTAATCGATGAGCGCCGGGAACGAGTGCAGGGTGACCGTGACGATCTTGCCGGTGTCACGGGACAGCGCGCGGGCGAGTTGCTCGCTCTTCGCCCCGTGCTTCTCGTCGACCTTCACGACCAGGCCCTCGGTCTGCGAGAAGCTGCCGACGGTTTCCCGAAGTTGGGCGTCCAGGTTGCGGCGATCGGTGATGACGATGACCTTGTCGAAGACGGGTGCGCCAGGCTTGAGGCGGCCTTTCTTCACGGCTTCCGGGTCGAGTACGCGCGGATCGGTGTCCGCGTGGAGGTCACTGAGGCGGTGGGCAAGCCAACCGATCGTGTTCGACTTCCCGGAACCGGCCGATGCCATGACGAGGTAGTTCTGGCCGACGCCGTAAGTCGCGGCGTGCGCGGTCAGCTTCTTCACGACGTCCCACTGGTGGAAGCGCGGGAAGATCGTCGACTTGGTGGTGCCGCCGCCGGGCGTCTTGGTCTTCTGCTGGTGTACGAACCGATGGAGCAGGTCGAGCCAGTTGTCGCGTGCCCAGACCTGTTCCCACAGGTAGGAGGTGGCGTACGTGCCGTACGCGGTCGGGGTGGGGTTGCCCGCGCCGCCGGGCTGGCCGGCGCCGTTGGAGCCGGTGTTGAAGGGAAGGAACCGGGTGTTCTTGCCCCGGAGCTGTGTCGCTACGAACACGAGGTCCGGGTCCACAGCGAAGTTCGCGACGACACGGCGCGTGAAGATCAGCTCGGTGGGGTCGCGTTCGGTTCGGTACTGCTCCTTGGCCTCCTCGACGCCCTGCCGGGTGAGCGGGTTCTTCAACTCGGCGGTGGCGACCGGGATTCCGTTGAGGAACAGGGTCAGGTCGAGGCGGTTGTTCCAGTCGGCCTGCTTGGTGGCGTAGGAGAGTTCACGTACGACGGTGAGGCGATTGGCGCGGTAGCCATCGAGGACGGAGTCATCGGCGACGAGGTTTGGCTTGAAGTAGGCGACGCGGAGGCGGACGCCCCGGTCCTTGACGCCGTTGCGGAGGACGTTGAGCAGGCCGTCCTCGCTGATGGCCTTGTCCAGGCGCCGGGCGAAGCCGTGTTGGGCGTCGTTGACGTTGTTGCCGTAGACGGCGAGCAGTTCGTTCCACTCGTTGATCTGAGTTTTGCCGAGGAAGGCGAACAGTTCGTTGGTGTCCAGGCCGAGATCGGCCTGGTAGTCCTCGGGCTGCGCCTCGCGCCAGCCGCGCTCGGTCATCGCGGCGACGATGGCGTCCCCGAAGGCGGACTCGTTGTGGATGGGGCTCACGGGTGGACTCCGTCCGTTACGTTGCGACCGCTGGCGGTGGAGACGTCGAACTGGCCGGTTACGGCGGCGGTGATGAGGGCCTGGCGGCGTTCGGTGAGCAGATCACTTTGGCGCTCAAGCTTCTGGCTCATGTGGTCCAGAGCGGCCAGCTTCCGCTTTAGGTGAGTGACCCGGCGGCGCTGTTCGGTCAGATCAGGGACTGGAATCTGGAACGAGAGAGTCTGGGCAGCACTGATTACTTCCTGCGCCGCGCCGTACTGTGCGATCCGCACCTGACCGCGTCCCGCCGGAGAATTGATGAAAGCGGACAGGAACTCGGGGAGCAGCTGCTGACTTCTGCGGAGAATAAGGACCGATGCGCAGTTAGCCCCATCGTATTCATCCGTCACGACGGCCGACCGGCCGGGGGCACCAGCACGCACCACCAACACATCTCCGGCGTGTAGTCGCGAACGGTGCAGCTCTTCGTTGCTTTCCTCGGACATGAACTTCATGCCTTGGGGATTGATCCATCCTGATCGGACGTTGAATCCGTGGATGAACGGAACCCCGGTTTCCTCGAAGTAGGTCGACGGGTTGATAACAACACCAACGTTCACGGCTGGCAGTACACGGCGTAGCTGTACTACCGGCCACTGGTAGGAGATGTTTCCTGTCAGCGGATGCCTGTACGAGTCCGGTCCGTGCGACGAGACACAGGCCGCGAGGCACGCCACGCGCCGTTCGTGCAACAGTCGGATCTGTTCGCCGCGTTTGGTGGCAAGGGCGTCGACACGATCAGTCTCCGCGTCGAGGAAGTAGGCGATGCGACGCTGGTCCTCAAGTGGAACGAGAGCGACGGGGGTTCGACCCAGGGGCTCAAGATTCAAGGCGCGGAACGTTGCACCGCCGACGCTGGAGTCCCAGAACTGGCGGGCGATAGTCGTCTGAAGGGCCCAGTAGAGGAAACGCACATCGGTTCCCACTGCGGCGGCTACGCGCGCGGTTCCCTGGGTAAGGTTGGCCCCTGCCAGTTCTCCGGGGACTACCATCACCTTCCCGTACGACGGGCCGATGGATACAACCAGGTCGCCCGCAATTACCGTGGACCGGCGATACGAGGTCGCGATCTCCGGTGAGGTACGCAAGAGTTTCGACCGGTCCGGGACGCCGGACCCAGCAGTCATGTCAGCCGGTCGGATGTAAGGGACACCGCCAGGTGTGTCAGGGCCAGCCTGGACGATCCCGTACGTAATCGGCCTGGCGGGATCAACCAATCGTTTCAGCGGTAGAACAGGCCAGTTCATTCTGTCACCTCTCCAAGCAGCGCCTGAATCTCTGCCTCAAGCGCCTTCAGCTCCGCGTCGATCTCCGCCAACGGCCGCGGCGGCTCGTACACGTAGAAGTGCCGCGTGAACGGGATCTCGTAGCCCACCTTCGTCTTCGTGTGGTCGATCCACGCGTCCGGCACGTGCGGGTGAACCTCCCGCTTCAGGTACTCCTCCACGTCCTCGCCCAGCGGCACGTTCTCGTAGTCCCGCAGCTCACTGTCCGGTTCCGACGAACCCTTGACGGTCTGGACTTCACCCTCTGGATCCCGAACCCCTACCGCATCCCGCAACGCCTTCGTGAACGGCGCACCGGTCGGGCCCTGTACCCCGGCTTCCGCCATCGCGTTCCGTACCGCCACCTGAGCCTCGGACTTGGTTGCCCACTCCGAGCCCAGCAGCGGGCTCAACGCATCCCCGAGCACCTGCGTCTCGGACTCCGCCAGCTTCCGGAACAGAGTCTCTTCCTCCTCCGTGAGCTTCCGGCGAGCCTTCGCCTTGGCCGCCAACTCCGGCTCACGCGGCAGGAAGCGCTCCTCCGCCCACTTCTGCACCGGCTTCGATGCGAGCAGCGCGGCCAGCGTCTCCTCCGTCAGCTCGAAGCGCAGCTTCAGCGGCCGTTCCACCGTGATCCGCTGGTAGCCGAACGCCGAGTTGTCGAACACCTTCACCTTGCCGTGCAGCGGGTGTTCCGCGTCCGCCGCCGCTGCCACCGCGTCCCCGTACAAGCGGGTGATGTCGGCGATGTGGTTCGGCTTGCCACCCGTCCCGTCACCCAACTCCTTGCGCTTGTCGCCCAGCGACTTGCGCATCTTCACCCACTGGTCGCGCGCGTCCAGCAGCACGACCTTGCCCTTGTGCTGGGCGTCCTTCCGGTTGGTCAGGATCCAGAAGTAAGTAGAGATCCCCGTGTTGTAGAAGAGCTGGTCCGGCAGCGCGACGATCGCCTCCAGCCAGTCGTTCTCCAGGATCCAGCGGCGGATCTCCGACTCCCCCGAGCCGGCCGCGCCCGTGAACAGCGGCGAACCGTTGAAGACGATGGCGATACGCGAGCCGCCCCCGCCATTCACATCCACCGGCTTCATCTTCGAGATCATGTGCTGGAGGAAGAGGAGAGAGCCGTCGTTGATGCGGGGCAGGCCCGCGCCGAAGCGGCCGGAGTCGCCGAGGTTCTTGTACTCGTACTCGACGTCCTCCTTGACCTTCTTCCACTCCACGCCGAACGGCGGGTTCGCCAGCAGGTAGTCGAACTTCTCCCGCGCGTGGCCGTCGTCGGAGAATGAGTTGCCGAAGGCGATGTTCTCCGGGTCCTGCTCCTTGATCATCAGGTCGGACCGGCAGATCGCCCACGACTCCGGGTTGAGCTCCTGCCCGTACACCTCCACCGTGGCGTCCGGGTTCAGGGCCTTGATGTGTTCCTCGGCCGCGCTGAGCATGCCGCCCGTGCCGCAGGCCGGGTCCATGACCGTGCGGACGACGCCGGGCACGCTCAGCGCGTCGCCGTCCGGGGCGATCAGCAGGTTGACCATCAGCTTGATGACTTCGCGCGGGGTGAAGTGCTCACCCGCGGTCTCGTTCGACTGCTCGGAGAAGCGACGGATCAGCTCCTCGAAGATGTAACCCATGTTGTGGTTGGGCACGACCTCGGGACGCAGGTCCAGGTCGGTGAACTTGCCCATGACCTGGTAGAGCAGGTTCGCACCGTCGAGCTTTCTGACCTGCTGGTTGAACTCGTACTTCTCCAGGACCTCGCGGGCGTTGTCCGAGAAGGAACCGACGTACCGCTGAAGGTTCGCCGCCGCGCCCTGCGGGTCGCCGACGATCTTCTTCAGGGTCAGGTCGCTCTTGTTGTAGAAGGAGTGGCCCGATGCGCGGCGCAGGAAGTGGTCCGTGTCGATGTCCTCGCCCTCGAAGCGGGCGGCCGTCTCGGCGACCTTCTCGCGCGTCGGCTCCAGGACGCACTCCAGGCGGCGCAGCACCGTGAACGGAAGGATGACCTTTCCGTAATCCGACTGCTTGTAATCGCCGCGCAGAAGGTCGGCTACGGACCAGGCGTGGTTCGCCAACTCCGTGTGCTTGCTGCTGTTCAAGGGATTCCCCGGTTTCCTTTCGGACCCGCCCACCCCAACCGGAGCGGGTTCGGACAAGTGTGATGGATGCGTGAAGGCCGTGGTGTCGTTCAGGCCGAATCGACAGAGGCATGAGCGGACGATGTATGAGCGCACGATGTATGAGCGGACGACGACGGGACCAGCCCGCCTCCCGTCAGCCCGCCCGCCAACAGTCGCGCCGTCTGCTCGGCCAGCGCCGTCGCGCGCCGCGCCTCCGCCCTCAGTTCGTCGACGCGGCGGAACGCCTCCCCGTACCTGCGCTGCTCCTCCAACGGCAGCAGCGGTACGCGTAGCCGCCCCGGGCTGACGTGTAGGACCGTGCTGCCCGTCGACGCTCCGGCGATGTTCTCCTCCGCGCCGAGGAAGCCCGCGAGGAACCACGGGTCGAGCCGCGCGGGGTCGGGTCGGAAGAGGTGGACTTGCGGGCCGAGCAGTGCCCCCTCGTCCGGCTCGCCCGCCACCCGGGCCATCGGCCCGCTGCCGCCCGCGACCGACCGTACGAGCACATCGCCCGCAGCGATCACCGGGGCGGAGCCCGCGCGCAGCTCGGACGGGTCACCGGTCGGGCCAGTGCCGCGCGCGATGTCCGCGCCCGTCAGGACGGCGGCGGCCATCGGCGCAGCGGTCGCGCCTTGCGGGGTCCTCGGCTCCTTCGCCTCGGGTGCCGTACGCAGCAGCGTGAGCGCGCCGCCTCGTGCCAGGTCGGACGCCGTCGCGGTGCGCCACTCGCGTACCGCCGGCCCGGCCGCCTGCCAGCCAGTGTGGCCCGCAGCCCGGCCGAGGGACTTGGCGGAGGCGATGAGACGGCGACGGCTGTCGTCCGCCTCCCGGGCGAGCTCCGCGGGTTCGATGTCGGTGCGCGAGACGCGTACGTACCGGGCGGGGGAGAGGTCGACAACGTCACCGATGAGGTCGACGACCGGGACGGCGCGTGCGATGGCGGGCTCGTCGGTGAACTCGTCCGGGGCATCCGTGAACGCTGCCCACGCGGTGAGTACCCGGTCCGTCAGCCCTGGCCAGTCCAGTGCGGCGCGGCTGCCACCGCGTGTGCCCGAGCGGGGCCCGCCCCCGCGTGAACCGGTCCCGGCGGTGTCCCCGGCCCGCCACGGGCCCGGCGCCTCGGACGTGTCGACGAACAGCACGGACTTCCGTTCCGGGCCGTTCGGATCCGGCCGTTGCAGGACCCAGATCTGGAGCCCCACGTGCAGCGGGGCCGCCGCTCCGGGCGGCAGCGCGATCACTGCCCGCAGCGCACCGCTGCGTACACACTCCATCCGTACGCGGCGCCCGGAGGCGCGCGATGCGGTGGCCGGCGGAAGGATCAGGACGGCGTAGCCGCCCGGCACCAGGTGCGCGAGCGCGTGCTGCACCCAGGCCAGCTCGGACTCGGCGCGCGGCGGCACCCCGTAGGCCCAGCGCGGGTCGTAGGCCAGCTCGTCGTGACCCCAGTCCCGGTCGCCGTAGGGCGGATTGCATAGTACGGCGTCGGCGGTTAGCTGCGGGAACGCGTCGGAGCGCAGGCTGTCGCCGGTACGTACCAGGACCGCCGCATCCGGTGCGGCCAGCATCAGGCTCACCGCGCTCCGCTGGGCCTGCACCGGAACGCTGTCCTGGCCGTACAGCTCCGTCGCGCCGCGCCGGGCAGCCGCTGCGAGCAGTGTGCCGCTGCCGCAGGCCGGGTCGAGGACGCGGGTGATCGGGCCGGGGACGAGCCGGGCCACGAGATCGGTGAGCGGGGCGGGGGTCCGGTAGGTGCCGCTGGCCGCGCTTTCCTCCAGCTCTCGTTCCGCCAGCACGCTCAGCGTGGCCTCGCCGCCCTCGTCGCGTACGCACAGGGCCAGTGCTCGCAGCGCCGCAGCGTCACCACCCGAGAAGCGTACGGATTCCGTCGCCGGAACCGTGTCCGCGAGATGCGTTGTCGCGTCGTCCGCGTGGGCGACGAGGTCTGCGTCCGGCAGACCGGCCAGCGCTGTCAGCTCGTCCGGCGTGTGACGGGCGGTGGCGAGAACGAGAGGGAGGAGTCGGCCGGCCATGCGGCTGCCCTGCGGGAGCAAGCGCAACGCGGTGCGCAGCTCCTCCAGTGAGCTGACCGCCGCCGTGTGGCCTCGTGCGTCCAGCCAGGCCCGTACAGCCGGCAGGTCGTACAGCGGGCTGCTCTCGTTGCCCCCGGACGGGGCCGGGAAATCGTCGTGCCGACGGCGCCAGTTGCTGACGGTGGCGCGCGTGACTCCCGCGATGCGTGAGATCTCGGCGGCTGTCACCTGTGCGGATGGCTGGGGCATGGCGGGAGTCCTGGCCTCTCGATAGTGAGCTGTTAGCAACCTACACCGATCGTCAAATCCGTCAAGGCGTTTGACAGTGCTTTCACGGTGATGCTTATCTGGCGTCGCTTCCGGGCGGCAGTCGCCGTCCGGGCAGCTCACCTCTGGCTCATTTCGATCCCTTGGGGGGAACAGCCGTGCGCATCACCATGCCGACCGCCGTCGTCGAGGGCACCCAGCTCACCGTCATGCCGTTCCGTGCGGACGCCGTGATCGGCACCATGTCCGTGCCGACGCTCGTCCAGCTCGTGCCGTCGCCCCGCCGCGAGGAAGACGCGAAGACGCTCAAGGCCGCGTCCGGCGCCGTACGACGCCACGCCGAACTGCGGTCGCTGGTGCAGCGGGCACTGAAGTCCACACAGAAGGGGAAGAACGTCGGCTCGTACGCCGAGTACATCGCCGACGGTGTGAAGGGTGAGCTGGGTGCCGGCTGGTCCACCCCGCCGATCACCTTCTGGCACGCCGGACCGCTCGCCGCGCTCAGCGACGAGCTGCTGCCCGGCACCGGGCTGCGGACCCTGACCATCACACCCGGCACGTCGGTGGTGGCCATCGACGGTGAGACGCAGACGACCGCATGGCACGAGCTGTACGACGAACCCGAGCGATACGGGCTCACCTACACCGAACTCGCCCAGGTGCGCGTACCGTTCGAGCTGTACGTGGACCTGACCGTGGCCGATGCGCGGCAGATCTTCTACGACCGCAATGTCCAGGGCGTCGCCGTCGCGAAGAACCTGGCCATGTCCATGGACCAGCGGGACTTCGCCACCCGCCTCGCGCATCGCGTCGCCGACGCGGTCAAGATCGACGTCGACGGCAGGCTCGTACCGTTCACCAAGTTCGTCAACGCCAGCAAGCGACAGGTGGGGAAGACCGACACCGAGGTCATCACCCTGTCCGCGCTCAGGGCTCTCGTGATCACAGCGATCTACGGGCGCGGCGGACTGTCCCGCTCGGCGGAGACCGTCCACGAGGACGAGCTGCCCGTAGGGACGAGCGCCGAGCAGGTCGAGCGGAGCATCGTGCCGCTGCTGGCCCGCCTGATCGCCGACCGCAGCGAGCACTTCGTCTCGCGCAGCGCCCTCACCGCACCGGCCGTGCTCGCGGGGCTCGGCATCGCCGTGCACCACACCGCGCCGTGGGCGGACCCTGTGAACGCGCTGGGCGCCGACGAACTGCACCGGCTCCTTTCCGGCATCCGGTGGGAGCGCGAGGCCCGCTACTGGGACGGCGTGGCAGCGAAGTCGGGTGCCTCGGGGCGCCTCAACTTCAGCGGCGGCGTCAAGGACTCCGGCGGGCGGGTCGCCGACGCGATCCTCTACCCCGGCACGGAGGCAGGCCGCCGGATCCGTGGTCAGTAGGCACCCCGATCGCGCACGCCCGGTGGGCCGGGACACGGCGGCGCGGGCCGTCGGCGACGAGCCGGGGGAGGCGGTCGCGGTCGCCGTCAGCTTCTGGTGGCGTACACGATGAGGTTGTCCACGGGGTGGCCCTCGGCGTCGAAGGCGCCGTCGCAGGTGATGAGGCGCAGGGCGCGCTCGTCGGTGGCGCCGTAGACCTTCCCCGTAGGGAATGCCTTCTTGCTCACGGTCTCGGTGCCGGTGACCCGGAAGTGGAGTTCGGCGCCGCGGTCGTTGCGGATCGCGATGTCCGCGCCCTCGGCGATCTTCCTCAGGTCGTGGAAGACGGCCTTTCCGAAGCGGGTGTCGTTGTGGCCGATCAGAACGGCGGCGCCGCGCTCGCCCGGGGCGGGGTTGCCGGTGTACCAGCCGACGGTCATGCCCTTCTCGGCGGGCGGTACCTCCACGGTGCCGTCCGGGTTCAGTCCGAGCCGCATCACGGCACTGTTCACGCCGATCGAAGGGATGCTCAGGTGGGTGGGGCGCGGCGCGACGGAGCCCGGCCTTCCGGGGCCGTCCGTATGCGCGGAAGCCGACGCGTTCCCGGCGGAGCCGGCCGCTCCCGGGGTTGTGGCGGTGTACGGAAGGCCGCCGCCCTCCCGGGAGGCTGACGGGGCGTCCGCGCCGCCCGAGGAGCAGCCGGTGAGGGCGAGACAGACGAGCACCGGAAGCATGGTGCGCCGCAGTGGCGCGGGGGTGCGGAACATGAGGGCTCCAGGCCGGGTGACGGAAGGCGGGAGGGGGAGAGGCGCCGCCCCGCTGGAGACGGGGCGGCGCCACTGGGTGCGCGGGCCGGGACGGCGTCACGGTGCGTGGCAGCCGTCGTGCGCGGTATCCGCCCCGCGGGCGCATGCCGCATACCGCATACGACGAACGCCCCGGCGGTGCGGGTATCGCCGCGCGGTCGGCTCAGTGGATCAGCGGCCCGGCTGTGCGGCGGCGCGGCGGCGCAGCACGAGCGTGCCCGCTCCCGCCACCACAAGGGCGGCCGCGGCCGACCCGGCGAGGACGGCGGTGTTGTCGTCGGAGGCGGCGACCGGCCGCTCACCCGCGGCGACCCCGCCACGAGGCATGACACCGTGGGGCTTCGGCGAGGACTCCCCGAGATCGATCTTACGGACGGGCTTGGATCCGTCCTTGACGACGACGGGGTTCTTGGACGTGCCCTCGCCGAGGTTGATCTTCTTGACGGGCTTGGATCCGTCCTTGACGAGGACGGGGCTCTCGGACGTGCCCCTCCCGGTGGTCGAGGTGGGCGTCGAGGCCACCGGCGCCGGGGAGTCGGCGAAGGCGGCGGTGGACGGGACGAGTACCGCACCGGCCGCGACGGCGGCGAGGACGGCGGTGCGCAGGGTCGAGCGATGGCGCATGCAGTGGACTCCATTCCGTATCGGCCCCGGTGCTGCCGCGCACGGGTCCGTACCGGGCGCCGGGGCATGACGAAAGGCTGGCGTGGAGTTGTGAAGAACCTGTCAGACCGGTGTCGTCAACGCATCAGGTCCGCCGCGCGTCGTCCGGCCCGTCGGATCCCTGTCACCGCGCCGGGCCCCCGGCCCCGTGCGTCCCTCCCTCCGGCTCGGGCTCCGTTCCCGCACCGGCGTCCGTGTCCGTGTTCGTGCCCCTCTCCATGCCCGCGTCCGCCTTCGCCGCCGCGTCCGCCTCCGTCTCCGCCTCTGTGACCGTGGGATCGGCCGGCAGCCGCAGGGTGAACACGGAACCCTGCCCCTCGACGCTGCTCGCGTCCACCGCTCCGCCGTGCGCCTCGACGAGCTTCCGTACGATCGCCAGGCCCAGCCCGCTGCCCCCGGTGCGCCGGTTGCGGGACTTCTCGGCGCGCCAGAAACGGTCGAAGACATGGGGCAGATCACCGGCCGCGATGCCGCTGCCCGTGTCGGCGACGTCCACCACTACCTGGTCCCCGGCCTTGGACACGTACGCGTGCAAGGTCACCCGCCCGCCCTCCGGGGTGTGACGCACCGCGTTGGAGACCAGGTTGCCGATGGCCTGCCGCAGTCGCACCGGGTCGGCCGTCAGCCCGGGGAGCGGGGCGCCCGCCGCCGTGTCGCGGACCGTCAGCACGACCCCGGCGGTCTCGGCCCGGCCCTGATGGGCCGCGGCGACCTGGTCCAGTACGTCCTCGATGCGCACGGGCTCGGGGTGCAGCCGCAGCACGCCCGCGTCGGCGGCTGCCAGGTCCTGGAGGTCGTCGATGATGTGCTGCAACTGCACGGCCTCCGTGTGCAGCGAGGCGATGAACGCCGGATCGGGCTCCGCCAGTCCGTCCTGCGCCGCCTCCAGCCAGCCCCGGATGTTGCTCAGCGGGGTCCGCAGTTCATGGGCGACGTCGCTGACCATGCCCTTGCGCTGTTCCTCCAGGCGGGCCCGGTGGGCGGACATGTCGTTGAAGGCCGCGGCGAGCCGCCCGATCTCGCTGTCGTCGGTGACCCGCACGGGCGCGGACTCCTGCCCGTCCCGCATCCGTTGCGCGGCGCCGGTGAGGGCCCGCAGCGGGCTCACGAGGCGGGCGCCCGCGAGCATCGTGGCGCCGACCGTGAGCGCCAGGACGAGGGCGGCGGCGCCCGCGATCTTCGCCGTGTTCGCCGGCGAGAGAGCGAAACCGGGCACGGTCGTGTCGTTCGCGTCGCCGATGAACAGCATCGCGGGCGAGGCGACATGGGAACTGAGCTGCTCGCGACGGGCCGTGCCCACACAGGAGGCCGTGGCGCGGTCGTCGTCGCCGGTACGCACGCCCGTCGCGTGGGTACGCACGCCCGCCGCGGGGGTACGCACGCCTGTCGCGGGGGCGGCCGCCGCCTCCGGGGTCAGGACGATCAGTGGCGGTTCGGAGGGCTGCGCCCACGTCAGGTCCAGGTTGAGCCGCACGCCTTCACGGCCCTGCCGTACCAGACAGGCGTTGGCGAGCCGGTTGAGCGCCGCCAGCGCCTTGCGCTCGGTCGCGGTCGGCCGGTCCAGTTCCTCGGCCGAGCACCGCGTGCCGTGGGCCTCCTGCGAGTCGTTGCCGACCACCTCCACGCGCGGGCGTCCGCTGGGCCCGCGTACCACGTCCGCCGCGACCCCGAGCCGGCCCATACAGGCCGTGCTGCGCTCGGCGGCCCGCTGCAGAACGGCGCGTTCGGACGCCGGCAGCCGGAACGGGCCGACCGCGCGCGGATCGATCCGGTCGGCCGCGCTGCCCGCCTCGCCCACCGGCTGGGACAGGGCCGTGTCCACGGAGAGCGGGTCGACGACCGCCGATGCCTGGGGCGGCAGCGCGGGCCGGGACGGCGCCGCGGCGGAGTCCGCGAGGAGCCCGCGCTGTTCCGTCGTGAGCGCGATCCGCCGGCCGGACCGCCGTGCCAGGTCGCGCACGGTGCCCTCGACGCCGTCCCACGTGGGGTGGGTGGCGGCGTATCCGAGAAGGGTGTTGTAGATCCTGGCGTCGGCGGTGAGGTTGCGCCCCTGCTCCTGCTTGATGGCGCCGGACGTGGTCTGCACGGCCAGCCACGCGGTCGCGGCCACCGAACAGGCCGCCACCAGCGCCGACACGGCCAGCAGACGGCCGAACAGGCTCTTGCGGAGCGGCAGCCGGTCCGTCCGGACGCGACGTCGGGCCTCCTTTGGGCGACGGACGCCCGCGCCGCGGCCCGGGTCACGACGGCGCACGGGAGGCACCCCTCGCCGGGTCGGTCAGCTTGTAGCCCACTCCGAAGACGGTGAGCAGCCGGGCGGGCCTGCGCGGTACGGGCTCGATCTTCTTTCTCAGGTTCATGATGTGCACGTCGACGGTCCGGAAGCTGATGTACCGGTCGAAGCCGTGCAGTTCCTCCAGGAGCCGCTGCCGGGAGAAGACGCGTTCCGGCTCGGCCGCCATGGCGGCGAGGATCCTGAACTCGCCACGGGTGCACTCCACGGACCGCCCCTCCACCGACACCTCGTGCCGGACCGGATCGACCGTCAGCGCACCCACCCGCAGCACATGATCCGCGGCCGTGTCGACGGCCGCAGCCCCCCGGCGGCTGCGCCGCAGCAGCGTCCGCACCCGCGCCATCAGCTCGCGTGGGCTGTACGGCTTCGTCATGTAGTCGTCCGCGCCGAGGTCCAGCCCCAGCAGGAGGTCGTCCTCGGTGCTTCGGGCCGTCAGCATCAGCACCGGTAGCTCCCGGTGCTCGGCGCGCAGCACGCGCACCACGTCCAGGCCGTCCGCCCGCGGCATCATCACGTCGAGCACCAGCAGGTCGGGCTCCCGGTGGCGGACCTCGGCGAGGGCGGCGAGCCCGTCCGCGACGACCCTGACCGAGTGCCCCTCGTGTTCGAGATAGCGGCGTATGAGCTCCGCCTGCTTCTCGTCGTCCTCGGCGACCATGACGTTTGCGCACACGCGGACGATCGTAGACGAGCGCCGACGGCCTGCGGCCGGACTCTCGCCCCGTGCGGTCCCGGCCCGCCGGGAACCGAACGCCGGATTCGGCGGGGCTGACACCGGGCGTGATCGGAGAGGTTCGTGCACGTGCAGCTCTTGCCTCAACTGCCCACCGTCCAGGGCCGACACCGCCGTGATCTCCGAGGGATGCCCGGCCGCGTGACGCTAACGTTGGTCCGCACGGTGACAGCGGTGGTGCCGGGGATGGCGCACCGCGCGGAGCAACGGGAACGAGGAGTGCGCGACATGCTGGATCCCACTTCGGTGGCGGCGATCTCGGCGGTACTCGGTGCGATCGGCGCGGGAATGGCCAACGAGGCCGGGAAATGGGCCTGGGAGTCGACCGGCGGTGTCGTACGCAGAATCGTCGGCAGGGAGGTCGTCGCACCCGTGGCCGCGGACGAACGGGACGACGTGGCCCGCCTGATCCACGAACGGATCCGTACGGACCCGCAACTCGCAGACCACTGGACCGCGTTCGCCGCACGACTGCCCCACGGGCCGCGCTCGCTCGGCGCCGCCGGGTCCCATCTTCCCGCCTCCACAAGGTTCTTCACGGACCGCAAGGAGGCGATGAGGCGGCTGCACCGCGAGGCCACTCGTCGAGCGGACGGCAGGCCCCGGCTGGCCCTGGTGCACGGTCCCGACGGCATGGGCACCAGTACCCTCGCCGCACACTTCGGCTCACGGCACGGCCGCCTCTTCCCGGACGGCCGGATCTACGCCGACCTCGGCGGCGGTGGCGTCGGGAGCGCACGTGGCGTCGGAGCCGTACTGCGCACGCTGCTGCGCCAACTCGGCGCCCGCGACGAGGACATGCCGCCCGCGACCGACCGGCTCGGCGAGTTCTTCCGGCACTGTGTGACGGACCGGAGACTGCTGGTGGTGCTCGACCACGCGCATTCCGCGGCGCAGGTCAGGCCGTTCCTCACCTCGGCCCCGGGAGTCTTCACCATCGTGGTGGCCAGGACCCCGTTCCCCGGCCTCGATGCCCTGCGGGTCCCGCTGGGGCCGCTGACGGACAGGGACGCCGTGCGGCTGCTCACCGCGGTCACCGACAAGTCCACCGTCACCGCCGCCCGTGCCACTCTGCCGTCGCTCCTCGAACGCTGCGGCGGATCGCCCTACGCGCTGCGCGCGGCGGCGGCACGACTCTCCACGGCCGCGCCGCACGCGCCCGCCGCGGCGGCGGACGGCGATCCGGTGATGGGCGCGGCGGACGACACCTACCGTCTCCTGGCGCCGGATGCCGCCAAGCTGTACCGGCTGATGGCGTTGCGCGACTGGCCCGCCTTCGACGCCGAAGCGGCCGCACGGACCACCGCCCTGGACCCGGCGGCCGTCCCCGGCCTGCTCGAGGACCTCGCCGACAGGATGCTCCTGGAACGCGTGCTGGGCGCGGACGGCGACTGGCGCCACCACTACCGCCCCGGCGTCCGCGCGCACGCCGAGGCCGCCGCGATCCGGGAGGACGGAATCGCGGCCTGCTCCGCCGCTCTCGGCCGCACCTTGCTGGCCTACGCGGAACTGGCCTCGTCGGCGGCACACCAGGCGCTCCCGGAGAGCTGGCGCGTACCGGCCCCCGCCGACGACGGGTCCGGGCGGCGCTACGAGGACAGGGGCGCCGCGCTCGAAGCCCTCCTCGGGGAGATGGGCAACCTGATCGAGGCCGTTCGTTGCGCCGAGGAGTCCGACGCCCCGGAGACCGGCGTACGGCTGTGCCGCGCCCTGTGGCCGATGCAGCTCAAGGCAGGGCACCACGAGACGCTGCTGCCTGCCCTGCGCACCGGTGCGCGACTGGCCGACGCCCATCAGCCGCAGAGCACCGACGCCGGGGCACTGCACGCACAGCTCGCACACACACTGACCGAGCTGGGGCGCTGGGACGAGGCGGAGACGGAGGCGGGAGCGGCGGCGCGGGCCGAGGAGGCCGCCGGTCACAAGCGGGGGCACGCCTCGGCCGTCGAGTTCCTGGGCCTGCTGAGGCTGCGTCAGTGGCGTCACCAGGAAGCGTACGAGTGCTTCGACCACGCCGGCCGCATCCTGGACTCGATGGACGCGCGGGACGCAGGCGCGGCCGATCGGCCACGGGCCTCGGCCCTGCTGGAACGCCACCGCGGACGGGCTCTGCGGGGGCTCGGACGCGCGGAGGAGGCCCGGCGGCGGCTGGAGAGCGCGCTGAGCCGATTCCGCACGGCCGGCGACACCTACAACACGGCCCGGACGCTCACCGACCTGGCCGAGACCTGGCTGGACGAGAACGACGTCGACGCGGCACTGCCTCTGATCGACGAGGCGATCACGACCCTCGACGGCCAGCGCGCGGAGTACCACGTGTCGTACCTACGACGCATGCGGGAGCGCTGCGTCGCCGGGTGACGCGCCGGCCCTCACCCGTCCCGTTGCAGGGGTGGGGTCAGAGGCGCGACCCGTACGCGGTACAGCCGATCCCCCGTCCGTACGCGGAGCCCGTCGTCCACCACCTGCCTGAGCCGCTTCGCGGGTGGGGGCGCGCCCGGGACGTACGACGCCAGCCAGGCATGCAGGGCGGAGGCGTATGCGGCGGGGTCCGCACCGGGTGCTTCCGCCGCGTCGGCGCCCGGCTCGGCCGACATCAGCATCGGCTCCTCGCCACGCACGCGCACCACGCACGCGGACGGCCCGGTCACATAGGCCGCGACGGAGCAGCCCTGATGCCGGCGGAGCACCTCGGCCGTCCAGAGCGCCGGCGACCCGAAGCGCGGGTCGTCCGGTTCCCCGTGCCGGAACACCACGTCGGCCAGGTCCAGTTGGTCCACGTCCCGGGTGTCCTCGTGCAGCGCGACGTGGAGTTCTCCGCCGTGATCGGGGCCGGCCGGCGGACGAGGATCGGCCCGGCGGGCGACCGCGACGTCCCCGGGCCCGAGCACCCGCGTCCGTACGTGGAGCGGGACGGTGACCGTCCCCGGCTCGTGGTCCGGCAACGGCAGAGGCTCCAGCGTGGCCGGGCGGTCGGGCTCCGGCACCCCCATCATCGAGTAGAACAGGCGACGCAGCCGGACGGCGGACTCGCCCGGCACGGACGTGGTGAACTCCGCGGGGCCGGTCAGTGGCCTGTGACCGGCGAGAAGCCCTTCGACCTGGGCGACGAGCGACGTGTCGGGACCGAGCTTCGGGGCCTCCCGCATGAACGTGGAGATCGGCGCGTCCGGGTCGAGCGAATCGAGGGGCGCCGCGCCCAACAGCACCGGAATGCCGAGGGCGGCTGCGTAGTACGTCACGGAACCGTGGTCCCCGACGACGGCGTCGGCGGCCAGCAGAGCCTGCCGCCACCCGGTCAGCGGGTCGATCAGCGCGAGGCCGGAGCGCCGTGCGCGATCCAGCCAGGAACGGACCTGGCCCGGCCCGTGGCCGTGCCAGATGTTGGGGTGCAGCACGGCGGCGAACCGGTACTCGTCGACGGGGAACTCGGCCGCGACCCGGTCCAGCAGCCTCGCGACCACATCGCCGCCGTCCCCGCCGTCACCGAACAACGACTCGGAGTTCCACGTCGAATTGAGCAGCACGAGCCGCTGCCCGGGCCGCACACCCAGCGCGCGGCGGAAGCGCTCGCGAAGCGGGCGTGCGGCGAGCATCCGGTCGAAGCAGGGGTCACCGGCGAGGACAGCGGTCGGCGCGGCCTGCGGGCAGGCAAGGCGCAGACGCTCGTGCTGCTCGGGATGGGAGAGCACGAGCGCGTCGGCGATCGGCGCGCCCCGGGAGAGCAGCCACTCCGGCGCGAGCCCGAAGACGGGCGCCTTCCCTGACCCCGACCCATGTCCGGTGTCCGGTGTCCGGTGTCCGGTGTCCGGTGTCCGGTGTCCGGTGTCCGGTGTCCGGTGTCCGGTGTCCGGTGTCGCGAGCCTCTTAGTATAGCCAACACCGTGCGAGAGAATGGCCAACTTGCTGGGGAGAGCGTCCAGTTGACCGCCGAAGCTGGCCGAGACCGCCAGGTCCACCGGTGTCCCGACCGCCTGCTCCCACGGCAGGACCGGCACTCCCGTCCCGGCCAGCAACTCCGCCGTTCCGGCCATGAACGCCGAGGACCCGGTGCAGGTGGCCAGCAATTGAACCCGCAGGTCGTCGTCGAACAGAGGCAGTACGTCGAGCAGCCGGGTCGCGGCGGTCACATTGTGTACGACGACGAGGACCCGCAGGCACTTCCCCCGGGTGACCCATCGTTCCGCGTCGTCCCCGACCGGCACCCGCACCCATCGGGCCTGCCCGCACTCGCTCATCCGCACACCGCTCATCCACTCGGATTCGGCCTTCCGGGCCGTTCATGTGGTGGGCCACGATAGTCAACCCGTGTGTGCGGTCCGACGGCCGACCGGTGGACGGGGCACCCCGGCCCGCCCGGGGCCGTGGCGTGATCGGTCCGTTCACGCCGTGACCGGTGTGACGGTCGGGTACGTCGAGGCCGGCGGTTGATCGCTTCTGCTTCGGCTTCCGCCTTTCACACGGACTGTCTGTCCCTTTTCGGTCAGCCATGCGCCAATATCGGTCTCCGGCGATTGATTATCTGGTGACAACAGTCGTGATCGGCTCCGAAAGGGTCATTGAATCTCCCTATAGTGAAGCCGCGTTGATCAGCAGACCACCGCAACGAGCGCAGCCCTCGTCACAGGAGAGTCCGTACGATGACGACGCCCGCATTATCCGCCGTGCCCCCCGAGCGTGCGAACGAGGCCACGGCGGCACCCGGAGGCGGCTGCCCGGCGCGCGCCGGTGCGGCGGCCGTCCCGCTCGGCGGTCCCGAGTTCCACACCGATCCCCGGGTGCTCTACCGCACCATGCGGAACGAACACGGTCCGGTGGTCCCCGTCGAACTGCCCGGGGGCTTTCCGGCCTGGCTGGTCATCGGATACCGGGAACTCCACCAGGTCACCAGCGACGGCGAGTTGTTCCCCAGGGATGTCGGACTCTGGAACCAGTGGGAGCGCATACCGGCGGACTGGCCGCTGTTACCCATGGTCGGACGGCCGATGCCGTCCGTCTACTTCACGGCAGGGGCCGAGCACCGGCGTCACGCGGTCATGGTCGGACAGGTTCTGGAGGAGGTCGAACAGTTCCGACTCCGCAGAGACTGCGAGGAGTTGGCCGACCGGCTCATCGACGGGTTCTGCGACCGCGGGACGGCGGACCTGATCAACGAGTTCGCCGTGCCGCTGCCCGTGCTCGTCCTGGCCCGTCTGGTCGGCTTCCCCGATGCCGACGGCCCGCGGATCGCCGAGGTGCTGCGCGATCTCGCGGACGGCGGACCCGGCGCGCAGGAGGCCCATCTGCGGTTCGGTGAGCACATGCGGCTGCTGCTGGAGGCCCGGCGGGCCGTGCCCGGACACGATGTGACCTCCCGGATGCTGGCGTACGCGGGTGACTTCACCGACGAGGAATACGTGCTCGACCTCATGGCCATCACCGCCGCCGGGCATCTCACCACGGCCGACTGGATCGGCAACTCGCTGCGGCTGATGCTCACCGACGACCAGTTCGCCGTCGCGCTCACCAGTGGAGGGCACAGCGTCGCCGAGGCCATGAACGAGGTGCTGTGGGAGGAGTGCCCGACACAGATCCTCGCCGGCCGCTGGGCGTCCCGTGACACCTGGCTGGGCGGGCGGAACATCCGGGCCGGAGACATGGTGCTGCTCGGTCTGGGCCCCGCCAACGCCGATCCGCACATCCGGCAGCATCTCCCGACCGCGGCCGGGCCGTCCGGCCGGCGCGGCAACAGCGCGCATCTGGCCTTCAGCCATGGCGAGTACCGCTGCCCGTTCCCCGCCCAGGAGATCGCGGAGACCCTCGCCCGTACCGGCATCGAAGTGCTGCTCGACCGCCTGCCCGACCTGGCGTTGTCCGTCCCGGAGCGGGAACTCGTCCGGCGGCGGTCCGCCTTCTTGCGCGGTATGACCGCACTGCCCGTCCGGTTCACCCCCGTACGCCCGACAGGAGACCGCGCGTGAGCTGCCCGTACACCGCCGCCCATGGAGCCGCGTCGCGTGACGAGGCCATCGTCATCGACCCGCTGGTCCGAGACCTCGACAGTGAGACGGCGCGGCTGCGCGCCGCCGGGCCGCTCGCCCGCGTCGAACTGCTCGGGGTGCCTGCCTGGGCCGTCACCCGGCACGCCCTGGCACGTCAACTCCTCGTCGACCCGCGCCTGGTGAAGGACATCGACGCATGGGAGCTCTGGCGCAGCGGCGCGGTCACCCGCGCTTGGCCGCTGATCGGCATGATCGACGCCGGACGGTCCATGTTCACCGTGGACGGGGCCGAGCACCGGCGGCTGCGTGCCAAGACCTCCCAGGCGCTCACCCCGCGTCGGCTGGAGGAGATACGCCCGTGGATCGAGCGGTTCACCGAGGAACTGCTCGACTCCCTGGCCGAGCACGCCGAACGGAGTGCGGACGGCGTCGTCGACCTCAAGGCCGTGTACGCACAACCGTTGCCGATGCGGGTGGTCGGCATGCTGATGGGGGTGGACGAATCCGAGCACCCCATGCTGCTGCGGCGGTACGAGGCGTTCTTCTCCATGCTCACACCGCACGAGGAACGCCTGGCGGTGCTGGCGGAGTTGGACGAGTTCTACGCCGCCCTCGTGCGGGAGCGGACGGACCGGCCCGCCGACGACCTCACCAGCGCGCTGATCCTCGCCGACGAGGGAGGGGAGCCGCTCACCGAGCAGGAGGTGATCGGCAACCTCAAGGCGATGGTGGCCGCCGGGCACGAGACCACCATCGGGCTGATCCTGAACTCCGTACGAGCGCTGCTCACCCACCCCGGCCACCTGCGCAGTGTCCTCGACGGCGCGATCGCGTGGGAGACGGTGATCGAGGAGACGCTGCGTTGGGACACCCCGACCACCCATCTCCTGATGCGGTTCGCCACCGAGGACATCCCGGTGGGCGACGTGGTGATCGCGAAGGGCGAGGGAGTGGTCGTCTCGTACCGTGCCGTCGGCCGCGACACCGAGCAGCACGGGCCGGACGCCGACGACTTCGACGTCACCCGGCCGGCTCCGATCCGCCACATGGCCTTTGGCCACGGCCCCCACATCTGTCCCGGGGCGGCACTCTCCCGGCTCGAGGCGGGCATCGCCCTGCCCGCGCTGTTCGCGCGCTTTCCCCGGCTCCGGGCGGCCGTCCCGGACCACGAGATCCGCAAACTGCCGGTGATGACGCAGAACGACATGGAGGCGTTCCCGGTCCTGCCGCACGGCTGACACGGATCGCAGGCCACCGCGTCGTCGTCGCCCCTCGCCGCCCGAGGACGGCGAGGGGCCGCCCGTACGTCAGCCCGTCGCGTCCGCCAGAGCGCGGTCGGCCGCGGCGCGCGACCGCTGCCACAGCGTGGTGACCGGCTCCCACACATGGATCCCGTCCGGCATGCCCACCACGGAGGCGGAGAACGTGACGCCCCGGTGGGAGGGGTCGGCCCCCGCGGACAGGCTTCCGACGACATGGCCCTCCACGGCCTTCGGGTCCGCCGTGCGCACCGCCGCGTACGCCCGCGCGCCCTGCGTGAGTGTGTAGGGGCCGCTCTCCGAGGGCGGGACGGGCTGGGCGGAACCGTCCAGGCCGCTGAACGTGACCGTCGGGATCCGGTCCACGACACAGGTCCGGTTGCCGCGGTTGGTGACATCGAGGCGGGCGACGTTTGGTCGGCCACCGGGTTCGGCCCGCACTTGGAGGTCCTTCTCCTGGCAGACACCGGGGCGGCTCATGGCAGGGTCGGGCGCGGTGTCGGCCGGGGCCGGCGCCGCGGTGGCCGTCGACGCCAGGGCGGCGCCGACGGCGAGGGCGGCGAGGGCGGGGACGAGAGCGCAGCGGAGACGCATGGTGTTTCTCCCGTGGGATCGGTGGCCTGCGGATCGGCCTGGCGGCCCGGCGACCGGCGCGGTCGCCATGGCCAGTGTGACCGATGCCACCCGACCTCCGCGGCAGAACGGATACCAGCGCTTCGGCGCACCCGCGCCGAGGTCGGGCCGGGGCGGTTCTCAGCGCGCGCGGACCGTGGCCATCATCTCGCGGTCCGGCTGCAGGGTCAGTGAGGGGACGGGGTGGACGACGCCGGGGTCCACCTCCAGGCGGAAGCGGCGTGCCAGCACGGCCAGGACCAGCACCGCCTCGACCATGGCGAACCGTGTGCCCAGGCAGACCCGGGGGCCTCCGCCGAAGGGGAACCAGGCGTACTCGGGGATGTCGTCGCCGTTCTGCGGGGCCCAGCGCTCGGGTCGGAACTCCTCCGGCTCGGGGAACCAGCGCGCGTCGCGGTGGGTGGCCCACTGACTGGCCCACACCCTGGTGCCCTGCGCAATGGGTACGCCGCCGATCCTCGCCCCCGCCTTGGCGACGCCCGTGACCAGCCAGATCGTCGGGTAGAGACGCAGGGTCTCCTTGACGACCGACTGGGTGTAGGTGAGCCGGGCGAAGTCGTCGAACTCCGGCTCCCGGCCGTCGAGCACCCGGTCCAGCTCCTCGCTCAGCGCGGCGAGCGCCCGCGGATTGCGGGACAGCAGGTACCAGGCCCACACCAGGGTCGAGCTGGTCGTCTCGTGTCCCCCGATGTAGAGCGTGACCGTCTCGTCGCGTACCTCCTGGTCCGTGAGGTGCGTTCCTGTGTCGTCGACCGCCGTCAGCAGCCGACTGAGCAGGTCGGGGCGCTCCTCCCCGCCGTCGCGGTGGCGGGCGACGACCCGGCCCACCTCGGCGTCGATGACCGCGGCGGCCTTCTTGATCCTCGCCCGGCCCGGTGTCGGCACCCAGTCGGGCAGCAGTGCGCCGATCCCGGCGAACTCCTTGCCGATCTCCTGCTGGGCCACGCCCATGGCGCGGCCCATCGTGTCGGCGTCGGCCGCGGTGTCGACACCGAAGATCGTGCGGACCGCGATCCGCTGCGTGAGTGCCGCCATCTCACGCTTGATGTCCACGCGTTCACCGTCCGCCCAGGTGTCGGCCAGTTCCAGCGTGCTGCTCGCCATCGTCCCCGCGTACGAACGCACCTGCTTGGGGCGTACGGAAGGCTGGACCAACGACCGCTTGCGCCGCCAGTCGGCGCCCCGGGCGACCACCACGCCGTTGCCCATCACGGTGCGGAACGCGATGCCGAGCGCGGGCTGGTCGAAGGTGCGTTCCGTCTCGGTCAGCAGTTCACCGATGCACTTCGGATCGGCGACGTACACACCGGGGTTGGGGCCGAACCGCCAGGTGACCATGTCTCCGTGGTCGCGCAGCCGCTCGAAGAAGGCGAGCGGGTCCTTGCTGAACTGCGGCAGGTTTCCGAGGAGCGGCAGCCCCTTCGGGCCGGGTACGAACGTGTGGCCCCGTGATTCGGCGCCGACGGCCGGGCCGCTCTCCGTGGACATGAAGGTCTCCGCTCCCTTGTGACGCACCTCGACCGGTGCGCGAGCACATGACTTCAGGATGACCGTACGACACGCACCTCGTCATCTACCGTGCATCGCCGGCGAGTTGTCGATGATGGGAGCCGGGAGCCGGGAGCCGGGAGCCGGGAGCCGGGAGCCGGGGCAGGGGTGGGTGCGGCGGCCGGAGCGGGAGCGGGAGTGGCGCCGGTGTGGATGCCGCCGGGCGGGAGCGGTTCCCGGTCCCGCCCGGCGGCACGGTCCGGTGGGTGTCGGACCCGGGTCGGTGCCGAACATGGGTCCGGTCCGTGCCGCGGTGCGGACACCGGACCGTGACGTGACGTCAGATGCGTGGCGGTACCCGGGACGGGCGTCCGGTGCCGCGCGTGAGGGAGTAGCCGAAGACGGCCGCGATCGCTCCCAGGACACCGCCACCGATGGTCCACAGCCAGCGGTCGGTCCACCAGCCGGATGCCCATCCGTCCTCGGGCTCGCTGCCGAGCGAGACCCTGGCCTGCCCGTGGTCGCTGTCGCCGTCGCCGTCGCCGTCGCCATCACCGTCCGTGGCCGAGGAGCCCGATGCCTGCTCGACGGAGGACGCGCCGGGAACCAGAGGTTCGGCCAGTGCGCCGTCCACGTCCGCCGCACCGCCCCGGTCGACCGAGCCGACCTGGACCTCGGTCCGGATCGGGAGTCCCAGGTCCGCCGAGGGCAGGTCGACGACCGTGAGGCGTACGTAATAGCTGCCCGGCAGCGGGTCGTCGGCCCACGGATCGGACCAGGCGCGAACGGTCCGCAGGACGCAGGTCAGTTCGACCGACGACGTGCCGGCGGCCGCCTTCGCGGTCTGGCGGCCGTACATGCACGCCTGGCGGCGCCGCAGTCCGTCGTACACGTCCACCTGCCAGGTCGACGCGCCGTGCCGGGCGGCGCTCTCCGGCAGGGTGACCTTGGCCCTCACCGTGGCCCGCTGCCCGGCGTCGGCGGGGAACACCCAGTACAGGTAGTCGCCCGTGGACGCCTCGGCGGTGGCACGCTGGTCCTGTTGGAGCGCCGTCGCCGTGCGGAAGGTGGTGCCGGCCTCCGTGGGACCGGCGGCGCCGTCCGAGGCGCTCGGGCTCGGGTCCGCCGACGGGTCGTCGGCCGTGGCGACCCCCGCCGACGTCAGCAGGGCGAGCCCGGTCAGCAGCGCACCCGTGAGTGCACGCGTCGTTCGCCTCATCAGTTGGTCCTCCAGATGGCGATGCGCCAGCGCGAGAGCCAGCCCGCCAGCAGGCCGGCGACCAGTCCGGTGAGCACCAGGACCCCCAGCAGCCACCAGCCGCGGCCGAGACCGAACGCGGCGACGTCGGACGCGTCGTCCGGGGCGTCCACCAGGTCCACGGTCAGCTCGACCGGCATGCCCGGTTCGGTCTTCACCGAGGCCGGCGCCGAGAAGGAGTTGCTGACCTGGAGGCACACGGTCTCCGCGGCGGGCTTGTCGCCGCTGTCCGTGGCGTCCTGCTCCGGCTTCGGGTAGCGCAGGCCGGCGGAGATCGCGTCGGTGCGTCCGGTGCCCGACTCCGAGCCCCGGACGATCTCACGCCCGTGCACGGTCACCGCTCTCAGCAGCACGCCGTAGTCGTTGTTCACGGCACGGTCCGCCGAGACGCTGACCGAGGCGCGCAGCTCCTGGCCGGGCAGCACGTCCACCCGGTACCAGCGGTGCTCGCCGATCCTCTCGCGGTCGGTGTACAGGCCCGCCTTGAGCTGGGGCGCCCGGGAACAGCTGTCCGCGCCCTCGGTCGCCACCGGAGTGACGACCGGCTCGGCCGCACGGTCCACCAACTGCTTGACACGTCCGGAGAGTTCATCGGTGTGCTGGACGGCGGTGTACGTGCCGCCGGTGGCCTCGGCGATGCAGGTCAGCTGCTCGCGGATCTTCGTGTTCGGCACCAGGCCCAGGGTGTCGATGACCAGGTGGATGCCGCGTGCCGCGATGTCACGTGCCACCTCGCACGGGTCCAGCGGACCGCAGGTGTCCTCGCCGTCCGTGATCAGCACGATCCGCCGGGTGGTGTCGCCGCCCTCGAGGTCGTCGGCGGCGCCCAGCAGGGCCGGGCCGATCGGGGTCCAGCCGGTGGGTGCCAGCGTGGCCACCGCGGTCTTCGCCTCGGTGCGGTCCAGCGGGCCCACCGGGTAGAGCTGCCTGGTGTCCTTGCAGCCGACCTTCCGGTCGTTGCCCGGATAGTTGGCGCCGAGCGTCCGGATGCCGAGCTCGACCTGCTCGGGCACCGCGTCCAGAACCTCGTTGAACGCCTGCTTCGCCGCGGCCATGCGGGACTGGCCGTCGATGTCCCGGGTCCGCATCGAACCACTGACGTCGAGGACCAGCTCGACCTTGGGGGGAGCCTTGGTGGGGGTTTCCTCGGCGGCGGCGGGAAGTGCCGTACCGAGCCCGGCGGTCAGCGTGGCGAGCAGGATGCCCACCCCGACCGTCAGCCTTCTTCTTATGATCATCGGCGGATACTATTGAAGATCGCTTCGCTTCCCCAAACCGTTGCCGAGGCCGCGAAGGCTCCCTTTCCCGTGTGTTCAGGGCCGGGTGACGGACGATCAGTTCCCGGGTGACGCCTGGTCGACCGATGGGTGACAGGTATGCGGTGACAGGTGGTCTGCGACCCGTCGCTTGCTTGTCACCGGTCACCATGACCCGCGTCCGCGATGCCGGAGCCACGAGGGGCGGACCCGCCCAAGAGGGGGCGTGCAGCCCGCTCCAGGACCGACTCCACCCGCTCCCACGTGGCCCGGTCCCGCCGGACGGCGGGCAGTCGGGGCCCGTCGCCCGCGCCCCAGGCGGTGGCGATCGCGACCGGGTCCTCGTCCGAAGCCGCGGCGGCGGCCAGCGCTGCCGCGCCCAGCGCCACCGGCTCGCCGGGGGCGGGCACGATCAACGGCCGCCCCGAGAGCCGTCGCACCGTCTCCACCCACACGCGCCCCCGGGCGCCGCCGCCGATCAGGCGCAGCGGCCGGGCGGCCACCTCGGGGGCGTCCGGGTCGAGGCCACAGGCCCGCAGGAGTTCGTCCAGGGCGCGCAGGACGGTGACGACCGCGCCCTCGTAGGCGGCCCCGAGGAGTTGGCGCGGGGTGGTGTCGTGCCGGAGCCCGGTGAGCAGACCGGACGCGGTGGGCAGGTCGGGTGTGCGTTCACCGTCGAGATAGGGGAGGAGCACGGCCTCGCCGCCCGGCGCCGCGTCCTCACGGTCCAGGCCCAGCAGCGCCGCGACCTTGTCGACGGCGAGCGTGCAGTTCAGGGTGCAGGCCAGCGGGAGGTACGTGCCGTCCGTCGCCGCGAAGCCCGAGAGGGCCTTCGACACCGGCCGCGTCCGGGAGGCGGCGAAGACCGTGCCCGAGGTGCCGAGGCTGAGCACCGGGTGGTCCAGCAGCCCGGCGCCGCCGAGGCCGAGACCCACCGCGGCACCCATGTTGTCCCCGGTGCCCGCGGCCACGGCGATCCCGGCGGGCAGGCCCAGGTCGTCGGCCGCGTCGGCGGTCAGGGGGCCGACCCGCGTCGCCCCGCTCCCGGCCACTTCCGGCAGCAACGCGGCGTCCAGGCCGATCAGTCGGAGAAGCCCGGGGTCGTAGGTGCCGGTGGCGGTGGAGTACCAGCCGGTGCCCGAGGCATCCCCCGGGTCGGTGGCGGCGAGGCCCGCGAGGCGCTCGGTGAGGAAGTCGTGGGGGAGGCGCACGGCGGCGGTCGCGTCGGCGGTCCGTGGCTCGTTCTCCCGCAGCCATCGCCACTTCGAGGCGGTGATCGAGGCCACCGGCGCCGAGCCGGTCCGTACGGCCCAGGCATCGGGGCCGCCCAGCGCCGCCGTGAGGGCGGTGGCCTGCGGGGCGGAGCGGGTGTCGTTCCAGAGCATCGCCGGACGCAGCGGACGCCCCGCCCGGTCGAGGACGACCAGGCCGTGCTGCTGCCCGCACACCGCGATGCCCGCCACGGCGGAAGCGGGGACGCCGGACTCCCTCAACGCCGCGGTGACGGCGTCGCGCAACGCCCGCCACCACATCTCGGGATCGCTCTCGCGGGCCCCGCCCTCACCGGTGACCACATGCGGCGCCCGGCCGACGGCGAGCGGCCGGCCGGTGTCCGCGTCGACGAGGACGGCCTTGGTCGACTGGGTGGAACTGTCCACACCGATGACGACGGCACGCGACGGCATGGTCGGCCTCCTTCCTGTTCCCGCCCTGCTCCGGCGCCGCGGGGCGGGCGAATCCTGCCATGCGGCGAACGACGCATGCGCCGGACATTTTTGACCGCGCGGAGAACAAATCAAAGGGCCGGGCCCGCGGCGGGCCGCGAGTTCCCCGCAGGCGTACGGAGAGTGACGCGGGGTGGCAACGGGGTTACCGTACGGCGGCCGGGGGTGCATGATTGGCCACCGGCGTAGACACATGACGGGGCGGGCCCCGGTCCCCGTCCCGGGTTCTGGAACCCGACGGCACCGAAGGCGGCCAGACGATGACGACAGAACGCTTCATGCCCACCCCCGCGGACAGGTTCACCTTCGGCCTCTGGACGGTGGGCTGGCAAGGACGCGACCCCTTCGGCGAGGCGACCCGCTCCGCGATCGACCCGGTCGACTCCGTACGGCGCCTCGCGGAACTCGGCGCTTACGGTGTGACCTTCCACGACGACGACCTCATTGCGCCCGGCACGACGGACGGCGGCCGCGAGAGGATCGTGAAGCGTTTCCGGCAGGCGCTGGACGCGGCCGGGCTCGTCGTGCCCATGGCGACGACGAATCTCTTCACTCATCCGGTGTTCAAGGACGGCGCGTTCACCGCCAACGACCGGGACGTACGCCGCTACGCCCTGCGCAAGACCTTGCGCAACATCGACCTGGCCGTCGAGCTCGGCGCCACCACTTATGTGGCCTGGGGAGGACGCGAGGGCGCGGAATCCGGCGCGGCCAAGGACGTCCGGGTCGCCCTCGACCGCATGAAGGAAGCCTTCGACCTGCTCGGCGACTACGTGACCGAGCAGGGGTACGACCTCAGATTCGCCATCGAGCCCAAGCCGAACGAACCGCGCGGCGACATCCTGCTGCCGACCATCGGGCACGCCCTCGCCTTCATCGAGCGCCTCGAACGCCCGGAGCTGGTGGGCGTCAACCCGGAGACCGGGCACGAGCAGATGGCAGGGCTGAACTTCCCGCACGGCATCGCGCAGGCCCTTTGGGCGGGCAAGCTCTTCCACATCGACCTGAACGGGCAGTCCGGCATCAAGTACGACCAGGACCTGCGGTTCGGCGCGGGCGACCTGCGCCAGGCGTTCTGGCTCGTCGACCTGCTGGAGACGGCCGGCTACGAAGGCCCGCGGCACTTCGACTTCAAGCCGCCGCGGACCGAGGACCACGAGGGCGTGTGGGTCTCGGCCGCGGGCTGCATGCGCAACTACCTGATCCTCAGGGAACGCGCCGCCGCCTTCCGCGCCGACCCCGCCGTGCGGGAAGCGCTGCGCGCGTCCCGGCTCGACGAACTGGCCCGCCCGACCGCCGACGACGGCCTGACCGGGCTGCTGGCCGACCGGTCGGCGTTCGAGGAGTTCGACGTCGACGCGGCGGCGGAACGGGGCATGGCCTTCGAGGCGCTGGACCAGTTGGCGATGGACCATCTGCTCGGCGTCCGCTGACCGCCCGCCGCCGCGGGGCACGCGCTTCGTACGGGTCGGCCGGCGAACCGGACCCCGGCGTACGCCATCGGGTCGGCGAGCCGCTTCGGTTCGGCGACCGCGGCTCCGGCGCCGGGTCCTGGTCGGTCTTCGGCCCCAGCGGTGCGAGGTCGCGCTCCATATCGGGGCCGAGCCATGCGGCCCCTCGTACGACGGGCCGCAGCGTTCTGCGCACGGGAGGACGGGTGCCTCACGCATGGGAGACGTGCGGCGGCGGTCGGAAGGGCCCGCTTCGCCGGTGGCCGGAAGTGCGTTCTTCGCGCGTCGGTGGCCGCAGGTGGTCACCCCCGGTCGAGCGCGCGATCCGTGAGCGGGCCCGCGCAGCCGGTGTACCGGGCGGGTTCCGTCAGCTCGGCCAGGTCGAGGCCGGCCAGCTCCGGCTCCTCGTCCAGGACGTCGGTGAGGACATCGGCCAGATCCGTGGCCTCCGCGCGGGCCCGGGCGGCGGCGTTGATCAGTACCTCCCTGGCCCGCTCGCGGCCGATCCGGCCGGCGAACACGGCGGCCAGCCGCTCCGAGACGATCAACCCGTCGGTGAGCTGGAGGTTCTCCCGCATGGCGTACGGGACGACGCGCAGTCCCTCGGCGAGTTCTGCGGCTCCCCGAGCGGCCCCGCCGACGAGCCTCAGCAGTTCGCGCAGCGGCTCCCATTCGGCGTGCCAGGCCCCGGCGGGCCGTTCGTCCCCGGCGGCCAGTGATCCGTACAGCGTCGCCGCGAGACCCGGGGCGCGGCGGGCGGCCGCCGCGATCAGCGTGGCCCGTACGGGGTTCGCCTCGTGCGGCATCGCGGGCGAGCCGCCGCCGTGTCCCTCGCTCACCTCACCGATCTCGGTGCGGGACAGGATGAGCACATCGGCGGCCGGCTTGCCGAGGGCCCCCGCTGTGAAGGCGAGCGCGCCCGCCAGATCGGCGACCGGGGTGCGCAGGCTGTGCCACGGCAACAGCGGCTCTGCCAGACCGAGTTCGTTCGCGAACGCCTGGAGCAGCGGCATGCCGCGGCCTTGGCCGCCGAGAGCCGCCTCGTCCCCGTCGGTCCGCGGTGCGAGGGCGTCGAACGCCGCCAGCGTCCCCGCCGCGCCGCCGAGTTGTACCGGCAGTGATTGCCGTACGGCCGACAGCCGGTCCCGGGCGTCCAGGATCAGCGCCCGCCACCCCGCCGCCTTGAGCCCGAAGGTGATCGGCGCGGCGTGCTGGGTGAGGGTACGGCCGGCCATCGGGGTATTGCGGTGCGCGACGGCGAGCCGTGCCACCGAATCCGCGGCCCGCGCCAGATCGTCGAGCAGCTCCGCCAGGGCCCGTGCGGCGACGAGCATGGCGGCCGTGTCCAGGATGTCCTGGCTGCCCGCGCCCCGGTGCACGTACGGCCGGGCCTCCGGCTCGACCGCCGCGACCAGATCGGCGATCAGCGGCACGACCGGATTGCCGGCCGCGCGGGCGCGCAGGGCCAGACCCCGTACGTCGAAACGGCTCGCGTCGGCCGCGGCCGTCACCGCGCGCCCGGCCGCGACGGGCGCGAGCCCGCAGGCGGCCTGGGCGCGGGTGAGGGCCGCCTCGGCGTCGAGCATCGCCTGCAGAAAGGCTTTGTCGCCGGTGGCCGCCTCGACGGGGGAGCCCGCCCGTCCGGGGGCGAGCAGACCGGCATCGTTCTCGTACGTCAACTGAACTCCAGGAAGACCGTTGGCCACCGATGGAACACGCTGAGCGCGCCGGGCGGGAGCCCCGCCGGGGGCCGATGAGGCGCCGCCGGACGCCGTTGGCGATCCCGCCGGCACCGACGGAAGAACCGGCGCGCTTTGGTGACGGATTCGCACAGCGGAAGAGAAGTGCCGGGTCACGCCCCGCGGGGGCGGTCCTCAGTCCTCGTCGACCGCCCGGTGGATGCCGAACGCCGCCCCCTGCGGGTCCCGGACCACCGCCATCCGCGGCGCCTGCCGAACGCTCGTGGGCGGCATCAGCAGTTCGCCGCCCGCCCCCTGAGCGGTGGCCGCCGCCGCGTCGACGTCCGTCACCCCGAAGTACGGCAGCCAGTTGGCCGACCTGTAGGCGGCGAACGCGTCGTCCATGACCACCAGACCGCCGAAGTCGTCCCCGGCCAGGCTCCACTGCGGATACTTCTCCGAAGCGCCGTTCACCGTCCATCCGAAGACCTCCGGGTAGAAAGCCAGCGCCGGTTCGGCCTCATGGGTGACGAGTTCGACCCAGCCCAGCGCGCCGGGGGCGTTCAGCCGCTCGAAGCCCGCGAAGGCGCGCGGCTGCCACAGCGAGAAGACCGCACCGGACGGGTCCGCGACCACCGCGAACCGTCCCTCGTCGGGCACGTCGAGCGGGCCGACCAGGAGCGATCCGCCCGCCCCCTTCACCTTTTCGACGGCGGCATCGGTGTCACGGGTGGCGAACGAGACGGTCCAGGCGGTCGGCTGCTCCGGCAGGTGGGTGGGGCTGAGCGCGGCCACGCGCGCGTCCCCCAGGTACGCGGTGGTGCAGCCGCCCGCCTCCGGGCGCGGATCGGTCTCGGGGCGCCAGCCGAGGACCGCCGCGTAGAACGACTGGGCGGCGGGGACGTCGGACGTGCTCAGCTCGACCCAGCAGGGTCCACCGGGCACCGGTCCGGTCAGCTTCATCGCGTTCCTCCTTCGGGCGCGTGGCGATTGCGGGCGCGTGGCGACGAGGACGTGGGACGGCGGGGACGTGGGACGGCGGGGACACGAGGACACGCGTCCCCCGGCCGGGATCCGCGCCCGCCCCTCCCGGACCCGCGCAGTCGAACGCTATGGCCTCGGGGTGAGGGCGGCCATCGGTGGCCCGGCGACACCCTCGGAGGAGAGAGAATGTTTACGGGTGTAATACCTGCTAAAGTATTTGAGTGAGTAAGGCAACCATCCGGTCCGCGCGGTCGTTCCTCCGCATGTTCCCGCTGGTGGCGCCGCTGCGCCTCGTCCGCCCCTCGGACATGTGGTTCAAGCCGGCGACCAGCGTCGTCGTCGCCTCGGCCGTGCCGAACCTGTTGCTGTTCGCCCTCGACCGGCTGGACCTCGTGATGTACACGATGGCCGGTTCGCTCTGCGCGCTGTACGGGCACGACCTCCCGTACGCCCGCCGTGCCCGGGCGGTCGCCGGCGTCGTGCTCTCGATGGTCGTCGGCATGGCGATATCCCTGGTCGCGGCCTCGCTCACGGGATCCGCCGCCGTACTCATCGCGGTGGGCGCACTGCTCGCGGCCGCGCAGAAGCTCCTCTGCGACGCCAGCCGCATCGGTCCGCCCGGACCGGTGATCTTCACCTTCGTCACCTCGGCCGCGCTCTTCGGCCCGCAGCGCCTCGGCCAGGTGCCCGGCCATCTCGCACTGGTGCTGGCCGCGGGCGCGTTGTCCTGGCTGGTGACGCTCACCCCCGCGCTGATCCGCAGGGAGGGCCCGGAGCGCCGGGCGACCGCCCGCGCCCTCGACGCCGCCGCGGCGTACGCCGACCACCCCGGCCACCGGACACGTCACACCGCGGTCGCCGCCGTGCACGCCGCCTGGCGGGCACTCCTCGCCTCCGGGCGCCCCACCCCCGTACGCCGGGCACTCGAACGCCTCGTCGTCCACGCCGAGGCCGCACTCGCCGGGGGATTCCCGGGCGGGGACCCGGCCACCCCCGCCGCGCCCGGCCCCGACCGGCTCCGCGACTGGGCGCGGCGGACCCGGGGCCGCGGCCCCGTACCCGTGCCGCCCCCGGCGCCCGGCACGTCCGAGGAACTGTTCGGCATCGACGCCGAGCGGGCCGCCCGCCTCGCCGGAGGCCGCCGCGAAGCCCGCCGCGCACTGCTGCGCGGGCTCGCCCCGGGCTCCCCGCTGCTGCCCGTCGCCGCCCGGGCCCTCGTCGGCTGCGCCCTGGCCGGATACGTGTCCCAGGCGGCCGGGGTCGGCCGTCCGTACTGGGCGATCGTCACCGCCGCCTCCCTCTACCAGGCCAATGTGTCGCTGTCCTGGAACCGTGCCCTCCAGCGCACCCTCGGCAATCTGCTGGGCGTCCTCGTGTTCGCGGCCGTGCTGCCGCTCAGCCGGGTCTCGCCCCTCGCCCTCATCGGCTGCTGCCTGTTCTTCGGCTTCGCGGCGGAAGCCCTGATCACCCGCAACTACTGGTTGGGCTCCGTCGCCGTCACGCCCATGGCCCTGCTGGTCATGGAATTCGGCGGAACGTACCCGGCCGGTGAACTGATCGGCGACCGGGTGCTCGACACCGTGATCGGCGCCGCCACGGGCCTGCTCGGAGCCATGGTGGTGACCAACCGCCGGGCCACCGGACGCCTGGAGAAGGCCCTGGCCGACGTGCACCGGGCCCGGGCCCACGCCGTCCACGCGCTCGCCGCCCCGCAGCCCGCTCCCACCGCCCTCGACGCCGCGCGCCGTCGGCTCACCGGATCGCTCGTCGAACTGCGCGAGGCCGACGACGCGGCGGCGGGCGAATGGTGGCAGCGCGCCCTGCCCCGCGAACAGGTCCTCGCGGCCGAGCAGGCAGGACACCGTACGCTCGCGGCTACAGCAACACGGCAGGGGCTGTTCGCCCCCGCCCAGGAGAACGGAGCGGTGTGACCGACGACATCGTCGCCTCGGTGGTACGGCAGTGGCAGGCCGTCAATCCGGAGCTGGACACCGGACCCATGGAACTCATCGGCCGCATCAATCGCTGTGCGGCCCTGCTCCAGCAGGCGGAGGACGCCCCGCTGCGCGCCGCCGGCCTGACCCGTCCCGAGTTCGACGTGCTCGGTGCCCTGCGCCGTACGGACCGTGAGCTCACCCCCGGCGAGCTGGCCAGGGAGACGTTCTCCTCCGGCGCCGCCGTCACCAAGCGGCTGCGTGCCCTTCAGGAACGCGGGCTGGTCGACCGGCGCGGCGACGAACGCGACCGCCGCGTCGCCCATGTCCGCCTCACAGCGGAGGGCTGCGAGCTCGTCGACCGGTTGCTGCCACGGCAGTTGGAATACGAGCGCTCGGTGCTGTCCGGGCTCGACGAGCAGTCCCGCGCCCGGCTCAGCGCCCAGCTCAGCGAGCTGCTGGTGCAGTTGGAGGGACGCATCGGCGGCGGCCGACGCTGACGCCGGGAGCCGGGAGCCGGGAGCCGGGAGCCGGGAGCCGGGAGCCGGGAGCCGGGAGCCGGGAGGGCTGAGGGGGAGGGAGACGGGGCCGACGACTGAGGGCCTTCGCCGTCGGTGTCAGGTCGCGTCCAGCAGCGCGACCGACCGGCGCAGTTCCTCGGCGCGGCGGAGCAGGGCGCCGTCGCCGCCCCGGTCCGCGGGCGCCGACGCCACCAGCGCGAGCCGGTCCCGTCGGCTCGACCCGGCCAGCGGGACGGCCACGGTGTGCAGCCCCGCGACCGACTCCCCGCGGCTGACGGCGTATCCACGGGAACGGACGTGGGCGAGCTCCGCGAGCAGCGCGGACCGCGTGATGAGCGTCGTCGGTGTGTACCCCGGCAACTCCTCTCCGGGGTACAGGGCACGCACCTGTTCCTCCGTCAGCGACGAGAGCAGCAGCTTGCCGCCCGCGGTGGCGTGGGCGGGACGCGTACGCCCCAGCTCCAGCATCGCCCGTACCGGATGCGACGACTCGCGGCCGTCCGTGACGATGACCTGATCCCCGATCAGCGCCGCGCTCTGCACCGTCTCACCGGTGCGCCGGACCGCGTCGTCCAGCACGGCCCCCAGCCGTCGACGGACCGCCGCGCCGAAACCGGCCGGGAGGCCGAGGCGCACCAGCTCGGGCCCGGCCGCGTAGCCGCGCCCCGAGGAGTCCCGTACCGCGAAACCGCGGCCCTCCAGCGTGCTGAGCACCCGATGGGCGGTCGACCGGCCGACGCAGAGCGACGCGGCCGCCTCCGAGACGGTCAGCCGGTCGCGGGTGAGGAAGAGCTGTATGAGCCGGAGCCCGGTGTCCAGCGATTCGATCGTGTAGCGCCGTGTCTGCCCCATGGCGTATCCGTTCTCCTGTTCCGTTCTGTTGTGTTCGGGTGCGACTTCCGCTCCCGGTGCGGGCGTGGGTGACGTACCGCTTCCGGGTACGAGGCGCCGGGCGGGCGCGGGTGGTCCATAGGGGTGAAGTTCGCGTTCCGGCGGGCCCTCGTGTCGACCGGGTGCGCCACGGGCGAGTCCGTGGTGCGCGGTCACGACCGCGGCGGCCTGCGAGATGTCGGTCGGGCGGACCTGTGGACCGGTGACCGACGGCGTTTCCGTCACGGCGCGATGTCCTCTGCCGCACCTCGCCATTCGGTCATGAATGTGCATCTTTCGATCCACTTCGATCACATGCGTTCTTGTATCGCTGTGAAGGACGGAGGTGGTGTGCCTGGTCGGGCGGTCGAGCCGTCATCGTGTCATATTCCCGTGTCGACCTGGCCTGTTGCGTCGAGAATCCGGGGCCATGTGGCGCGCATATGTCCCGCTGTGCGGTACGTGGGGTGTCGTCCTGCGCCGATTTCGACATCCCGTCACTCCGTGTGCACGCACGGAGGCGCTGCGTACAGAAACTCGTGAGTGTATTACCGCGTGAGCGTTCCCGCAGGGGGTTGGGTGAATATGCCGAGGCGCTGATTCGATCTGACTAAGCTCACGCGCAGCGCAGTCGGGTTGAGACGCATTCGAGTGCTTGTTCTCAACTGTCCGGCGGGCGCGTATATCTCCCGAATCAACCGCCCGAGGTTCCAGATGGTCCGTGTCGAATCACCACCGACCGAACGGGAAGCACCCGTCGCTCGAGCCGTGTTGCTGCCCGTGGTCCTGTGCGGTGGCGCGACCGCCGCCGCCGCGCTGATGTCCGGGGCCGCCCGGATACCAGTCGTCTGGTGCGGCGCGCTCGCCACCGTCGTGATCACCGCGCTCACCGTCCAACTCGCCCGACGGGCACGCGACATGCGCGTCCAGCGCGCGGCGTACGAACGGCGCTTCGCCGATCTGGAGCGGCGCATCGCGGCCCATGACGACGAGACCGTACGGATCAGCAAGGTGCTCCTGCCCGCAGCCATCCACCGGCTGCGCGTGGGCAATTCGCCCGAAGAGGTGCTCCGGGACGTCGTCGACGCGGACGAGCGCTACAACGACCTGCCCGACGCCCAGCGCTCCTTGGTCTACAAGGTGCTGAACATCATCGACAACGAAGAGGCGCTGCGCGACTCCGCGCAGCGCGCCTTCGTCAACGTCGCCCGCCGCGTCCAGGCGATCGTCCACCGCCAGGCGAGCGAGCTGCGTGAGATGGAGGAGCACCACGGACGCAACCCCGACGTCTTCGACGACCTGCTCCGCATCGACCACGGCACCGCGCTGATCGGTCGTCTCGCCGACTCCATCGCGGTGCTCGGCGGTGCCCGGCCCAGCCGTCAATGGCCCAAGCCCGTCCCGCTGTTCAGCGTGTTGCGCGGCGCGATGTCCCGGATCCTGGAGTACCCGCGGGTCGATCTGCATTCGATCGCGAAGGTCGCCATCATCGGAACCGCCGTCGAACCGCTCATCCACGCCTGTGCCGAGCTCCTCGACAACGCCACCCGGTACTCGCCGCCGCAGACGCGGGTCCACGTCACCGCCGTCGAGGTGCAGACCGGCATCGCCATCGAGATCGAGGACGGCGGGGTCTCGCTCAGCGAGGAGGCCCGCGCACGCGCCGAGAACATGCTGGCCAGGGCCCAGGCGGGCTCCAGCATGAACGACCTCGGCGAGTCCCCGCGTCTCGGCATGGCCGTCGTCGGCCGAATCTCCCGGATGTACGACCTCCAGGTCTCCCTGCGGCAGTCCGCTTACGGCGGCGTCCGGGCGGTCCTCATCGTGCCCCGCGCCATGATCACCACCGGACCGGCTCCCGGCATCGCCCACGGCATCGGCGCCACCTCGCGGCCCACCAGCGACATCGACCACGAGGCCATGAAGCACGTCGTACCGGCCCGGCGCAAGCCGCGCCCCGTGGCCCAGCGCCCGGCAACCGGGCCGGTCGCGCCCGTCACCCGCCCGGCCATGCCCGCGGCCGCCATGGAGGACGACGTCCCCGTGGTCACCGAGTGGACCGCCGGGGGTCTCCCGCAACGCCGCAGCCGCGGCCGCGCCCCGCTGGGCTCGCACAACCTTCCCGCGCAGCCCGCCGACCCCGCCCCGGCACAGCGCAACGGCCATGCCAACGGGCACGGCCACGGGCAGGGCGGCGCCAGCCGGGAACAGCCGCCCGGGCTCTGGCTGGAGGCCTTCACCAACGCCGTCAACGGCGTGCCGCAGGAGCCGACGACCGACGAAGACTCTGACGACGCCCGGGACAAGGGAGACCTGAAGTGATCCAGCAGCGGGGAAACATGGACTGGATGCTCAAGGAACTGGCCGACGACGTGCCGGACATCCATCAGATCGTGGTGCTGTCCGCCGACGGACTGCGCATCGCCCAGCACGGCGGCGACCCCGACGTCGCCGACCGCCTCGCGGCGGCCTGCGCCGGACTGCAGAGCCTCGCCGCCGCCGTCGCCACCGAGATCCCCTACAGCGACGGCATCATGCGCCTGGTCGTCATCGAGGTCACGGGCGGCTTCTTCTACATGATGGCGGCCGGAACCGGCGCGTACCTCGCGGTCCTGGCCGGTGAGACCGTGGACGCCGGACTCGTCGGGGCACGGATGCGTGACATGGTCGTCAGGATCGGCGCCCATCTGACGAGCCCCCCTCGCCATGACAGGCAGGGAGGATGAACTCCCCCCGACGAGAACGCCGAGCGGCCGATCCGGCGCTGAGCGACCCGGAACGGCTGTACGTGCTCACCGGCGATCCCGACGGAGGCGAGCGCGCCGCGCTCGACCTGGTCACGATGATCGTCGCGAACGCCGAGCCGACGCCGACGGTCCAGCCCGAGCAGGCCGTGATCCTGCGGCTCTGCCAGGCCCCGTTATCCGTCGCCGAGGTCTCGGCGTACCTGGCTCTGCCGTTCAGCGTGGTGACCTCGCTCCTCACGGAACTCCTCGCGGCCGACCTCATCGAGTCGCGCGCACCCGTCGTTCGCGCCACTCTCCCGGACAGGTCCCTTCTCGAAGCGGTGATGCATGGACTTCAGAAGCTCTGACACGATCGCCGGCCCCCGGCGCGAGGACGTCCTCCCCACCACGGCCACGGCCGCGGTGAAGGTCGTGGTCGTCGGCGGGTTCGGGGTCGGCAAGACGACCATGGTCGGATCCGTCAGCGAGATCCGGCCGCTGACCACCGAAGAGACCATGACGCAGGCCGGTGTGGGCGTGGACGACAACTACGGGGTGGAGAGCAAGACCTCCACCACCGTCGCCATGGACTTCGGGCGGATCTCCATCAGCGAGGAGCTGATCCTCTATCTGTTCGGCACCCCCGGCCAGGAACGGTTCTGGTTCCTGTGGAACGGCCTGTTCGAAGGCGCCCTCGGCGCGGTGGTCCTCATCGACACCCGCCGTCTCGAGGTCAGTTTCGACGTCATCGGCCGACTGGAGGAACGCGGAGTGCCGTTCGTCGTCGCCATCAACACCTTCCCCGACGCCCCGAAACACCCCGTCGAGGCGCTGCGCACCGCTCTGGACCTGCCCGAAGAGGTCCCGATGATCGACTGCGACGCCAGGCTGCGCGGCTCCAGCCGCGACGTGCTGATGACCCTGATGCGCTATCTGCACAGCCTGGCCCTCCCACTCGCCTGACCGCACCGACCCCCCGTACCCACCCCCGCGCGTCCCATCCGTCCGGATTCTCGGGAATCCTGATCCCTGGAGCGATCGTGACAACCCCCTTCCACTACGAGCCCGGAGCGGCCCAGGGGCCGGTTCCACCCCCCGAGTGCCCGGCCCGCGGCCTCGGCATCGGCCCCGGCGGAATCCGTCGGCTCTACGGCCCGGAGGCCGAGCGGGACCCCCATGGGCTGTACGACAAGCTGCGCGCCGAACACGGCACCGTGGCGCCCGTGCTGCTGCACGGGGACGTTCCCGCCTGGCTGGTCCTCGGGCACAGCGAGAACCTGCACGTGACCCGTACGCCCTCGCAGTTCTCCCGGGACTCGCGGCGCTGGCGGGCCCTGCAGGACGGCAGCGTCGCCGCGGACCACCCCCTGGCCCCGATCTTCACCTGGCAGCCGATCTGCGTCTTCGCCGACGGCGCCACCCACGAACGCCAGCGCAGCGCGGTCACCGACAGCATGGCGCGCATCGACACCCGCGGGGTGCGCCGCCACATCAACCGCTACAGCAACCGGCTTGTCAACGAGTTCTGCCAGGAAGGCCATGTCGACCTGGTCAGCCGGTTCGCCGAGCGGCTGCCGATGATGGTGATGTGCGCGGTCCTCGGCATGCCCGAGGAGTACAACGACCGGATGGTCCAGGCCGCCCGGGACATGATCCGGGGCACGGCGACCGCCGTCGCGAGCAACGCCTACGTCTCGGACGCGCTGACCCGGCTCGTCGAGCGCCGTCGACGCGATCCCGCGGACGACTTCGCCACATGGCTCGTCGAACACCCCGCGGGGATGAACGATCAGGAGGTCAGCGAGCACCTCCGGCTGATCCTCATCGCCTCCTACGAGGCGACCGCCAACCTGATCGCCAACGTCCTGCGCATGGTGCTCACCGACCCCCGCTTCCGGGCCAGGCTGAGCGGCGGTCACATGACGGTGCCCGAGGCGGTCGAGCAGACGCTGTGGGACGAACCACCGTTCACCGCGGTCTTCGGCCGGTGGGCGGTCGGTGACACCGAACTGGGCGGCAAGCGGATCAAGGCGGGCGACGCCCTGATCGTCGGGATCGCGCCCGCCAACACCGACCCGGCGGTGCGGCCCGACCTCGGTGCCGACATGGCGGGCAACCGCGCCCATCTCGCGTTCAGCGGCGGCCCCCACGAGTGCCCGGGACAGGACATCGGGCGCGCCATCGCCGATGTCGGCGTCGACGCGCTGCTGATGCGGCTTCCCGACCTCGAACTCGCCGTCGAGGAGAGCGAACTGCGGTGGATCGGGAACCTCATGAGCCGACAACTGGTCGAGCTCCCGGCTGACTTCGCCGCGCGCCCGCCCCAGGACGACAAGGAACCGCCGGCCATGGGCAAGCCGCACGCGCAACGCCATGACTGGGACGTGCAGACGACGGTCCGGCGCACGGGTCCCACACCCGTTCGCGACGTGGGCCGGGCCCCGGCACCCGCCCCCGGCTCCGTCCGCGCCCCTTCCCCCGCTCGCACGGCGGCGGGCGGTGCGGCGCAGGCACCGGATTCGGCGGCGACGGACGCGGCGGTGGCGACGGCCGTCGCCGCGTCCCGGGACGCGCCCACCGACGGACCGGTGGCCGACCGGATTCCGCAGCAGCACGGTGTGTCCGCTCCGACGAGGATGTGGCGTGTCGTCGCGCGCTGGTGGAGCGGCAACTGACGACGCCGCACCCGGAGGGCGGCCGCAGGACGCAGGCGGGGCCGCCCGCACGCATGCGGCACAGCCCCGCCCGGAGCCCAGCGGGTCCGGAGTCGGGACGGGCCGAGGGCCCGGGTGGCCGTGAGGCCGGGAGTTGCGAAACGGGGCCCGCAGCCGGGGCGGCCCGGAGCCGGGAGGGCCAGGGGCGAGAGGGGGCGGGGACGAGAGGGGCGGAGTCGAGCGGGCCCGCTTCCGCCCCGTCCCCGTACCATGCGGAAGCGTGAAGCTGACAATTCTGGGCGGCGGCGGATTTCGGGTTCCCCTCGTCCACAGGGCACTCCTCGCCGATCACGCCGAGGGCGGCGTCTCGTCGGTCACCCTCCACGACACCGATGCCGACCGGCTCACCGCCGTGGCCCGGGTCCTTCGCGAACAGGCCGCGGACGTCCCCGACGCCCCCGTCGTCACCGCCACGACAGAACTCGACGAGGCCCTCCGGGGCGCCGACTTCGTCTTCTCGGCGATCCGCGTCGGCGGACTCGCGGGCCGGGCGGCCGACGAACGCGTCGCCCTCGACGAAGGCGTCCTCGGCCAGGAGACGGTCGGCGCGGGCGGCATCGCGTACGGGCTGCGCACCGTGCCGGTCGCCGTCGACCTCGCCGAGCGCATCGCACGGCTCGCCCCGGACGCCTGGGTCATCAACTTCACCAACCCGGCCGGACTGGTCACCGAGGCCATGGCCCGTCATCTGGGCGACCGCGTGATCGGCATCTGCGACTCCCCGGTGGGCCTCGGCCGCCGTCTCGCCCGGGTGCTGGGTGCCGACCCCGACCGGGCCTGGGTCGACTACGTGGGCCTCAACCACCTCGGATGGGTCCGCGGTCTGCGCGTCGACGGGCGTGACGAACTTCCGCGGCTGCTGGCGGATCCCCGACTCCTCGGTTCCTTCGAGGAGGGCAGGCTCTTCGGTGCCGACTGGATCCGGTCGCTGGGCGCCGTCCCCAACGAGTACCTGCACTACTACTACTTCAACCGGGAGGCCGTACGCGCCTACCAGTGCGCCGAGCGGACCCGGGGTGCCTTCCTCCGTGAGCAGCAGGAGGGCTTCTACGCCCGCATGAAGGACCCGGACACCCCCGCCCTGGCGGCATGGAACCGCACCCGAGCCGAACGCGAAGCCACGTACATGTCGGAGAACCGGGAGGCCGCCGGGGCCGGTGACCGCGACGAGAGCGACCTGGAATCCGGCGGGTACGAGAAGGTGGCCCTCGCCCTCATGCGGGCCCTCGCCCGCAACGAACGGACCTCGCTCATCCTCAACGTCCGCAACCGGACGACGCTCTCCGTGCTCGACGCGGACGCCGTCATCGAGGTGCCCTGCCTGGTCGACGCGAGCGGAGCCCGTCCCGTCGCCGTCGACCCCCTGCCCTACCACGCCGTCGGACTGGTCACCGCGGTCAAGGCCGCCGAGCGCGCCGTGCTCGACGCGGCGGACAGCGGCTCGCGCGCCGCCGCCGTGAAGGCGTTCGCACTGCACCCGCTGGTCGACTCGGTGACCGTCGCCGAACGACTCGTCGACGGATACGTGAAGGTCCACCCCGGTCTCCGCTACCTCGACCGCCGTTAAGGGCTGTCCCGCCCCGGGGCGGAACGCTCCCGGGGCGCGGGCCGTCAGCGTATCGACCCGGTCGCGAACCCTGGCCCGGACGCACGGAGTTCGCTGCCGACCAGGAGGTGGAGCTGTGCCTCCAGCCACGCGTCGGCGGCGGCCCCGAGCTCCGTCCCGCTCGCCGCCGCCCCGGCCGGCGTGTCGAGAAAGGCGCGCAGCAGCGTCGCGGCACGGACCAGGCCGACGCGCGACAGCGTCGTGGCGGCGTCGTCGATGCGGGAACGGGCGGGGACCGTCAGATGGCGCAGCCCGCTGTGCGGCACCGCCGAGAGCGCGGACAACGCCTCCTCCAGCGCCGCCGCCAGCGGATCGGCCGGGCGGTGGGCCACCGCCGCCAGGGCCGTGGAGCCGTCGCCCGGTGCGAGATCCGGCACGACCACCCCGGTCGGGGTGAGCACCGCGATCGGATCGATCGCGACGCCCCCGGCAAAGCGGTGCACCGTACCGCTCACATGCGTGGCGCCGCCCTCCAGGGCCGCCGCCAGGGCGTCCAACGCTCCGGGGCATTCGGGCCGGTAGGCGGACGTCAGCAGCGCCGCAGTCCCCGAGGCATCGCGCACGACGGCTTCGACACGCTGCTCGGCCGGGTCGTAGCCGACGCTCTCCACCGCCGACAGGGCGATCACATGGACCGACTCCGCCTCCACCCGCGGCCGGATCAGCCGGGGCGGTCTTCCCTCCCACCCCGTCGTGAGCGCGGACAGATCCCGTACGAGCAGAGGCTCGGGGAGCTCCGCCCAGGCCCTGCCGACGGGTGTGACGGTCGAGGTGCCGAGCCTGCCGCGGCTGATGGTCAGCGCACGGCTCGCCGTGCGCCGCACGCTCTCGCTGACCAGGCTCCCGGTGGCCAGCGCGCTCAGCCGGGTGGCGAGGACACGGCGGGCGGCGAGCAGATGACCCCTGAGCTCCTTGCCCTCGGCGGCCGTCCACGCCTTGCGGAGGACGAGGACGGCGCCCGCGCCGGGATGCGCGAAATACACCTCCGAGACGAGGGCCTGGGGCGTGCCGCGGACCCGGCAGCCCAGCGAGACGAGCCGGACCCGGCGCAGTGGGGTGTCACCGGCCTCGCGGGTGCCCAGCACGCCCGGCAGCGCGGCGGCCCGCTTCCGGGCGTGCACCTCGGTGAGCAGGGCGGCCACGGACTCCGGGCGGTAGTGCGCGTCGCGGTCGGCGTACGCGGTGAGCTGGTCCGCCAGGTCGGCGAGCGCACCGGCGGGCCAGTGCAGCGACCGGGCCGCCAGATCGGCACCGGCCCGCGCCAGGGCCCCGCCGTGCACCGGCCCGACGTGCGCCACGCCCTCCGCCAGCAGCTCGTCGGCCAGCTCCACCGCGATGTCCAGCACCGGTCCGGCCGACGGCGAGGCTGCGGGGCGACCGCCGACCTGGACGGAGACGGACCGTTCACCGGTCCCCACCGCGTCGGCCGCCCGGAACGCCCATACCGCGAGCGCCAGCACCTCGCCGCGCAGCGCCGCGGTCGCGTCCGTCAGCGCGTACGCGATCTCGCCGGGGACGGGGAAACGCACTGTGCAGGTGGGGAGTTCGACCCGGGGCTCGGGATGGTCCGGGGACGGGCGGTGCACCACGGCGGCGTAACCGCGGTCGAAGGAACGACGGGCCGCGGCGAGCGGGCGGGCGCCGACCGCTGCCGCGAGCAGCTCGTCGTCGGTGTCACCGGGAGACCAGTCGGCCACCGGGGCGGCGGCGTCCGCACCGTCGGTCGCGCCCGGGTCGGATCCGGCCTCGCGCTGGTAGGCCAGCACCAGGCCGACGAGATGGCGGCACACCCCGGGCGCGGCGCAGCCGCACGTGCCGTTCTCCAGACCTGTTCCGGGCGGCAGAGCGGTGGTGGTGCCGTCGTGGAAGCGGGCCCGCAGTGTGCTGTCCGGGTCGGTCGTGAGGGCCGGCGCCGTGCCCGCGTCGAGTTCCTTCGTGGCCCGCTTGACCAGGCCGCGGTTGGCGAGCTCCGCGAGCGTGTCGGGGGTGAGGGCGAGCAGATCGGGGCGGGCGGCGAGCACGTCCCGGGGAGCTTGGCTCATCGGCCCAGCCTCTCGGCGACGAACTCCGCGAGATGACCCGGTGTCATCGCCCCCACGTGCGCCCCGGCCTCGGCGAGCCGCCCGGCCGTCCCGCGGTCATAATCGGGCTCGGCGTCCTCGTCGAGCGCGGCCAGTCCCAGGACGGTGGTGCCCTGCTCCACCAGTGACCGCACCGAGCGCACCAACCGGTAGGCGTCGCCGCCCTCGTAGAAGTCGGTGACCAGCGCGACGATGGTGCGCCGCGGATTCTCCACCAGCCCGGCGGCGTAGCGGACGGCACGCGCGATGTCGGTGCCGCCGCCGAGTTGCACGCGCATCAGCAGTTCCACCGGGTCGTTCACGTCGGCGGTCAGGTCCACCACGTCGGTGTCGAAGGCGACCAGGTGCGTCTTGAGGCCGGGCAGGCCCCACAGGCACGCGGCGGTCACCGCCGAGTGGATCACCGATCCGGCCATCGAACCCGACTGGTCGACCAGCAGGATCAGCTGCCACCGCGTCACATGACGCCGGGTGCGGGAGTGGAAATGGGCGCGCTCGATGAGCAGGCGGCGCTCGGCCGGCTGGTAGTGGGCGAGGTTGGCGCGCACCGTCTGCCGGAAGTCGAAGTCCCGCGCCAGCGGCACCCGGCTGGGTGTGCGGGAGCGGGTGCCGTGGAATGCCCGGCGGACCTCCGGCCGGAGCCTGGCCAGCAGTTGCCGCACCACCGACTCGACGATGCGCCGGGCCAGCCGCAGTACCTCGGGGTTCATCAGATGCTTGGTGCGCAGCACGGCCCGCAGCAGCGTCGGGCTCGGCTCGACCCGCTCCAGTACGGCGGGGTCGGTGACGATCTCCTGGATGCCGTACCGCTCGACGGCGTCCCGCTCCAGGCGTTCGACGGTCTCCTTGGGGAACAGCCGGTGGATGTCGTCGAGCCAGTCGACCGTGGTCAGGGCCGACGGGCCGCTGCCTCCGGTGCGGGAGGTGGTGCCGGAGCGGCGCACGCCGCGTCGGGCCAGGTCGGGGTCGCGGCCGTAGAGCCAGTCGAGGGCGGCGTCACGGCCGGTGCCGCCGGGGCCCGGCGGACCGGTGTGGCGTTCGGCTGCGGAACCGAGGAGCAGCCGCCAGCGCTCCAGGCCCGCGTCGGGTATCACGCCGCCGGGGGCCGCGTCCCCGTGCCCGGACCCCCCGCCGGGGCCGGTCATGGCGGAGGGCGCGGCATCGGGGCCGGCACCGGGCGAGGACGCCCCGTCGGGGCTCGCCGCGTCCGTGGGCACGGGGCCGGCGGCGGTTGGAGGCATGGGTTCGGCGGTGGCCGTGGGCCTGGAACCGGAGGTGGTCGTGGGCATGCAGCCGGCAGGGGGCACGGGCGTCGTCGTGCCGGGGCCCGCTTCGACCGCGGTCGCCGGGCCGGGAGTGTGTTCGGGTGTGGTCATGGGGTGGCTCCCAGGTCGTAACGGGCCAGCAGCCGGGAAACCGACTCCTCCAGGGCGCGGGCCCGGGCGATCAGCAGCGGGTCCTCGGTGGTCCGCAGCAGGGAACGCGACGAACCGCGCACGCCGCGCCGTTCCAGCAGGCGTTCGGCGATCCGCTCGCGTTCGCGGGGCGGGAAGAACATGAACGCCTGACGCAGCGCGGGCAGCCCCGCCAGGAACGCGTCGTCGGGCAACGCGCAGACCAGCCCGTCCAGCACATCGAGCAGTGACTCCGCGCCGCGACCGGGGTTCGGCCCGTCGTCCGGGACCGCCGGCACCGCGGGCTCCGTCATCTCGTCCCGGGCGAGCGCGAACAGCCCGGCCAGCCAGTCGCCGAGCGCGTCCGTGCCCGCCCTCGCCACCGCACGCACCGCCCCGGCCGGCTCCCCCGACACGTCCTGGACCGGTGCCAGGGCCCGGTGCAGTCCGAACGCGGCCCCGCGCAGATCGAACGGCGCCTGCGGATCGCCACTGATCCGCCACGCGACCGAGGCCACCGCCTCCGGCCGGACCGAGAGCAGCCGGGTCGCGTGCCGCACCGTGTCGCGGACCGCCACCACGGCGCGCAGCCGTGCAAAGTCCACCCCCGGCCCGCCGCGTGCCCCTTCGAGGAGCCACACCAGGCGCTCCGTCGCCCGGTCGACGACCCCGGCGAGCAGCGCACCCCGCGCCACCCCGAACACCCGGTCGTGCCGCCACAGCCCCAGAGCCGTGGAAAGGATCTCCCCGAGCGCACCCGCGTCCTTCGACTCGCCCACACGAGAGGCGAGTTCACCGAGAAGCCGCTGCGAGAAGCCGTCCATTCCGCACAGCACGGCATCGAACAGCGTCCGTGCCGGATCGTCCGCCCCGGACACGGCATCCCGGGTCCGGTCGGCGAGCGCCACCGCCGCCGCATCCGCCAGCGTCGCCCCGTACGCCCCGGCCTCCACCAGCGCGGCCTCGCGCCCGGCGACGGGCCGTGACTCCCAGCGTTCCGTGAACACCGGGTCGATCCCGTGCTCGGGACCGGAGACCCGCTCGTGCCCGGGGATTCCCAGCACCCGCAGCCGGTGCAGCACCCGGCTGCGCTCCAGATCGGTGGCGTCCGTGAGGTCGAGCCGGTACGACGCCTCGGGGCCGCCGTCGAGCGACAGGGCGGCCAGCCGCGCCGCCACGTCGTGGACCAGGGGCGGCGCCGGGGTGTCGGGATGCAGCCGGCCGATGCGGTCGCCGCTGCACGCCGCCACCATCTCGACGACGACGGGGTGCGCCCCCGCCCCCAGCGGGCCCCGGCCCGTCCAGGGGAGCGGTCGGTCCAGATCATCGGTGATCAGGGCGCCCGCGAGGCCGTCCAGTACATCGATCCTGGCGGGGCGGGGATGGCCGCGCAGCGTGGTGAGCCCGTGGGCCAGACTCCGTGCGGCGATCAGATCGGAGGTGGACACCGGGACCTTGCGCGCCCGCAGCCGCCCGACGACCCCACGCAACAGACTCTCCGCCGCGGCCTCGGGGCCCGACTCCCACACCTGCTGGTAGTAGCCGGGCGACGGCATCCCCGACTGGTACCCGGCGAAGGCGTCCAACTGCCGGAAGGAGTACGGCACGAGGAAGCTTCCGGCCAGGGCGTCCTCCGGCGGAGCGGGTACCCGCGGCCATCCGTCGGCGCCGCGCTCCCACCCGTCCGTGTCGTGCTCCCGCAGGTCGTGACCGTCGCCGCCGCGCGGTCGCGCGGCGGCGGTGAGTGCCCGGAGCGCGGGCTGATGGAAACCCCCGGTCACCACCAGCACCGGCCGGTCCCCGGCCTCGGCGAGCGCCGCCCGCACCCACGCCGCCATGTACGACTCGCGCGCCCGGTCGCCCGCGTCGGCCTCCGCGTCACCGCGCACCAGTGCGAAGTACGCGTCGAGCCGCTCCGCGAGACCGTCGTCCGGCTCGACCTCGAACAGCCGGTCCCACAGGGCGTCAGGCGAGTCCACCGCGAAGTGCCGGCACAGCCGGTCCGTCGCCTCCGTGTACCGCGCCTCCGCGTCGGCGTAGCGGTTGGTGCGCTCGGCGAACGCCGGATGCCAGGCCGGAAGGTCGATGAAGCGGACCTCCGCCCCGGCCGCCCGGCCCGCCCGCAGCGCGACCCACTCCGGCGAGTAGTCGCACAGCGGGGCCCAGGACGTGGCCGCCCGGCTCTCGTCCCGGTAGTGGCTGAACACCGCGACCGGCAACTCGTGCCCGAGCAGCAGTTCGTCCAGCCGCCCGTTCATCTCCGCGGGGCCCTCGACGAGCACATGGGCGGGGTGGAGCCCGTCGATGGTCCGCTCGACCAGCCGTGCGCAGGCGGGGGAGTGGTGCCGCACCCCCAGGAACACCGCGGACATCAGTCGGCCAGGAGATGACGCGCGTCGTACAGAGCCTGCCATGCCGGGCCGCGGCGGCGCGGCACCTGCTGCTCCAGGTAGCGGCGCAGCCGGGCCAGGTCCTGCGGACTGTCCTTGGCCGCCGTCCCCGCCAGGCACGCCGCCACATCGGCGGCACTGCCCGGCTCGCCGCGCAGGAACCAGCCGCGCACCCCCACGGCATGGGCGACCGAAACGGCCTCCGCCGTGCTCATCACCGCCGAGGGGCGGTCCGCACCCGCACCGGGCCCGCCCTGCCCGTCGGCCCCGGCACGCAGCTCCCGGAACGTCGCGACCAGGACCTCCAGCACGTCCCGGTCCGGCGGCGGCTCCACCCCCGAGCGCCGCAGCAGGGTCGTCACCTCCGCTTCGACGAGCGCGAGTTCGGTGTCCAGGTCGGGAATCGGGAACACCGTCTCGAAGTTGAACCGCCGCTTGAGCGCCGCACTCATCTCGTTGACGCCGCGGTCCCGGGTGTTGGCCGTCGCGATGACGTTGAACCCCTGCCGGGCGAAGACCATGCCGTCCGGCCCGGCCAGTTCGGGGATCGCCACCACCCGTTCGGACAGCAGCGACAGCAGCGAGTCCTGCACCTCCAGCGGGCAGCGCGTGATCTCCTCGAACCGCACCAGCCTGCCCTCGGCCATGCCGCGCAGCATCGGAGCGGGCACCAGCGACCGCGTGGAGGGCCCCTCGGCGACCAGCAGGGCGTAGTTCCAGCCGTACTTGATCTGGTCCTCGGTGGTGGCCGCGCCGCCCTGCACCGTCAGCGTCGAGTCACCGCTGACCGCGGCCGCGATCAGTTCGGAGAGCAGGGACTTGGCCGTGCCGGGCTCCCCGACCAGCATCAGCCCGCGACTCGTCGCCAGCGTCACCAGTGCCCGGTCCACCAGCGAGGGATTGCCGACGAACTTCCGCCGGATGCCCGCGTCCGCGTCGCCGACCACGAAGCGGCGCGCCGCGCGCAGGCTCAGCTCCCAGCCGGGCGGCCGGGGATCACGGTCGTCCGCCCGCAGCGCGGCGAGCTCGTCCGCGTACCGCACCTCGGCCGGGGGCCGCTGTACCCGCTCCGCGGCGTCGTCCGCCGTCCCGCCGGGCCGCTGTTCGTTGCGTACGGTCATGACGTGGCACCCTCGGTGAGTTCGGTCAGGTCGGCGAGGAGTTCCGACGCCGTCACCGGATCCAGCCCGCGGAAGCGGAGCGGGTGCTCGCGCCTGGACCAATGGTCTTGGGGCCGAGTGTCGAGCCATACCGTTTCGAGCGTCTGGTCGGGGAACATGTCGACCACCCCGACCGCGATGCCGGTGTCCAGGGCGATCACCAGGTAGCAGTCGTCGGCCAGCCGCTTGGAGATCCAGCGCTCCACCCCGGCGTCCTGCGGCACGCCTCGCTCCCAGCCGCGCCGCTCCAGTCCGAGGACCTTTCCGGTCGGCACCTTCAGGCCCTCGAACCGGGTGAGCCGGTAGCCCTCGCGCTCATCGTCGGACAGCGTGAGCACGGTCCGGCCGAGCTGGGGGAACGGCTGGAGGATCTCGTAGTCGGCGAACAGCTCGGACCATGCGGCCAGTTCGTCGCCCAACCGGATCGGGTGCGCGAGCCGTACCGTCGCCTCCTCGGCCAGTTCGAAGACATCGTCCTCCACATCGGCGAACGTGCGGTCCTCCGCGACCCGGAACGCGGTGCGCGCCCCGTCGTCCGTCTCGCTCAGCCACACCAGCCGGCGCACCAGATGCCAGAGCAGTGGATGGGAGACGAAGAGCTCCCGGAACTCCTGGGCCGTCCAGGAGCGTTCGGTCACCATCGCGGTCTCCAGCCGGCGCACCTGGTCCGACGCGATCGTCCGGACGTCCTTCTTGAGCGCCATGAACCGCTTGCGCTCCGCCGGGGCGAGTTCCGCGTCGTCCCGGGCGCCCGGCTTGGGCAGGTCCTTGCGGCGCTTGCCGTCCCCGTCCCGCACGTACGGTCGCAGCTGCTCGTCGAAACCGACCGTGAACGTCCGCGTGCCGTAGTCGACGACGGTCGATCCGTCCTCGTCAAGGCCGAGGTCCGGCACCAGGCGGTCGGAGAGCTGTTCCCCGGTCAGCCCCAGCCCGGCGGCGACCTCGGCGATCTTTTCCTGGGCCCGGGCCTTCAGCGCCTTGAACTTCACCCGCTGGGCGATCGCGTGCAGATGCAGCAGCGCGACGTCGCTGCCGATCGTCGCGAGGACGTCCAGGCCCTCCACGGCTCGGTGGTGGGCGCCGTCACCGGGCCATGCCCGGATGACGGGCGTGAGCCTGCGGACCGTCTCGTCGTCGCCCAGCAGCCCCAGCGCGTGCAGCACCCACGAGTCCTTCGCGGGCATGTTGGCCAGCTGCCACTGCTCGAACAGGGCCCAGGCGAACGTGGCGAGCGATGCCGGCTCGGCCGTCTCGACGAGCGGGGCGACGCCCGGGTACACGTCGCCGGACTTCGACAGCGCCAGCGTCGTCAGCGCGTGGCGCACCGACGGCTGAGGCAGCGCACCGCCGGACCGGAGCAGGATCTGGGGCAGCAGAGCGGGTTCCGCCCACGCCGGGAGCTCGGGCATCTTGGCCGGCAGCGCCCGCTCCAGCGGATCCGCGGCCAGCAGTCCCTCCACCGCGGCCAGTGCCTCGGGGCCGTACCCCCGGGCGGCCTCGCGCACCGCCTCGTCGCCGTGCAGCGAGGCGATCAGCGTCAGCGCCTGCTCGGCGGCGCGCCGGGCGGGGCCGGCCTTGCCCACGGCGTCGGGCACCAGCAGCGGGGCGGCGGCCACGCCGTGCCGGGCGAACCAGGAACGTGCCGTGGCCGCCACGGACTTGAGACGGACCGCCCAGTCCGCCATGTGGCGGGCCACCCCCGCGTCGACGAACGGAAGCAGCACCGGCGCCAGCGAGGCGGACTGACGGGGAGCGGCGCGCAGCAGCAACGGCAGAGCGGCGAGTCCGAAGCGGGCCGCGATGGGCTTGAAGGTGTCCTCCGCGTCCCACAGGTCGGTCGGATCCCACGTGGCGAGATACGGGGCGACCAGCTCCTTCGGGCCGTGGACGTAGAGCCAGGCCGAGGAGATATGGTCTGCGCGCAGGTCGTGCTGGACGGCGGGGTCGCTCACGTCCCAGCCCGCCCACGTGCCGCCGGTGCGCTCGGTCGTGTGCCAGGACGAGACGGCGGCCCAGGATTCCCGCTCGCCGGGCAGCCACTCGACCGAGGGGGCGGACTCGGCGGTCAGACCGGTCACGACCAGGGTCTTGGCCCTGGTGCGGGGGCGTGACCAGGGCGGCGTCGTCAGGACCTCCGGAAGCGCGTCGGCGGGGGCGTCGGGGATCAGCCCCACCGGGTTCAGCAGCGGCTCCACGACCTCGACGACCTCGGCGTCCAGACTGCTCAGCGCGAGGGAGACCACGTCACGGCTGGTCGCGAGGTGGCCCCGGATCAGCCGCCGCGCCCGGTCGGCCGCCGGGCCCGAGGCGTGCCGCGCTTCGGCGGCCAGCAGGCGCACGGCCCGCACCGGACAGCGGCGCATGGCTTCGAGGAGGGCCGGACGCACGTGCTTGAGGTCCGCGTGCGCCAGCAGGGCGAGAAACGCCTCGTCGGTGGGGATCTCGGCCAGGGCCTCGGCGGCGACCTTCACCGCGTCGGCGTAGTGGGCCCCGCCCTCGAGCTGATCGGCCAGCAGCGGGGCGAGACCCGTTCCGATGCCCTCGGCCAGCGTCGCGACGAGCGCCGCGTTGTAGGCGAGGGGCGGCCGGTGGGTGAACGCCGTCACCTGGTCGCCTGAGTACAGCGAGGCGAACACCATCGTCAGCAGGCTGTCGTCGTGCTCGTCCAGAATCCGGGGATCGGCACAGAGCTCGTCGACCCAGTCCGTCTCGCTCGGCACCAGATAGGAGACGGAGACCCTGCGGATGACATCGGTACGGCGCTCGGCCAGCGCGGCGACCGCCGCGCGGTAGGTCTCCTCGTCCGCTGCGGCCAGGAGCGCGCGCACCCGGTCCGTGACCGGCCGGCGGTTCCGCATCCAGTACGCGTGGTGGGGGCGGGTGAGCACCTGCAGCTTCGGCAGGCTTCGTGAACCGCCGGCCTGCTGCCACGTCGCCTCGACCGAGAGCATCTCGGCGGCCGCGCACGCGGCGAACGGCAGGCCGTACCGCTCGGTCCACAGGTGCGCCCAGGCGGAGTCGGGCAGGGGCAGCGGGACGATCGAGGTGAGCAGGGCCGCGCCGGCCGGTGTCGGATCCCCCGCGACATGTGCCCTCAGCTGGTCGGCGAGCCCGCGGTCCGAGTCGCAGGAGTCGACGAACCGCTGGATCCAGGACGCCTGCTCCGCGACCGCCGTGTCGATCCGCTCGAACGCTCCCGACGGGAGCCCGCTCGGCACCCGGGGCGAACCGCCGCGCCGGGGCAGGAGGATGCTCTTCCACTTGGTGGGGAGCGTGAACGTGTCCTCGTCCGGCAGGCCCGGCGCCTCGGCGGGAGGCATATCCAGGACCGTCGGGGCGCCTTCGGCCGCCGATGCGGCGGACACGTCCGGGGCGGCCACCTCGCGGTACCCCTTCTTCTCCTTCTCCGCGATCGACTTGCGGACCTGCTCCGCGGCGGCCTCGGCCGACGCGTACTCCTTCGTCTGCGTACGTCCGTCGCTTCCGCAGCGTCCGTAACGGACCGTCACCACGGCGCCCTCGGCCCCGGTCTCCCAGAATTTCGACGCGGTGCCCTCGACATATTCCCAGCGGCGCACGAGTCCGCCCCCCTTTCACACCTGGACAACCCGCACTCCGACGGGTTTTCGATCAGTGGTGCCACAGTAGAACGGACCACTGACAACGCAGCGTGACCAGGGGGTTCGCTCGATGAATCCGCAGGTCGACCGGGGTTCGGGGAGGCCGGCGGAGAGCACCGGACGGGGAGCGCGGGCGACGGCACACGACGGTCGACGGGCGATGAGACGACCGGACACCGTCGGCCGCGAACCGAACCGGCCGCGTCAGGGGGCGGAGACCGCGCGTGCGCCGCCGGACGGCGCCCACGACGGGGCCACACCCATCACTTGGCAGACCATCAGGAAGAGGGGGATGGGCGGGGTGTACGGCGAGTGGCCGTCGGGTCGGTGGATCAGCCTCGGCCGGTCCCCCGGAACCCGCGCCCCGCGCACGTAGACGGCCTGCGCGGGCCAGTCCAGATCCAGGTCGGAGCCCGCGGGCACGATCCACCACCACTGGTCCGTGTCCGCGAAGACGCAGCCCGTGCGTGGCAGGTGGGACAGCAGCCGGAAGCCGTAACGGGCCGGCACGCCCACGGCGTCGCAGCCGAGGCTCGCCGAGAACGCGGGCGGCAGCGGCAGCTGTACCGTCTCCGCCGCGGCGGGGGTCCCCGATTCGTGGGGCCGGCCTGCTCGTCTGAGAGGGGACATCGCGTTCCTCAGCATGCGCGCTCCGAACCGTGGGGCAACTCCGCCCAGACGATGCGGCCCGAGCCGAACTCCGCGTATCGGGAGCCCCAGGCGCTGCACATCGCGTCGACGAGCAGCAGACCGCGTCCGTGCTCGCCGGAGGCGGTGCGGCACAGCATCGGCCCGCCGGGCTGATGCCCCTGGTCCTGCACGGCTATGCGCAGCCGTCTGTCGAGACAGCGCAGTTCGCACACGACACGGGCGCTCCTGGTGTGCACCACCGCGTTGGTGACCAGCTCCGAGACGATCAGGACCGCCGCGTCGTGCGCGTCGCCGTCCAGCCGCCACTCGTCGAGCCGGGCCCGCGCCAGGCGCCGCGCGCCGACCACGGACTCCGGGTGTGCCGGCAGCGCGAAGCAGTACCGGAGCGCTTCCGTCCCGGGGCTGAGGTCCATGAGCCGGGGGATGAGCGCACTGCCAGGTGCCACAACCATTCCTCACAGTGGGGGCTGCGTCACTCTCCGCGATCACACAGGAATGGCCGCGGTCGTGACTACGTGAACTGGTTCCCTCCATAGCTTTCCCCCTGTCCGGAACACTTGGCAAGGGGCACTCTGAAAATTGCAGAGTGACTGTGTCGTGGGACCTTGCTCGTGGCACACTGCTGCCAAACAGCGCATGGGGAGGTCTGAAGTGAGCGAACCGCGGTCCGCCCCGACCGTGGGCCAGGTCGTTCTCGGCAAGCGCCTGCAGGATCTGCGGGAGCGTGTCGGGCTGAGCCGTGACCAGGCTGCCAAGGTGCTGCGGGTCGCCCCCGCGACGGTACGCAGGATGGAGACCGCCGAGGTCGCTCTGAAGATCCCCTACGTCCAGGTGCTGCTGAAGGCGTACGGCATCTGCGACGGCGAGGCCGACGCCTTCGTGGAACTCGCCGAGGAGGCCAACAAGCCCGGCTGGTGGCAGCGCTACCACGACGTGCTGCCCGACTGGTTCAGCATGTACGTCAGCCTGGAGGGCGCCGCGAGCCTCCTGCGCATGTACGAGCCGCACTTCGTCCCCGGCCTGCTCCAGACCGAGGACTACGCGCGCTCGGTGCTGCGCACGGGGGCCGTCGGCCAGACCAGGCCCGAGGACATCGAACGCCATGTCGCGTTGCGCATGCAGCGTCAGTCCCTGCTCCACGGGCCGGACGCCCCGAAACTGTGGGTGGTGATGGACGAGACGGTGCTGCGTCGTCCGGTCGGCAGCGTCGACGCGATGCGCGGCCAGATCGACCGGCTGCTGGAGGCCACCGAGATGCCGCATGTGACACTCCAGATCGCGGAATTCTCGACCGGCCACCACCCGGGCACCTACGGCCCCTTCGTCATCTTCCGCTTCGGAATGCCCGAACTCCCCGACATGGTGTACAGCGAGTACCTGACCGGCGCCGTCTACTTCGACGCGCGCCCCGAGGTGGCCTCCTACCTCGAGGTCATGGACCGCATGGCGGCTCAGGCCGCGACTGCACAACGCACGAAGGAGATCCTCCGGGATTTCCGCAAGGAGCTGTGATGGATCCCATATACAACGGCATGCCGGCCGCCGAACTCGGCACCGAGGGCTGGCACAAGCCGTGGAGCGGTGGGAACGGGGGCAACTGCGTCGAGGCCATGAAGCTGTCCGACGGCAGGGTCGCCGTCCGCCAGTCCGCCGATCCGGAGGGCCCCGCACTGATCTACTCGCACCACGAGATCGCCGCCTTCATCCAGGGCGCCAAGGCGGGGCAGGCGGACTTCCTCCTGACCTGAGCGGTGGGCCCCGCCGACGATCCGACGGTTCTTCCCCGGCATCCGCCACTTCCTCGACATCGGCGCCGGTGTCCCCCACCGAGCCCGACCTCCCTCGGACAGCCCAGCGCGTCGCCCCGGACACGCGCGTCGTCGTTCTTCGACGGGCTCGAACTCGTCGAGCCGGGCGTCTCGCTCCGCGCGGACCGGCGCCCGGAACTCGGCGAGGTCGTCGGCGTCCCCGCGGGCAGTCGAGACCTACATCACCCGTCCACAACCTCCCGGGACGGAACACCCAGCCGGGCCGCCCGGGTCGCAGGACACAATGGACGCATGTCACGACGCACCACACGACCGAGGCGGTCCACCACCCCCGCCCGGCGGCCTTCCGCGATCACCGACCGGTCACCGTGTCCCTGCGGACTGCCCGGCACCTACGCGGACTGCTGCGGCCGTTTCCACGCGGGCGCCGCGGCCGCTTCGACGTGCGAGGCCCTGATGCGTTCCCGGTACGCGGCCTTCGCCGTCCGGGACGAGGCGTATCTGCTGCGCACCTGGCACCCCGGCACCCGGCCGCCCGCCGTCGACTTCGATCGCGGGACGCGGTGGGTGCGCCTGGAGATCCTGGAGACGACCGACGGCAGTGCCTTCCACGCCACGGGCACGGTCACCTTCCGGGCGCACTTCACCGTCGCCGGACAGCCGGACTCGCTGTACGAGAAGAGCCGTTTCGTGCGGTCCGAGGGCGCCTGGGTGTACGAGGCGGCGGTCTTCGCCGAATAGGTCCCGGGCCGGGCGGCCCGCCCGATGGGGCCGACCGGGTCTTCCGCCGGGAGAGGCGCCTGGGGAGCCCGCCCGCCGCGCTGGTTCACCAGGCACTGCCGGGGCGCACCGGCAGGCCCGGGTGATGGGCGGCGAGGATCTTGTTGGCGCGCGCCAGCTCCGAAAGCGCCTGTTCGCGGTCGGCCTGGTCCTCGACGCAGAGTCGTGGACCGCGGAACCGGCGCACCTCCCGCGCGGCGCGCGCGGCGTCGAGTTCCGCCCGCAGGATGTGCGGGGGGATGCAGGACCCGATCAGCGCGGCGACCCGGTCCGGGATCGGCACGGGGACGAGGAGGTGCGAGGCGGTCATAGGGGGTTCCCTCTCGGATGTTCGGCCAGGAGGCGGTACTGCCGGGTGCGGCCGCCGGTCGGGCGGCCGGCTCCTCCATGTCTACGGGACGCAGTTCCGGGTTTCTCCTCGGGAACGTCTCCGTGTGGCAACCGTTTGGGACTGACCGGCTATTTCGCCTTACCGCTGGGTAAGTTGCCCCGTCGCGCCGCGCGTGATCCGATTCCGGGCCGCTCGCCCCGCGGTGCGTGGGCGACGTCGTCGCCTCCGGCGCGCAGTTGCAGCCGGAGCGCGCGCAGCACCGCCTCGGTCGAGAACCGGGCTTCGGGGTCGATGAGTTGCTCGCCGAAGATGGACTCCAGACTGCGCATCCGGTAGCGGACCGTCTGTGGGTGCACGTCGAGCAGTTCGCCCATCTGGGCGGCGGTGCCCCGGGTGTCGAGCCAGATCCGCAGGGTTTCGACCAGCCGCTCCCGCCGGTTCGCGCTGATTCCGGCGAGCGGGGCGAGTTCACGTCGCGTCAGTTGGTCGAGGAGGGCCGTGTCGGACAACAGCCAGAGTGTGATCAGGTGGTCCTCGCAGAGGACGACCGGCGCGTCGTCGATGACGCCCGCGTCCACGAGTTCGAGCACCCTGCGGGCCCAGCGGATCGAGTCCGAGGCCATGGCGGTGGGAACGGTCAGTCCGACCGCGGCGTGGTGACCCGGGAGCGTCCGGTCGAGCATGCGTCTTCGCGACGCGTCGAACGCCCCCGGGATCAATAAGTGCGGCTGCGGATCGGTGAAGTCGACGAGCACGTCCCGGTCGGCGCCCGGTCCGCCCGGCTCCGGCGAGGCGCGCACCGCCACGAGCGTCACCTCGTCGGGCATCGTCCAGCCGGTCTGCTCGCACAGTTCGGCGATGGCCGTACGGGGCACGGGACGTCCGGCGAGCAGCAGGTGCAGCAGCCGCCGTCTGAGGGTGCCCGTCTGGTCGGCCGAGGCCGCGCGTACCTCCATGTAGCCCTCGCGGGAGAGCGCCTCCAGTTCGTCGACGTAGGTGAACAGGGCGTCGGCGAAGGAGAGCATCATCGTGGGGGAGAGGTTGTAGCGCCGGCCGATCTTCTTGGCCCGGCGGAGCGCGATCCGCGCGCCCAGCCGGTAGGCGCCGTGCAACTGGTCCAGAGTGCGGCCCTCGTACGCCTCGTACCGGCCGAACCTGCGGCACATCTCGTCGCGCAGGGTGGAAGGGGCGGTCGGCTCGGCGACCTGGTCCACGAAGACGGAGATGGTCTGCTCCACGCCCACCCGGATGCCCTGTCCGTACGGGCCGTCGAGCAGTCGCGCGTACACGGGGTAGGCCCGGGTGACCTCCAGCCCGATCTCCTTGATCAGACTGGGTATCTCGGGACGCACGATCGCGGCGAACTCCTGCGGCAGCGGTCCGAGCGGCTCTCCGAGTTCCGAGGGTTGTACAACTCCCGGCATTCCTCTGTCCCTTGCTCTCCGGCGCCCGATGGGGGGTGGGCCGTGGGAGGCGCGCTCCCAAGCCGTCAGGTGCGTACCGATGTGGGCTGCTGAAGATAGTCCACGCACGCGTGTGTGGACACAGGCACGGCAGGACGAGATGCAGGGGCACCTACCGCCGCCGCGGGTACGGCGTTCCCGGATTCACGGACTCGTGCATTCCGGTTCCCGTGGTGCGGGTGCGGTGCCGGATCGGCGTTCCGTGACAGGAATTCCGGGAAGCCGCGGGACTTCCCGGTGAATACATCCGCTCTCCTGCGGGACGGGAATGCGGCACGGCCGCCGTCGGGCGGACAAGTCGACCTCTTCACCGGGGCGAAGTCAAGGGGAAGGCGTCGCGGAATCGTGTATGCGGCTGTCTCCGTATACGGGGTCGGAATTCAATCCGGCCGAATCCCCTGTTGTGCCTTCGGGCGGCGAGAGGTTCTCCCGTGTCGTTGTGCGGATACGGCGCGGGCATGCGAGCAAGAAGCCTGACGCCAGGTCAAGCGCACAAGGGCCATGGCAAGTTGGCTCAAAGGTGGCCGGGGGCGCTGCGTGTGGCGGTCCTGGGCGGTCGCCGAGGCGCCGTGACTGCTCACTTCTGGACAAGATTTCACGGACCGGCACTCGTGGCGCGACAAAACGTCGACCGGGATTCGTGCTTCGGGAGATTCTTCGTCATGACTGTTGCGAAGCAACGTTACCCGACCGTAGCGTCTTCGCCGGACGCAAGTGGTCGCGCAGTCGGTCAGGCCGGACTGCCACTTCTCTGTACTGTGCCCCCATCGGAGTTCCAGCCATTCCGGCGGGACGGGTTCTCCGCATGGGTCACGCCTTCTGAAGGGAAATGGAATCGTGAACACCCTTGCACGCAGAGCCGCATTCGTCACCGCAGCACTCGGCGCGGCCATCGGGATGACGGTGTCGTCGGCCTCGGCCACCACCGCGTCGCACTCCTGGAGCGTCAGCCCCGGCGGCGCGTTCACCGCCCTCGCCAAGCTTCCGACCCTGGACGTCCCCCTCGTCCAGCTCGTCTGCGACTCCTCCGCCGTGACGTCCGGGACGCTCCAGACGACCAGCGCCGACGGGGTCGGCATCGGCAACATCAACAACATCACGTTCACCGGCTGTGACGTGGGCGGCATCTCCTTCACCGTCTCCATGACGGCGACGCCCTGGAAGCTCAACGCCATCCAGCCCAACGCCACGCACGCGGACTGGGTCGACGCAACCGTCAGCGACATCTCGGCGCACATCTCCGGCGTCGGCTGCAACGCGGACTTCAAGGGCAAGGTGTACGGGCACTACGACAACACCAAGGGCTCCCTCGTCATCGACGGCACGGGAAGCGACCTGAAGGCGTCCAACGCCAGCTGCCTCGGCCTCATCAGCAACGGTGACGTGGCCGGCTTCAACGCCGAGTACGTGGTGAGCCCGAAGCAGAAGATCACCGCCACGTCGTGACGTGGCGGACCCGGGCGCGGAGCAGCCCGGTCCACATCCGGCTCGGGGTGGTGGCGGACAACGGTTCGCCACCACCCCGAGCGGCCGTTCACGGCCCGCCCGCCGCAGCCCCGGCACCGGGGACCCGACGCACGGGGCCGGTCGGCGGCCATGTCCCGTCGCCCGCGCCAAGGCCGTGCCCCCATCACCCCGTACCAGGGAGGACAGCGCCAGTATGAACGTGAAGACATCGGCGACCGGCGGCAGGCGATCGGTGCGCCTGGCATCGGTCGCGGCCGTCGTGCTCCTCGCGGGGCTGCTGTCCGGGTCCGGATCGGCCGCCGAGGAGGGCGGCTCGGCGGTGACGCTCGCCTACGACTGCGCCCTGCCGGGCGGGACCGGCCGGGTCACCGTCCGGGTCACCACGGCCTTCCCGGCCTCCGGGACCGCGGGGACGCCGCTGGAGAGCGGTCCGGTGACGATCGACGTACGGCTCGCGCGGGCGGACCTGGAGGCGCTGCTGCCGGCCGGCACCGAGGTGGTGGCGAGCACCGCGACGCTCGCCGTGGGGATCAGGCAGAAGGACCGGTCGGCACAGGCGCGGTGGCTGGATCTGCCGGCGCCGGGCTCCGCCGTACCCGCCGAGGGGGAGGTGAGCCTCGTCCACACCGGGCCCGTCCCGTCGGTGACGCTGCCGGCCGCGGGCGACGTCGCCTTCACCGCGGGCCGGCTCACGCTCGGACTGCGCCCCGTCGCGGAGACCGCCGAGGAGAGCGGACCGGCCGACGTCCGACCGCTCACCTGTGAACCCGGAGAGGACGCGGAGGACGGCGGCACGCTGCTGGCGACCGTCCCGGTGACGGCCGGCCCGCCCGACCCCTGGCCGTCGAGGACAGAGGGGGGCGACGGGGCCCACGGCACCGACGAGGGAGGGGACACCGGTGACCGCATCGCGGTGGAGTCGCGGACGCCGCAGGCCGGGAGCGAGGAGGCGTGCCCCGTCGACCCGCCCGCCGGAAAGGCGGACTGGAGCGACGCCCCGAAACCACCGGAGGGCGCCCCGGTCATGGAGGTCGACATCCCCGGGGGCGGAACGTTCGGTTGTGCCTACGCGGTCGGCATGGCCACCGTGTACAAGCTGAACGGGGCGATGATCATCAACGACCCCGCCAAGAAGCCCGGTCTGATCAGCGTCCTGGCGAACGTGCACCGCGGACTGCGGGCGGCCAACGCCGCGGGCGGCTACTACCTGCGGCTCGACTCGCTCGGGAACCTGAGGCTGCCGGACGCCGATTCCACCTTCCTGACGTTCGGGTTCCAGCCCGTGTCCGCGAAGGTGGAGTTCGAGAACGGACCGCTCACGATCTCGACCGGGAACATCGGCATGGGCAGCACCAAGACCTACTTCGCCACAGCCTCGTTCACGCAGTCGTTGCGGCTGCGCGACGTGAAGGTCAACGGAACGCCCCTGGACGTGGGTCCCAACTGCCGCACCGCGTCGCCGTTCAAGGTGGTCCTGAACGGCGACTTCCCGAAGTACGTCAACGTCTTCGGCGGAGGCCCCATGAACGGGAAGGTCGAGATCCCCCCGTTCTCCGGTTGCGGTACCGGCGGTGAGGACCTGGACAACCTGTTCACGGCGGCCATCTCGGGGCCCGGGAACGTCGTCGCGATGAACCAGGGGCAGACCTGCGTCCCCTCGGACAGCAGCACCTTCTGCCCGCCGACCGTGCCTGCGCTGCCCGGCAAGGGGACACCCGCCGGCTGACCGCAGTCCCGCCGCCCGGCCGACGCGTGCTCCTTGGGTGCTCGTCGGTCGCGCGACGGTTGCAGGGCGCTGCCGGGCACGCGGGCGGGGCCACCCTCCGAGGACGGTCCCGTCCGGAGGACGGCCCCGCCCGTTGTCCCGCCGGCCGTACCGGTTACCGTGCAGCCGAGTGCCAGTACTGCGACATCAGCCTGCCCGCGTCGGGGGCGGCGCCGCTCGGGTCGTTGATCGTGGCCACGTACGTCTGGGCGTTGTTCAGGACCACGTTGTTGTTGCCCGAGGCGGAGGGGAGCCCGGTCTTCAGGTTCACCGCCCAGTCCAGCAGGCCGAGACCGCAGCCGTTGGCCCCCGCAACCGCGTAGGTGGTGTCCGTCTGGGTGGCGCCGAGGAGGCTGATGCGCCCCATGGCACCGGCCGGGTCGGGGGTGCCGTCACCGGCGAACTGCTGGGTGCCGGGAGTGGGACGGGTCAGGTTCTGCGGGCGGAGCAGGATCGGCTTCGATGCGGAGCCGATGTAGCACGCGTCGCCGAGGAACGGGTTCTCCAGGCGGATGCGCACCGGGAGCGTGATGATCGGCTTGCCGGTGGTGACGCCCGCCAGGAGCTGGAAGTCGCTGGGGTCGCCGGCCGGCTCGATGGTGGCGGTGACCCGGTTCAGGGTGCTGTTCGTGATCTGGTTGCAGATGCCGCTGATCACCGGGATGTCGCTGGGGCACATGAGCCCGAGGAGCCCGCCGGGGATCTGCGCGGAGTCTGCCACCAAAGCGCCTCCCGGAGGCGAGATGACCGTCGACCGGCCGCCGGGGTGCGTGATCACACCGATCTGGAGGTCGCTGGCTCCCACCGGCACGGTGGTGTTGCCGAGTGTGATGGAGCCGCTCGCGGAGTGCGAGGAGACGCAGACCGCCGTGTTGTCCAGCCCGTCGGCGGCCAGCATGGCGGGCGCGTCCACCGGACACCGGGTGAACGGCGCCCAGTGGCCGTTGAGGCTCGTCGCGGCGGTGGCCGTTCCCACGGACGCGAAGGCGGCGAGTGCGGTGAAGGAGGCCAGCAGCCCCAGGCGCGCCCGTCTCGAACCAGATCTCATGTCGTCCCCTTTTCGGGCAGCCGCCACCGGGCGGCCGCATAAGCGGAGTTGCTCGGGTCTTTCTGCGGCGCGCCAAAGACGGCACCTTTTCGGGCCATGTGTTCCGGGCGCACGGATCGTCGGTGTGCGGTACGGGTGCCGGACCCGCGGCGAACAATGCCGAAACGGACACCCTTTCGCCGAGCCGTGAGGTTACTGGCGGGAAACACCGCCGCACAATCCCGTCGTTCGAGATTGTTGCCCCGAAAGCGGCTTCTCGTTCCCGGATGAGTGCGCCACGAGGACGAGTTGTCATTCGATGCGCACCCCGTGATGGCGGAACCGGCCACGGTCGGGTCCTCCGGTCGGCGCGCGGGATTGTCATCCGGTGACAGATTTCCCCGGGCGCCTGCTCAATTCGTGCGAAGAAAGCGAGGGGGCTCGGCGGGCTCCCGAAAACTTGGAGAACCGGTATTGCCCGGCCAGGTTACCCAGCCGTAACGTCGCCCCGTGGGCAACGCGGCCAATCTGCCCGACGGTTGCTCCCCCTTCGGAAAAGGAGTCCTCTTCGTGACCTGCGCGCGAAAGCCTCCGGGCGGAAGACCTCCGGTCGGGGCGCCGTGGGGGCGGTGGGCGCGGACCGCTCCTGCCCCGCGTCCGCGACCTGACACGACGTGCGGGATCGACCCCCTGCCCGCCGTTGCGGGTTGCGCATTCGGCGACAAGGCGTACACGGGAGTTTGTCACCGAATGACAAACGGGCCGGCTCCTGGAGAAATGGCTGTTCAAGGGCTTGTCCTGGCGGTCCCGGTGAACTTAACGTGCGCCCCTCGGTGCACTTCTGTCACTTCGTGAGTGCATGCAGGAGGTGGGATGGGAATCGAAGTCGTCGTCGAGGGTCTTACCAAGTCTTTCGGCAAGCAGAACATCTGGCAGGATGTGTCGCTCACACTGCCCGCCGGTGAGGTAAGCGTGATGCTCGGCCCGTCCGGCACCGGAAAGACCGTTTTCCTCAAGTCCATCATCGGACTTCTGAAACCGGAGCGGGGACGCGTCGTCATCAATGGCGTCGACATGGTGAACAGCCCCGAGCGGGACATCATGGAGACGCGCAAACTGTTCGGGCTCATGTTCCAGGACGGTGCGTTGTTCGGCTCCATGTCGCTCTTCGACAACATCGCCTTCCCCCTGCGCGAGCACACCCGCAAGAAGGAATCCGAGATCCGGCGCATCGTCATGGAACGGATCGACATCGTCGGCCTGCTGGGCTCCGAGGGGAAACTGCCAGGAGAGATCTCCGGAGGAATGCGCAAACGCGCCGGGCTGGCCCGTGCCCTGGTGCTCGATCCGCAGATCATCCTGTGCGACGAGCCGGACTCCGGACTCGACCCGGTCCGCACCGCCTATCTCTCCCAGCTCCTCATCGACCTGAACGCGCAGATCGACGCGACGATGCTGATCGTCACCCACAACCTCGACATCGCGGCCACGGTCCCCGACAACATGGGCATGCTGTTCTGCCGCAACCTCGTCACCTTCGGCCCGCGCGAGGTCCTGCTGACCAGCGACGAACCGGTCGTCTCCCAGTTCCTCGCGGGACGCCGGGAGGGGCCCATCGGCATGTCCGAGGAGAAGGACGCGGCCACCCTCGCCGCCGAGCGGCGAGGCGCTGGAAACACCCCCGGCGCGGGGCCGCGCACCGTCGTGCCGCAGCTGGAACCCTCGCCCGGGATGCCGGTCCGCCAGGCCGTCCAGCGCCGCCGCGAGCGGGTCCTCGGCATGATGGGCCAGCTCCCCGAGGCCGCCCGCACGGCCATCATCAACAGCTACGCCCCGGCCGCCGGCGGTGCCAGGCCATGACCGCCGGCCTCCCGCTGCGGCCACCGGGGCCGCCCGCCCCCGACACACCGTCACCGAACCGGGAATCGGCGCGCCGACCGCCGACGCGGCTGCTCGCACCGCTGCGCGAGACCGGGAAGCTGTTCGCGCTCGCCCTCTCCGTGACCCGGTCGGTCTTCCGAAGGCCCTTCCAGGCGAGGGAGTTCGTCGAGCAGTTCTGGTTCATCGCCAGCGTCACCATCCTGCCCGCCGCACTCGTCTCCATCCCGTTCGGCGCGGTCATCGCCCTCCAGGTCGGCTCGCTCACCCAGCAGCTCGGCGCCCAGTCCTTCACCGGCGGCGCCAGCGTCCTCGCCGTGATCCAGCAGGCCAGCCCTCTCATCGTGGCGCTGCTCATCTCCGGCGCGGGCGGCTCCGCGATCTGCGCCGACCTCGGCTCGCGGAAGATCCGCGAAGAGCTCGACGCGATGGAGGTCATGGGCGTCTCACCCGTCCAGCGCCTGGTCGTCCCGCGCGTCCTGGCCACCATGGGCGTGGCCGTCCTGCTCAACGGACTGGTCTCGGTCGTCGGCACGCTCGGCGGCTACTTCTTCAACGTGATCATGCAGAACGGCACGCCCGGCGCGTACCTCGCCAGCTTCTCCGCCCTCGCCCAGCTCCCCGACCTCTACATCAGCGAGGTCAAGGCGCTGATCTTCGGCTTCATCGCGGGCATCGTCGCCGCCCACCGCGGACTGAACCCGCGCGGCGGGCCCAAGGGCGTCGGCGACGCGGTCAACCAGTCCGTCGTCATCACCTTCATGCTGCTGTTCTTCGTGAACATGATCCTCACGGCGATCTATCTCCAGATCGTCCCCGCGAAGGGGAGCTGAGAGACGATGTCCATGCTCGGCCGGCTGGATCGCTACGGCGACCAGCTCACCTTCTACCTGCGGGCGTTGATCTGGATCCCGCGCACGCTGCGACGCTACCTCAAGGAGGTGCAGCGGCTCCTGGCCGAGGTCGCCTTCGGCAGCGGCGGACTCGGCGTCGTCGGCGGGACCATCGGCGTGATGATCGCCATGACCCTCTTCACGGGAACGGTCGTCGGCCTCCAGGGCTACGCCGCGCTCAACCAGATCGGCACGTCCGCGTTCACCGGCTTCATCTCCGCCTACTTCAACACCCGTGAGATCGCCCCGCTCGTCGCCGGACTCGCGCTCTCCGCGACGGTCGGCGCCGGGTTCACCGCCCAGCTCGGCGCGATGCGGATCAACGAGGAGGTCGACGCCCTCGAAGCGATGGGAGTGCGGTCCATGCCGTACCTCGTCACGACCCGGGTCATCGCCGGAGTGGTCGCGATCATCCCGCTCTACGCGATCGGACTGCTCTCGTCGTACGTGGCGTCCCGTTACGTCACCGTCCTGTTCAACGGGCAGTCGGAAGGAACGTACGACCACTACTTCAATCTCTTCCTCTCCCCGGACGACGTGCTGCTGTCCGTGCTCAAGGTGTTCGTCTTCAGCGTGATGGTGATCCTCGCCCACTGCTACCACGGCTTCCACGCCGAGGGCGGACCCGCGGGGGTCGGCATCGCCGTGGGCCGGTCGGTGCGCAACGCCATCGTGCTGATCAGTCTCACCGACTTCTTCCTCTCGCTCGCCATCTGGGGCGCCACGACGACCGTGAAGGTGGCCGGATGATGCCGACGACGAAGACGACGAAGACAGGGACGGCCCGCCGCCGGATCGCCGGGATCGGCTTCCTCCTCGTGCCCGTCGCACTCGTGTGGACCTCGGTCGCGGTGTACAACAAGGAATTCACCCACGACGCCACCGTGACCGTACGCACGGGCACCGTCGGCAACGAGATGCACGAGAACGCGGAGGTGAAACTGCGCGGCGTCGTCGTCGGACAGGTCCGCGCCATCGAGGCCGACGGGGAGGGGGCCCGGCTCACGCTCGCCATCCGGCCCGGCGAACTGGACCGCATCCCGGCGGACGTCACCGCCCAGATGCTGCCCACCACGCTCTTCGGCGAGCGGTTCGTGGCCCTCGTACCGCCCGAGGTCCCCTCCGCACGCACCCTGAAGGCGGGGGACGTCATCCCGCAGGACCGCTCCGGCAACGCCATCGAACTGGAACAGGTCCTCGACGACGTCCTGCCGCTGCTCACCGCCGTGCAGCCGCAGAAGCTCTCCGCCACGCTCACCGCCGTCTCCCAGGCGCTCCAGGGCCGCGGCGAGAAGCTGGGCCGGACCCTGGTCACGCTCGACGCCCACCTGAAGAAGCTCAACCCCCACCTGCCCACGCTCAACGCAGACATCAAGGAACTCGTCAGGGTGAGCGCCGTGTACGCGGACGCCGCCCCGGACGTCCTCGACGCGCTCACCGACTTCACCACCACGAGCGGCACACTCGCCGAACAAGAGGCCGAACTCGCCGACCTGTACGGAACGACCACCGCCTCGGCCCAGGACGTCACCGACTTCCTGCGGAAGAACAAGAACAACCTCGTCCGACTCTCCGCGACGGGCCGACCGACCCTGGAGACCCTCGCGGCGTACTCGTCCGAGTTCCCCTGCACCCTGCGCACCCTCGCCAACTTCGTCCCGGCCATGGACAAGGCCCTCGGCAAGGGCACGAACCAGCCCGGACTGCACGTCACGCTGAAGACCGTGCCCTCCAAGGGAAAGTACGTGGCGGGCAGGGACACCCCCGTGTACGACGCGACCGGCGGACCGCACTGCTACTCCCTGCCCTACGTCGGCGACACCGCGCCGACGGCGGACGCCCGCGCGGCCGACCGGGGCCCGTCGGCCGGCTCCGCGCCCCGCGCGCCCGAAGAGGTCCCGGCGGCCGACGCGTCGCTCGGCATGCCCAACTCCCGGCAGGAGAGCCTGCTCGTCAACGAACTGGTCGCTCCCTCACTGAAGGTCCGGCCGCGGGACCTGCCCGAGTGGAGCAGCGTGCTCATCGGCCCGGCCTTCCGCGGCGCGGAGGTGAGGCTCAAGTGAAGCGCCGCTCGCTCGCGGGACCGCTCGCGAAATCGATCGTGTTCGTCCTGGTGACGACGCTGGCCACCACCGTGCTGGCCCTGTCCATCGCCAACACCGGGGTCGGGGAGAGGAGTTCGTACAGGGCCAGGTTCACCGACGTCACAGGTCTGGTCGTCGGCGACAGCGTCCGGATCGCCGGGGTCGAGGTCGGGCAGGTCGAATCCATCGAGGTCGCCGACCGGAGGCTCGCCGAGGTCGGTTTCACCGTGCGGAAGGGGCAAAGGCTCCCGGCGTCGGTGACCGCGTCGGTCAAGTACCTCAACATGGTCGGCCAGCGGTACATCGACCTCGGCCGAGGAGCCGGACCGGTGGGCGAGAGCTTCGCCGCCGGCTCCACCATCCCGGTCTCCCGCACCACACCGGCCCTCGACCTCACCCAGCTCTTCAACGGTTTCCAGCCGCTCTTCGAAGGGCTCTCCCCGCCCGACGTCAACGAACTGGCCGGCTCCATCGTCCAGGTGCTCCAGGGCGAGGGCGGCACCGTCGACAGCATCCTTCAGCACGTCGGCTCGCTGACCGGCACCGTCGCCGCCAAGGACAAGGTGATCGGTGAGGTGATCAAGAACCTCAACGCGGTCCTGAAGACCGTCAACGACCGCGAGGCAGGCTTCGACGACCTCGTCGTCACCCTCCGCAGGCTCGTCACCGGATTCGCCGGGGACCGCGAACCGCTCGGCCGCGCGGTGACCGCGATGGGCGCCCTGACCACCGTCACCGCCGACCTGCTCGACGACGGCCGGGGGCCCCTCAAGGACGACATCCGCCAGCTCGGCCGCCTCTCGGACCGGCTCGCCGACAACACCCCGCAGATCGAGAACTTCCTGCGCAGGACGCCCGCCAAGATGACGGCCATCAGCCGCACCGCCTCGTACGGCTCCTGGCTCAACCTCTACCTCTGCGAGGCGAGGGTCACCGGTGTGACGACCAGCGACGGCAGCGCGCCGCCCACCGGCATCGCCCTCACCCAGCCGAGGTGCCTGTCATGAGAATCAAGCCCGTACGGGAACGCAACCCCGTCGCCGTCGGCGTCGTCGGCCTGATCGTCCTGGCCCTCGCCGCACTGGTCGCCTACCGGGCCGACTCGCTGCCCTTCTTCGGCGGCGGCACGACGTACAGCGCCGACTTCACCGAGTCCGCCGGACTCACCGAGGGCGACGAGGTACGGATCGCCGGGGTGAAGGTCGGCGAGGTCACCGGGGTCGCCCTCGACGGCGCCCGGGTGAAGGTCGCCTTCCGGGTGCGGGACGCCTGGATCGGCGACTCCAGCACCGTGGGCATCGCCATCAAGACGCTGCTCGGCGAGAAGTACCTCGCCGTCGATCCGCTCGGTGACGCGGCGCAGGACCCGCGCGAGCGCATCACGACCAGCCGCACCACCTCCCCGTACGACGTCACCCAGGCGTTCGACGATCTGGGCCGGACCATCGGGGAGATCGACACCCGACAGCTCGCCAGGAGTTTCGAGACGATCTCCGCCACGTTCAAGAACTCACCGCCGAACGTGAAGAGCGCCGCCAACGGACTCTCCGCGCTCTCCAGGACCGTCTCCGAACGCGACGCGCAACTCGCCACCCTCCTCAGGAGCAGCAAACGGCTGACGAAGACCCTCGCCGGCAAGAAGAGCAGCTTCGAGACCCTGCTGAAGGACGGCAACCTGCTCCTCGGCGAGATCCAGGCCCGTCGCGACTCCATCCACCTGCTGCTCACCGGCACCCGCGACCTGGGTACCCAGCTCACCGGTCTCGTCGCCGACAACAAGAAGCAGCTCCGGCCGACGCTCGACGCGCTCGGCAGGGTCACCGCCGTTCTGCAGAAGAACCGCAAGAGCCTCGACAAGGTGCTGGCGCTCGCCGGTCCCTACAACCGGCTCGTCGGCAACACCCTCGGCAACGGGCGCTGGTTCGACAACTACGTCTGCGGCGTCGTCCCGAAGAACTACCTGCCGCCCGGCACCCCGCCGGCCACCGGATGCATGCCTCCCCGGCAGGAAGGCGGCCACTGACATGAGACCGACCCGCATCGTCGGCATCGGCGCCGGGCTCGCCGTCGTGGCCGTCGCCGCCACGACCGGTGTGATGGCCCTGGACGACCGGGGCGGCACCACCGTCACCGCGTACTTCGACCGGGCGACCGGCATCTACGCCGGATCCGACCTGCGGATCCTCGGCGTGAAGGTCGGCAGGGTCCGGTCGGTGCAGCCGCGCGGCGAGGAGGTCGAGGTCGTGCTCCGTGTCGACAGGGGCGTCAAGGTCCCGAAGGACGCCCACGCCGTCGTCGTCGCCCCCAGCATCGTCGCCGACCGCTACGTCCAGCTCGCCCCCGCCTACACCGGCGGACCGCTGCTCGCCGACGGCGCCGAACTGCCCGCCGCGAACAACGCCACCCCCCTGGAGGTCGACCAGCTCTACGCGTCCCTCACCGAACTGGCCGGCTCGCTCGGCCCGGACGGTGCCAACGCGCAGGGCGCGCTCGCCGGGCTCCTGGACACCGGTGCGAAGAACCTCAAGGGCAACGGCAAGGACATCGGGAACTCCATCGAGCAGTTCGGCAAGGCGACGAAGACCCTCGACAAGAGCAGCGGGGACCTCTTCGACACGCTGTCCCACCTGCAGACGTTCACCACCATGCTGAAGGACAACGACGGCGAGGTGCGTGACGCGGAACGCCAACTGAACTCCGTGACCGGCTTCCTGGCCGACGACAAGAAGAACCTCGGCGCGGCGCTCAAGGAACTCGGCACGGCGCTCGCGCAGGTCAAGACCTTCATCCAGCACAACCGCTCCGCACTCAAGAAGAACGTGGACGCGCTGGTGCCGCTCACTCGGATCCTCGTCGACCAGCGCGCCTCACTGGCCGAGTCCCTCGACGTCCTTCCCCTCTCGGCGGGCAACGTGCTCAACGCGTACGACCCGAAGAACCGCACGCTCAACGGCCGCACCGACCTCAACGAACTCAGTATGGGCGGCCCCCTCACGCAGCCCGCCTCCGCTCTCCACGGGCTCTCCCCCGTGGGCGCCGAGCGGCAGCGGGCGCTGCCCTCACTGCCGCTGCCGGCGGTGGGCACGGTCTACGGCACACCCGAGAAGAACGGGAGCGCCGCTGCGGCCGCTCACGACGCGAGGAAGAGGAAGGGGACCGGCCGATGAGCGCAAGACCCCGCAGGCCCGGGGCCCCCGCGGCGACCCGGGCCACCACCCTGGTCACGTTCGGTGCCCTCTGCGCCCTCGTCCTCACCGGCTGCGCCGCCCCGCAGTTCTCGGGCATCGAACAACTGCCCCTGCCCGGCGGCGCGGACCTCGGCGACCACCCGTACGAGATCACCGCCGACTTCGGGGACGTGCTCAGCCTCGCCCCGCAGTCCTCGGTCAAGGTCAACGACGTCTCCGTGGGGCGCGTCACCAAGATCTCGCTCGTACCGGGCAGTTGGCACGCGAGGGTCACCATGCGGGTCGACGGAGAGGTCGAACTCCCCGCCAACGCCTACGCGCACCTGGAACAGTCCAGCCTCCTCGGCGAGAAGTACATCCAGCTCGCGCCACCCGCGCGAGGCACCGCGCACGGCACTCTCGCCGACGGAGACCGGATCCCGCTCACCCGCACCAACCGCAACCCCGAGGTCGAGGAGGTGTTCGGCGCCCTGTCGATGCTCCTGAACGGTGGTGGCATCAACCAGCTGAAGACCATCACCACCGAACTCAACAAGGCGATGGCCGGGAACGAGGCCGGGATCCGGTCGATGCTCGAACGGATCGACACACTCGTCACCGACCTCGACGAGCACCGCGAGGACATCACCGAGGCCCTCGACGGCGTCGACCGGCTCTCCACCACCCTCGCCACCCGCAGACAACAGGTGGGCAAGGTCCTCACCGACCTCAGCCCCGGCATGAAGGTACTGGAGAAACAGCGCGGCTCCCTGCTGACCATGCTCCGGGCCCTCGACACCCTCTCCACCGTCGCCGTGGACACCATCGACAAGAGCAAGGACGACACGATCGCCGACCTGAAGGCCATCGCCCCCACCCTCAGAGCGCTCGCGGACTCCGGGAACGACCTGCCCGACTCCCTCCAGGTCCTGCTCACCTACCCCTTCACGGACGAGGTGCTGCGCGGGGTGAAGGGGGACTACCTCAACGTGTACCTGGACCTGACGGCCGTACCCGGCACGCAGATCATCCCGGCGTTCGACCCGGACGCGGTGACGGCGCCCGCGGCACGGGGAGCGGCCGGCCCGGCACTGCCGCTGCCGCTCCCCTCGGTCACGGCACCGGCCACGGCGCCCGTGAGACCGGCCCCGGGGAAGCCTGGCTCGACGGCCCCGACCGGGACGGCCCCGGGCGCACCCCGGACGACGCCGTCGAGCACACATCCGTCCGCGTCGCCGGACGGCCCGTCGGCCTCGGACGAGGCGTCGCCCTCGGAGGGGAAGAACCGGTGATCACCCTCGCCATCAGGCTCAAGAACATCGCGTTCCTGGTCATCGCGGTCCTGGTGCTCGGCTACCTCGGGGTCCGCTACGCCGGCCTCGGCCATTACGTCGGCCTGCGCGACCACTACACCGTCACGGTCCGACTCCCCAGGACCGGCGGCCTGTTCACGCACTCGGACGTCACCTACCGAGGAGTCTCCGTCGGGCGGGTCGGCCCCATCGAACTCACCGACGACGGCGTCGCGGCCGAACTGCGCATCGACAACTCCGCACCGCCCATCCCCGACGGCCTCGAAGCCGTCGTGGCCAACCTGTCGGCGGTCGGGGAGCAGTACATCGACCTGCGGCCGACCCGCTCCGGTGGCCCCTACCTGGTGAACGGCTCGGTCATCCTGCAGGCCGACACCACCGTCCCGGCGCCCGTGACCGACGTCCTCACCAGCGTCGACGACCTCGCCGGATCCGTCGACCCGGAGTCGCTGCGCACGGTGGTCGACGAGTTCGGCGCCGCGTTCACCGGCCGGGGCGACGATCTCCAGGTCCTTCTGGACACCGGGAGCGACTTCGTGCGGGCGGCCGACGACGCGCTGCCCACCAACACGAAGCTCATGGCCGACGGGCAGGTGGTACTGCGCACACAGGCCGAACAGGGCGAGGCGCTCAAGGGATTCGCCTCCGGCGCCGAGGAACTGGCGGCGCAGCTCAAGGGGTCGGACACGGACCTGCGGAAGCTGATCGCCGCGGCCCCCGACGCCACCGGTCAGATCAGCGGCCTGCTGCGCGATCTCGACCCCGCGTTCGGCATCGTCGTCGCGAACCTCCTGACCACGTCCGAGGTGGCCGTGACCCGGCAGCGCGGCCTGGAGGAACTCCTGGTGAAACTGCCCGCGGTGGTGGCGGCGGGGGCCAGCGCGATCGACGAGGACGGCGCCAGGTTCGGCATGTCCGTCACGTTCTTCGAACCGCTTCCGTGCACCGCCGGATACGGCGGCACCACCTACCGCAACGGTCTCGACACGTCGAAAGGTCCGGCGGTCAACACCAAGGCCCGCTGCGCCTCCCCGGCCGGCACCGGCATCAACGTGCGCGGCAGTGCGAACGCGCCGAAGGGCGGCCCGGTGCAAGAGCCCGCCAAGCCCGGCTCGCTGCTGCTCGGAGCCGATGCCGGAGGAACGCTCCCGGGCGCGCTCGGCTCCGTGGGGGACCCGGCGCCCGCCCCGAACGGCATGGCCGGACTGCTCGGGCTGGAGGCCGGCCGATGAGCGCACGAGGCAGGACCGTGACCGGCTGGGCCGCCGTACTCGTCGCCGCGCTGGTCTGCGCGATGGGCGGCTGGTCGTACGCACGGGCGCGGGGGGACGACACACTCGCGTACGCGAAGAGCCGCGATGCCGCCCTGGCGGCGGGCAGGCACCATCTTGCCCGGCTGAACAGCCTGGACGGCAGGAACGCCCGGAGTGTGGACGACGGGCTGCGGCTGTGGCTCGACGCCTCCACCGGGCCCCTGTACGACCAGCTCGCCCGCACCCGGAAGAAGGACGCGAGCGATCTGAGCAGGAGCGGGGGCACGGCGCGCGGCACCGTCACCGACGCGGCGCTCACCGCCCTGGACGAGCGGACCGGTACCGCCGCGCTGATCGCGACCGTGGACGTCCGGATCACCCCGCGCACCGGCCGACCGGGCACCGAGCGCAAGCGTTTCGAGGCCACGCTCGTCCGGACGGGGGACGGCTGGAAGGTCAAGGCACTGGCCGCGATTCCGGCCGGCGGCGCATGAGGGGCGGGGGAGGACGGCGATGGTGAGCACGGACGAGCGGGCCGGGAACCCGGACGAGCGAGTCGAGGACCCGGGCGCGGAGGCGGTGGACACATGTCCGCGGCCCACGGACGCCGAGGCCGAAGCCCGGGCCGATCCGCATGCGGATGCCGGGGGTGAGACGGGGGCGGACCCGATGGTCGGGGGCGGGGCGGACGAGGCGGAGGAAGCGGCCGCCCCCGACAGGAGGCCCCGGACCGTCCGCCGCCGGTTTCTCGCGGGCGCCGCGGTGCTGCTGGCCGTCGCCCTGCTCGCGGCGGGCGCCGGGCTCCTGTTCAAGGCCCGGCAACTGCGGGACACCCCGGCCGCCGACAACCTCGCGCTGACCGACACCGCGGCGACCGCCAGGGTCGTCGGCGACGTCAGCAACGCGCTCGGCGCGGTGTTCTCCTACGGTCCGCGGGACACCGGCGCCACCAAGGAGTCCGCGAGGCGGTACCTCGGGGGCAAGGCGCTCCAGCAGTACGCGGCGCTGTTCGGCCAGGTCGAGAAGCAGGCGCGGGACCAGGAACTGACCCTCACCACCCGTGTGGTAAAGGCCGGGGTCACCCGGCTGACCGGCACGGGCGCTCATCTGCTGGTCTTCCTCGACCAGGTCCACGAGCGCCGGGGGAGGCCCGCCACCACGGCGGCCGCCCAACTGTCCGTCACCGCCGAACTGCGGGGCGGGCACTGGCGGATCGTCGACATCGCAGCCAGATAGCCACCGGATGGCCACCGGGACGGTACGGCGTGGCATCCACCGCTCAGCTCAGTTCAGCCGGCAGGGGAGAGACAGCAATGGCACGGGTACGGACGAGGAAGAACCCGCTGGTGGTGGCGGCGCTCGCGCTCACGGCCGTGGCGGCCGCAGGCGCGGCCTGGGGCGGCTGGTCCTGGTACGGGGCCGCGCACGACGAGTCGGCGGCGTACGCGCGGACCCGCGACGACGCGCTGGCCGCGGGCGAGCAGGCCGTGCAGAACATGAACACTCTCGACCACCGGAAGCTGGACCAGGGGTTGGACGGCTGGGAGGACTCCACCACCGGCGATCTGCACAAGCAACTCGTCGACGGGCGGGCCGGGTTCGAGAAGCAGATCCGGGCGGCGAGGACCGTGAGCACCGCCAAGGTGCTCTCCGGCGCGGTCACCGAACTCGACGAGCGGGCCGGCAAGGCGTCGGTGATGGTCGCGCTGCGGATCACCGTGACCGCCCCGAAGGCCGAGCCCGCGGTGAAGGAGAGCCGGATGCTCGGTCAGCTCACCCGCACGTCCGAGGGGTGGAAGCTCAGCGCCCTCGGCCAGGCACCGGTCGGCAACACGGCCGGCTGACGCCCCGGCTTCCCACCCCGTCACCGAGAGGACCTCCGCACATGTCGACCACCCGTCACCTCGTCAACCGCCGACGCCGTCTGGCCGCCGTCGCCGCGGAGCGCGGTGGTGCCGCCGCGCCGCCGCGCGGGCCGGCGGACACGGACGCGCCACGCGCCGAGCCCGCCCGCGCCCCGGTCACGGAGAACGCCGCCGCGGACGACGTCCTGGACGACACCGGCACGGACCGGCGCGCGGACGACACCGGTACGGATGACACCGGTACGGACGGCCTCCTGGACGACACCGGTACGGACGGCGCCGGAACGCGTGAAACCCGCCGGCGGAGAACGCGCACGGGGGGAAAGGGACCGGCATCCGGCCAAAGGCCCCGCCTCCGGGTCGGTCTCCCCGCCGTCCTCTGCGCCCTCACGGTGCTTCTCGGCGCCTTCGCCGCCTGGGCCTTCGGCTCGGCCGCGGGCCTGCGCGACGAGCCCGCACGGCAGAACACCGCCCTCACCGACATCGGCCGCACCAGCGAGGTGAAGGGCCGGATCGCCGAGGCGGTCGGCGCGGTCTTCTCGTACAACTACGCCGCCGCGGCCAAGTCGGAGCGGGCGGCGAGGACCCACCTGGTCGGCAAGGCGGTCCAGCAGCACCGGGACATGCTCGCCCAGGTCCGCGCGCAGGGGCCGAAACAGAAGCTCGTCCTGACCACGACCGTCACCGACAGCGGGGTGGAAGTGCTCGACGGCGACCGCGCCCGGTTGCTGATCTTCGCCGACCAGAGCAACACCCGCACCGGCGCCTCGCAGGAGCGGACCTACGCGGCGGCCATGTTCGCCGTGGAGGCCGTCCGCCGCGACGGCACCTGGCGGATCTCCGCCATCGACACCTTCACGCAGTGACTCAGGACGGGGCCCGGCCGGCCGGGGGAGAGGGAGCACGCATGAGGTTCACCGGCACCACCCGCCGCAGGATCGGCGGCACGGCGGCCGCGGTCGCCGCCATGGCCGCGCTCACCGCGTCCCAGGCAGCGATCACCATCAGCGGCGAACGGACCGCGAAGGAGCGTCAGGAGACCGGGGAGGTCAGATGGTCCCAGGCGCCCAACGACGACTCCTACCACACCGAACTCCCGCCGTTCGCGACGCCGGAGCCGCCGGGGCCCGGCGCGAAGCGCGGCCCGGCCGCCGCCCGGACCTGGGCCGAGGCCGGCATCCCGAACACGGTGCTCGCCGCCTACCGCAGGGCGCAGAGCGCGTTGCGACGCACCGACCCCGGGTGCCGTCTGCCGTGGCAGCTGCTCGCGGCCATCGGCAGGGTCGAGTCCGGGCACGCGGGCGGCGGGCGGGTCGACGTCCACGGCACGACCCTCACCCCGATCCTCGGACCGGTGCTCGACGGCTCGGGCTTCGCCGAGATCCGGGACACCGACGACGGAGTGTACGACGGCGACCGCACGTACGACCGCGCGGTGGGCCCGATGCAGTTCATCCCGTCCACGTGGGCCCACTGGGGCAGGGACGGGAACGGCGACGGCCGCCGCGACCCGAACAATGTGCACGACGCCGCCCTCGCAGCCGGGGCCTACCTCTGCGCCGGGTCCCGAGACCTGTCCGTGAAGGCGGACCTGGACCGGGCGGTCCTCGCCTACAACCACTCGGACACCTATCTGCGCACCGTGCTGTCCTGGCTGGAGTTCTACCGCAAGGGCGTCCACCCGGTGGCCGACGGCAAGGGCGTCCTCCCCAGGAGCCCCGGCGCGGGCGGTCCCACCAGGCCGACGCGGCCGGTCGGCGGACCCGGAACACCGGGCGGCGGCATCGTCGTGGGCCCACAGCCCGGCGGCTCGCCCGGTCCCTCGCCGTCGGCGTCCCCGAAACCGTCCGCCACCCCGACCGTTTCACCCGGACCGACCGGGAGCCCGACCGGCTCACCCCGCCCCACCGACGGCGGACCGTCCTCCCCGGACCCCGGCACGACCCCCGACCCCGGCACGACGGAACCCGGCCCCGGCTGCCCGACCGGCTCCGCGACACCGGACCCGGGCAACTCGCCGGAGGCCACACCGAGCCCGTCCCCGGATCCCGGATCCGGCCCAGGAGAGGACCCGTGCCCCACCCCGTCGGGCTCACCCTCCGCCGGCTGACGGCACCTCGTGCCGCTCCCGGCAAGGTTCGCCCGTCGCGAGCACGCCGGTCACGGCACGGCACTGGGCTCAGCGTCCACCGGCCGACAGCACCTCGGTCAGGTCGTACCGCACCACCTCCTCCAGCTGCGCGTAGGTGCAGCTCTCCGGGGCGCGGTCCGGCCGCCACCGGCGAAACCGGGTGGTGTGCCGGAAACGGTCGCCCTCCATGTGGTCGTACGCCACCTCGCAGACGCGCTGCGGACGCAGCGCCACCCATGACCGGTCCTTCTTCCCCGACCAGCGGCTCGGTGTCCCGGGCAGCCGGGCGGTCTCGTGCGCCTCGGCGTGTGCCCATGCCGCCCACGGATGCCCGGCGACGTCGACGCGCAGCGGCTCCAGCTCCTCGACCAGCTCCGCGCGGCGCCGCTCCGAGAACGCCGAGCAGACGCCGACGTGCTGCAGGACGCCCCCGGCGTCGTACAGGCCGAGCAGCAGCGAGCCGACGACGGGTCCGCTCCGGTGGAGGCGGTAGCCCGCCACCACGCAGTCGGCGGTCCGCTCGTGCTTGATCTTGTACATGACCCGGGTGTCGGGGCGGTACGGCAGGCCGAGCGGCTTGGCGACCACCCCGTCGAGCCCCGCGCCCTCGTACCGCTCGAACCACTCCTCGGCGACCGCGGGATCACGGGTCACCGGGGCCAGATGGACGGGCGGTCCGGCGGCGGACAGGGCGGCCTCCAGCACGGTGCGCCGGTCGGACTGGGGCAGCGAGAGCAGCGAGTCGTCGCCCACCGCCAGGATGTCGAAGGCGACGAGACTGGCCGGGGTCCGCTCGGCGAGCAATCGCACCCGGGAATCGGCCGGGTGGATCCGGTCGCCGAGCCGGTCGAAGTCCAGCCGGCCGTCGTACGCGACCACGATCTCGCCGTCGATGACGCAGCGCGGCGGCAGATTCTCCCGGACGGCCGTGACCAGCTCGGGGAAATAGCGGGTGAGCGGCTTCCCGGTGCGGCTGCCGATCACCACCTCGTCACCGTCGCGGAACACGATCGCCCGGAAGCCGTCCCACTTGGCCTCGTACTGCATGCCGGGCGGGATCTTCGCGACGGCCTTGGCGAGCATCGGCTTCACGGGCGGCATCACCGGCAGGTCCATGGTCCGATTCTCACCCGAGAAAGGGATTGCTTCTCCCGATATGCGGCATGGGTGAGCCCGGCCTACCGTGATCGTCATGGGCGCAGCGGGCAGAGCGGTGGAACTGGAAGCTGGTGGACGGACCGTGCGGTTGTCCAGTCCTGACAAGATCTACTTTCCGGAGCCGGGCTACACCAAGAGGGACGTGGCGCAGTACTTCCTCGCCGTGGGTCCGGGCATCACCCGCGCCCTGCGGAACCGGCCGACCACGCTCCAGCGCTTCGTGGACGGGGTCGAGGGCGACTTCTTCTACCAGAAGCGGGCCCCGAAGAACCTCCCCGACTGGATCCCCACCGCCCGGATCACGTTCCCCAGCGGCCGGCATGCCGACGAGATCTGCCCGGCCGAACCCGCCGCCGTCCTGTGGGCGGCCAACCTCGGCACGCTCACCTTCCACCCCTGGCCGGTCCGGAGCACGGACACCGACCACCCGGACGAACTGCGCATCGACCTCGACCCGCAGCCCGGAACGGACTACGCCGACGCGGTGCGGGCCGCCCACGAACTGCGCTCCGTCCTCGACGACCACGGTCTGCGCGGCTGGCCCAAGACCTCCGGCGGCCGGGGCATCCACGTCTTCGTTCCCATCGAGCCGCGCTGGACCTTCACCGAGGTCCGGCGCGCCGCCATCGCGACCGGCCGCGAACTGGAACGCCGGATGCCGGACCGGGTGACCACCTACTGGTGGAAGGAGGAGCGCGGCGAGCGGATCTTCGTCGACTACAACCAGACCGCCCGCGACCGCACCATCGCCTCCGCGTACTCCGTGCGCCCCCGTCCGCACGCCCCGGTCTCCGCCCCGCTGCGCTGGGACGAGATCGACGACGCCGAACCGCGCGACTTCGACATCCGCACGATGCCGAAGCGCTACGCGCAGGCCGGTGACGTGCACGCGGACATGGACGAGCACGCCTTCCGGCTCGACGCCCTGCTGGAGCTGGCCGACCGGGACGAGCGGGAGCGCGGCCTGGGCGATCTGCCGTACCCGCCGGAGTACCCGAAGATGCCCGGCGAGCCGAAGCGCGTCCAGCCGAGCCGCGCCCGGAGCGACGAGGACGGCGCCGCATGAGCGCACCCGACCTGGAATCCTCCGCTCCGCACGGTGCCCATGACCGGATGCTGAATGTCCGTCAGAACGGCGCCGTGTAAGCGAAATCCCCGTGCCTTCCGGCCACGGTGCTGCTGTTCATCCTCGCGGGCGCCGCCGGGTGACGAGCCAACAGGTGTGTGGTCGGCGAGACGGAATCTGTTCGGAGTGCGGACGAAACGGGGATGTCCCGGATGCGGTGTGGGCCGTCCGGGCGGCAGCGACGCCCCGCCTACCCCGGCAGCCTCTGAAGCCGCCACGCGCGCCGTAACCTCCGTAATCTCCGCAGTCCCCTGATCCGGATCGACACCGGGACCGGGCCGCGCCTTTGTGACCGGGGCGACCCCGCGGCCTCGGCACGTTCGTCAACACACCGTAAATTCCGTAGCACAGTGGGGAGTTCGGCATGGACAGAAGGAGCTTCAACCGGAAGTTGCTGGTGGGCGGCGGGTTGGCGGCCGCAACCGGGGCGACATCGATGTCCCTCGGTGCGATCGAGGCAACTTCGGCGGAGGCCGCGCCGAGGACCGCCCCGGCCGGTGGCGCGGTCCGCCGTCTCCGTCTGTACGCGGAGAAACTGGCGGGCGATCAGATGGGATTCGGCCTGGCGAAGGGCAGGGCGACGATCCCCGGGCCGCTCATCGAACTCAACGAGGGCGACACCCTGCACGTCGAGCTCCACAACACGACGGATGCGCCGGTCAGCCTTCATCCGCACGGCGTCGACTACGACATCGCCAGCGACGGCACCCGTCTGAACAAGAGCATGGCCGAGCCGGGCGGCACCCGGACCTACACCTGGCACACCCACGCCCCGAGCATGCGCAGGGACGGCACCTGGCAGCACGGCAGCGCGGGCTACTGGCACTACCACGACCACATCGTCGGCACGGACCACGGCACCGACGGCATCCGGAAGGGCCTGTACGGTCCCCTGATCGTGCGCCGCAGGGGCGACATCCTGCCCGACAGGACCATCACGATCGTCTTCAACGGCACGACGGTCAACAACAAGGCGGCGCGCCAGGCTCCCGACTTCCACGCCACGGTAGGGGACCGGCTCGAAGTGGTGATGATCACCCACGGCGACCACTTCCACACCTTCCACATCCACGGACACCGCTGGGCGGACAACCGGACCGGTCTGCTCAACGGCCCGGACGACCCGAGCCGGATCATCGACACGAAGACCGTCGGCCCGGCGGACTCCTTCGGCTTCCAGGTCATCGCGGGCGAACGCGCGGGTGCGGGAGCGTGGATGTACCACTGCCATGTACAGAGTCATTCCGACATGGGCATGGCCGGGCTGCTGCTGGTCGCCAGGCCGGACGGCACCGTGCCGGGCTACGACCCGCACGACCCTGGGGCCCATACCGTTCCCGCGCCGGAGAAGACCCCCTCCAGCGGCACCGCTCCGGGCAAGGAGACACCGGGCAAGACCGCGTCCGGCAAGGCCGCGACCGGCACGTCGGGAGCCGGGACCGCGGGCAGCGGGACGGCGGGAGGCGCCGGGCCGCGATCCGGCACGCCGGTCCCCGGCGGGGCAGCCGTGGGCGGGACCGCCCCTGGCCCGGCGACGCACGGGACCTGAGTCGGTCAGTCGTCCCGCGCCGCGGGTTCGAGGACTTCGGTGGTGCCGGCGGCTCCGGCCTCCCCGGCGGTCCCCGGCGTCCCGGCTGCTCGGAGCACGCCGGCTTTCCCGGTGGAACCGGCAGGTGCTGCTTCCCTGCGGGAAGCGACAGGTTCTGCGGTCCCGGCCTCCCCGGTGGAAGCGGCAAGCTCTGTGATCCCGGCCTCCCCGGCGGAACCTGTGCCTTCCGAAGCGAGGCGCCGTTGTTCCTCCTCGACGATGCGACGGGCGAGCGCCCCGTCCGACACGTCCACGGCGTCCGGCGTCGTCTCGGCGACGTCACTGCGCCGCGCGTACAGATCGAACAGCCGCTCCTTGCGGGCCAGGATGTCCAGCATCCGTTCGTCGACGCTGTCGGTCGCGAGGAGCCGGTGCACCCGGACGGTCCGTATCTGCCCCATCCGGTGGGCGCGGGCCACCGCCTGATGCTCCATCGTCGGTTTGATCTGCGGCTCGCAGAGAATGACGACCGACGCGGCCTGGAGATTCAGCCCCGTGCCACCGGCCTGGATCTGGCTCAGCAGGACCGCGTGGCCGTCGGCGGCGGCGAACGCGTCGACGATGTCCTGACGCCGGGCCGCCGGGACATGTCCCGCCAACGGCCCGAAGACCTCTCCTTCCAGGGCCTTTCCGACCGTGCCGAGCACCTCGGCGAAGGACGAGAACACCACGACCTTGAGGCGGTTGCCCGCGGCCTCGGCGACCAGCTCGCGCAGCCGGTTCAGTTTCGCCGAGGTGGCGGGCCGGGCGTACGCGGCCCGGCGCATCCGCATGAACCGCCCGGCGTCCACCGCCTCGCGGTAGGCGGCCAGATCGTCCTGGCTGAACTCCTCCCACTCGTCGACCTGCACCAGGGCGGGCAGTTCCGTGAGCACGTCCTCCTGATTGCGTCGCAGATAGGCGGGGGCGACGGCCCTGCGGAACGCCTGCGAGCCCGCGGCGCCGTGCGTGGTGCGGACCGAAGGGGCCAGTTCGGGCTGGAGGTGGCGGACCAGGCTGCGGAACTCCTCGACCCGGTTCTCCATCGGCGTACCGGTCAGGAACAGCACCCGCTCCGTGCGTCCAGTCCAACCGGACACCGCACGGGAGCGGCGGGTCTGCGGATTCTTGACGTAGTGGGCCTCGTCGACCACCAGCATGCCGGGACGCACGCCGCAGTCCCGGGGAGCCGGCAGGGTGTGCAGGGCATCGAACGTGGTGACGGCGACGCCGCCGCCCTCCCGCCACTCGGCGAAGGCGCCCTGCCGCTCGGGGCCGTGCACCGGGAGGGCCCGCAGGGTGGAGCGGGCACGGACCTCGCGCGCCCAGTTGATCAGCACGCTCGCCGGGCACACCACCAGGAAGTGCGTCTCGCCGCGCGCCGCGAGATGCGCGAGCGCGGCGATGGCCTGCACGGTCTTGCCGAGCCCCATCTCGTCGCCGAGGATCACCCGCTTCTGCGCCAGCGCGAACCGGGCCCCGAACGACTGGTAGCCGCGCAGCGACACCCGCAGATGCGTGTCGTCCAGCCGCAGACCGCGCACCCGCTCGGCGATCCCCGCCGGGATGAAACCCTCCGCCGCGTCCCGGTCCGGGCGGGTGCCCGACATCTCGGCGATCAGGCTGTAGTACTCGGCGGACCGCAGCTCGAAGTCGACCCACGCCGCGAGGCCCGTGCCGGCCTCCCGCAGCAGATCGGCCGACACCTGCCCGAAGAGCAGGGGCAGTCCGCGCGTCACCGCCTCGTCGACGGCCTCCCGCGCCGAGGCGACGGCCGTCAACGCCCGGGCACGGGCCTGCCGTCCGCCGAACAGCAGGCGCACCCGCCCCCGCGCGGGCCCCGCCGCGGCCGTCAACGGCTCCAGACGCGCGATGAGCCGCCCCGCCGCGTCCACCGCCCGGCGGACGTCGGGACCGGCCTCCACCAGCCGGTGCAACGCGGTGACCAGCGCGGTCGTGGCCTCGTCAGGAGCGTCCACGTCGATCCGCACCGCTACGGTGTCCCGTACGGCGTGGGCGATCTGCCCGGCCGCTGCCAGCGTCTGATCGGCGGTCTGCGCGCCGACGCCGGGGATCTGGCGGAGCTCGTAGCGGTTCGCCCCGTGGATCTGGCCGACGGTCGTGAAACCGGCCTGTTCCACCGCGCCGAGCCGCAACCGGCCCTCCGTCACGTCCTTCAGCCGGGAGACCGGGATGGCGGACAACTCGCGACGGACGAGGTCGTCGAGCAGCGGCGCCAGCGCCGTGCGCACGGCGTCGACGGCGCCCGCGTGATCGGTCAGCACCGCGCGCGCCGCGACCAGCAGCCGTTCGGCCCGCTCCAGCAGTTCCCGGGCGGCCCGCCCCGTGGGTGCCCCGGCCTGCGCCGGTCCGGCCTCTGTCATCTGCGTTCCTCTGTCCGCGCAGCCGAGCTGCCGTCCTGCCCGGCGCCTGGCGCGGGCGCTCCATATCGTGCCACGCGCCCCGGACACTGCCGTGGCCCCGGCGGGGACGGGGGGCGTGGTGGGGGTGGAGCCGCGGTGCTCAGGAGTCCGGGCGGGCGCCGTTTCGCCGGGGGACATGGCTCGTTCTCGCCGTTCGTGCGTCGTCGCCGCAGGACCGGGCCCCGGCGGGGCGGGGCGTCGGGGTTTCCCGGGCCCGGGCAGGGCTGTACGCTCCGGAGGGCCCGACGGGCGGCACGTGACGCGACGCGAGTGCGGCCGGGGGACGCGGCCCGGCCGCCGTTCGCGGAGGCCCGGAAGGTCGGCCGGAAACCACCGGCGCGCCGCATTGATGGCGCGTTGATCGGTTGTTTATCGGGACCGGGCACTGTGGGTGCCATGCTGATCAACACCGCTTCCGACCCCGCACTCGCCTGGCAGGAGACAGCGTTGTGCGCGCAGGCGGGACCCGAGTTCTTCTTCCCCGCCCCCGGCAGCTCCACCCGCGAGGCCAAGCAGCTCTGCAACGCCTGCGAGGGGCGCGTCGCGTGCCTGGAGTACGCCCTGGCCAACGACGAGCGCTTCGGTGTGTGGGGCGGCCTCTCCGAGAAGGAGCGGGAACGGCTGCGCAGAGACGAACGCAGGCGGGCCTGAGCGCACCCGGTTCGGGGAGCGCGTCCGGCCGGTGGGCCGTGTGCCCGTGCCGCCTGCGAGGGTGGGCGTGTGAACGAGGACGAACACGACCGGAACACCCGGCTCGCGGCGGCCGTACGGCTGCGCGTCGAAGGTCGGCCCGAGGAGGAGCAGTGCGCGGGCGATCTGTCCGCGACGGTGTGAGCCCGGTGCCGGACACCGGCCCCGGCCGCCGGGGGCGGCCGGGGTGGTCCACCGCCCTGCGGGCCGGGCCCGGCCCGGTCCGGACGTCCGGGCGCGAGGGCCGGCCGGGGATCAGGCGTCGGCGCGCGCGGCCATCCGCGCCTTGCGGGCGGCGAGCTTCTCGTCGAACTTCGCCGCCTCGCCGTTCAGGCCGTTCATGTACAGGCCCAGTTCCTCCTGTGCCCGAAGGCCCTCGGGGCCCAGACCGTCGATCTGGAGTACCTTCAGGTAGCGCAGCACCGGCTGGAGCACGTCGTCGTGGTGGATGCGCAGGTTGTAGATCTCGCCGATCGCCATCCGCGCGGCGGCCCGCTCGAAGCCCGGGATCCCGTGGCCCGGCATCCGGAAGTCGACGACGACATCGCGCACGGCCTGCATCGTCTCGTCCGGGGCGATCTCGAACGCGGCGCCGAGCAGGTTGCGGTAGAAGACCATGTGCAGGTTCTCGTCGGTCGCGATGCGGGCCAGCATCCGGTCGCAGACCGGGTCGCCCGACTGATGCCCCGCGTTGCGGTGCGAGACGCGGGTGGCCAGCTCCTGGAAGGCGACGTACGCCACGGAGCGCAGCATCGAATGGCGGTTGTCGGACTCGAAGCCCTCCGACATGTGCGCCATCCGGAACCGCTCCAGCGCGTCCGGGTCCACGGCCCGCGACGTGAGCAGGTAGTCGCGCATCACGATCCCGTGCCGGCCCTCCTCGGCTGTCCAGCGGTGCACCCAGGTGCCCCAGGCGCCGTCACGGCCGAAGAGCGAGGCGATCTCGTGGTGGTAGCTCGGAAGGTTGTCCTCCGTCAGCAGATTGACGACGAGGGCCGTCCTGCCGATGTCGGTCACCTTGGACTGGTCGGCACGCCACTCCTCACCGTCCTCGAAGACGCCCGGGAAGTTCCGCCCGTCGGAGAACGGCACGTACTCGTGCGGCATCCAGTCCTTGGCGACCTTGAGGTGGCGGTTGAGCTCCTTCTCGACCACCTCTTCCAGGGCGTGCAGCAGTCGGGCGTCGGTCCACACCTGGGAACTGCCGAGGTGGGGAGCGGTGATCGTCACGGGGGACTCCTGGGGACGGAGGTTTACCTACGGATACGTAGGTTACGAGTCCGTAGGTTAAGGCTGCGGTAAGCCCGTCGCCAACTCGGCCCCCCTGAAGCCCGCCTGGAGCCCCCTCGAAGCCCCTCCCGACCGCTGGTCAGCGGGCGGGCGCCCGCCCCCGTCATCGGGTCCCGGTCCCGGGATCCCGGCTCAGGTCCCGGCGCAGGTACGCGGCGGTGGACGAAGTGCGGTGGTCGAGCAGCCCCGCGGGAGTCCCCTCGAAGAGGATCTCGCCGCCGTTCTGGCCGCCGTCGGGTCCGAGGTCGATCACCCAGTCCGCGCGCTTGAGCACGTCCAGGTCGTGTTCCACGCAGATCACGCTGTTGCCCGCGTCCACCAGCCGGTCCAGCAGATCGACGAGCGCGCCGGTGTCCGCCATGTGCAGTCCGGTGGTCGGTTCGTCGAGCACGTACACGACGCCGGTCCGGTGCAGGCGGGTGGCGAGTTTGATGCGCTGGCGCTCGCCGCCGGAGAGTGTGCTGAGCGACCGGCCCAGCGGCAGGTACGCCAGGCCGACGTCGTCGAGCGCGCCCAGTCTGCGCGACAGGGCCGGGTCGTCGAAGAGGCGGGCGGCCGGTGCGGCCGTCATCTCCAGAACATCGACGATGGTCGCGCCGCCGACGCGGTACCGCAGCACCTCGTCGTCGAAGCGTCGGCCCTCGCACACCGTGCAGGTGGTGGTCACCGGGTCCATGAAGGCGAGATCGGTGGAGATCGCGCCGCGCCCCGAGCAATTCCCGCACGCACCGGACGAGTTGAAGCTGAACAGGCCCGGATCGACACCGTTGTCCCGGGCGAAGATCCTGCGGATGGGGTCCAGCACGCCGAGGTAGGACGCCGGGGTCGAACGCGACGACGCGCTGATCGCGCCCTGGTCCACGACCACGGCGTCCGGGTACGCCTCCGTGAACACTCGCGACACCAGCGTCGACTTGCCGGATCCGGCCACTCCCGTCACCACCGCCAGCACACCTCGTGGGAACGCCACGTCCACGCCCTTGAGGTTGTGCAGCCTGGCATCCGTCACCGGCATCCACCCGGCGGGGGGCCGGAACGTGTCCTTGAGCCGTGCCCGGCGGCGCAGGCACCGCCCGGTGAGCGTGTCCGCCCGGCGCAGCCGTTCCACCGGGCCCTCGAAGACGACGCGTCCGCCCTCGGCACCCGCCCGCGGGCCCATGTCGACGACGTGGTCCGCGACGGCCAGCACATCCGGGTCGTGCTCGACGACGAGGACGGTGTTGCCCCGGTCGCGCAGCCGGACCAGGAGGTCGCCGAGCCGACCGACGTCGCGCGGGTGCAGGCCCACGCTCGGCTCGTCGAGGACGAAGGTCAGTCCGGTCAGCGAACTGCCCAGGTGCCGGACCAGTTTGAGCCGCTGCCCCTCGCCGCCCGACAGCGTGGTGGTCTCGCGGTCCAGGCTGAGGTAGCCGAGACCGATGTCCACCAGGCGCTCCAGGCGTTCGCGGGCGGCCGAGGCCACCGCACCGGCCACCGGATCGTCGATCGCGGCCAGTGCCTTCACCAGGTCGGCGACCTCCATCCGCCCGTGGTCGGCGATCGAGAGGCCATCGATCCGGGTGGCGAGCGCGGCCGCGTTCAGCCGGGCGCCGTCGCAGGATGCGCACACCGACTCGATGGTGAACCGGCGGGCGGTCTCGCGCCGCCGCTCCGAGAGACCCTCGGTGTCCCGGTTCAGGTGGAGCCGGGTGAACCGGTCGACGATTCCCTCGAACCGCATGTCCGCCGAGGACGACTTCAGCTTCAGTCGAACGGTGAACCCGTGCCGTGCAGCAGGAGCCGCATCTCCTCCTCGGTGAAGTCGCGCAGCGGTCTGTCGTTGTCGAAGCGGCCCGAACCGGCGTACAGCTGCCATTCCCAGCCGCCCACCGAGAGACCGGGCAGCAACAACGCGCCCTCGTTGAGCGACTTGTCGGGGTCGATCGCCCGGTCGATGTCGAGACGCACGGTGCGACCGACGCCGTCGCACTCCGGGCACATGCCGTCCGGTTCGTTGAACGAGTACGCGGTCGCCGAGCCCGCGCTCGGCGTTCCGTGCCGCGAGAAAAGCACCCGGATCAACGACCAGATGTCGCTCGCGGTGCCGACGGTGGAGCGGACGTTGCCGCCGATCGGCTTCTGGTCCACCACGATCGCCACGGACAGGTTGTCGATCGAGTCCACGCGGGGCCGCTCGTGCTTGGGCAACCGGTTGCGGAGGAACGAGCCGAAGGTCTCGTTGAGCTGGCGTTGGGACTCCACGGCGATCGTGCCGAAGACGAGCGACGACTTGCCCGAACCGGACCCTCCGGTGAAGACGGTGATCCGGTCCTTGGGGACGGTGAGGGAGACATCGCGCAGATTGTTCGCGCGCGCCCCGGTGACGACGATGTTCCGGTCCGTGTTCCGGCGGGTGGGATGATCCATGCGGCCGAAGCTAGCCGCGATACCGGACACCTTCTGTCTGGATTCCCAGCGCGGCCGGAGCCTGCCCGCAGGCCCGGCCGGCCCCGCGGGAGGGGCGCTCAGAGGTGTCGGCGTACTCGGAGCGATCGCGCTCGCCGCGGGGCGTCGCGGTGTGGCCGGGGGCCAGAGCAGATGGTCCGCGGCTCCCGACGTCAAGCGGGCCGCCTTCGGGCCGCCGAACCGCATGCGCAGGGCCGCTTCGTGGATCACCGCCTCGTACGACGGGGGCCGGCCCCGGGCCAGCACCTCCTGGCGCCGCACCCGCAGGGCGAGCCGCCGCGTCCAGATCCGGCCCGGGCAGCGGTGGGTCGGCCATGGCGAACAGCGCCCGCGCGTGCTCCTCGGTCCGCAGGAGGCCCGGACCCCGGGACCCGGGTGGGACCATGCGGGGCAGGTCGGCCGGGCGATACACCGAATGGAGGCGCCCGGACGACGACGGGAACGGACGAGGAGGGCGGGGGCGGTGCGGGGGGACGACGCGGACCGGACCGGTCAGGTGCCGTCGAACAGATCGGTCAGGTCCCGGTCGAGATCGAGGAACCGGTGCTCGTCCCCGGCGGGTACCAGCTCCTGTGCGCGGTCGAGGAACAGTCTCAGCTCCGCGGTGCGGACATGGACCATCGCGATCCCCTCGACGGCGTGGAACTCCAGGACGGTGCGGTCGTATCCGTACGGCCTGATGCGCACGTCCCCGACTCCTGCGTCCCCGTCCACTCCCTCGGCGAGCAACTCCCGGGAGAACTCCCAGGACACGTCGGCGCCCTCCAGGGTCGCCTTCGCCGGGAACGCCATGCGCACGGCGAACGGATCTCTCCGGTCGTACCGCAGGGTGGCCGGAAGGGTCTCCATCCGCGGCGCGGACGCGACCATGCGGGCCTGCACGGACTGTTCGATGACGGTGGACAAGACCTGCTCCCTTTCTCGGCCAGATGAACGGTTCCCGGCACAGACAAAGACGGCGGATCGTACGCTCGAGTGCACCGGCCGACGGGGTGAGTTGCGTCACTGGGCGCCGGGCACCGATCGTGCACCCGGGGCGTCGCCCGGTTGCCGCACAGCAGATCACGCGCCCTGGCGGCCGGGCCCACCGGAACGGACCCCACCCGGGACGGCGGACGTACCCGGCGCCCGGTCGACACGGGGTCGTACGACACCGTCGACTGCGCACCGGACGGCGGCCGGCGGGCCGCCGGCGAGAAGGGCCGCGTGGCACGCCCGGGAGCGCAGGCCCTGTCTTCTCACTGCCGCCCGTGTGCGTCACGGCGCCTGCGCGCTCATCGCGTCGTCGCAGGCGCCCCCGGAAGCGCCGGACGCTTTGCGGGACGGCATCCGGCCGGTCGACAGCGCTGTGAGGACAGGGCACAGGACGCACGGACCGGAGCGGGCGAGGAGAGGTGCCGGGCCCATGGCCCGGCCCGCCGAAGCGCGGGCGGCGTGGTCGCCTCGGCACAGGCGCTCTCCGGCCCGTGAGCGGCCGGTGCGTCTTGCGCTACAGCAACTCCTGCCGGTACGGGGCGAGTTCCTCGATGGTTTTCGTCGCGATGAACTCCGTGATCCGGTACGCGCACACGTCCCCGGCCACGAACGGGTCCTGCGCCGCGATCTCCTCGATCCGGGCGAGATCGTCCCCGACCGCCAGGATCACCCCGCCGTCGCGCGGGTTCTTGCGCCCCGAGGCGATGAACACCCCGGCCGCGTACTGCTGGTCCAGCCAGGCGACATGGTCGGCCAACAGGGCGTCCACGCGCTCGAGCGGGGCGGTGTAGGTCAATTCGAGTATGAACATGATCACCAGGCTATGGGATGGGCGTCGCGGGGAGTCCTGGGCGGCTCGTACACTCGACCGATGACAACGTTCCCGACGCCCGTCGACGAGGCCGGGGCCCGGGCCGTCCAGGACGCCCTGCGCGCCCGGGTGGTGCTCGACGAGGCCGGGCCCCCGCCCGGGACCGGCCGTGTCACCGGGGTCGACGTCGCCTACGACGACGAGCGCGATGTCGTCGTGGCGGCGGCCGTGGTTCTCGACGGCGCGACGCTCGACGTGGTCGCCGAGGCCACCGCCGTCGGCCGGGTCGCCTTCCCGTACGTCCCGGGGCTCCTGGCCTTCCGCGAGATCCCGACCGTGCTGGCCGCGCTGGAGTCGCTGACCGTCGATCCCGGGCTCGTGATCTGCGACGGGTACGGCCTGGCCCACCCGCGCCGCTTCGGACTGGCCAGCCATCTCGGGGTGCTCACGGGGCTGCCCGTGATCGGTGTCGCCAAGAACCCGTTCACCTTCACGTACGAGCAGCCCGGACCACACCGGGGCGACTGGTCTTCGCTTCTCGACGGCGAGGAGGAGGTGGGGCGGGCGCTGCGGACCCAGGACGGCGTCAAACCGGTCTTCGTCTCGGTCGGACACCGGACCGGCCTGGACAACGCCTGCGCCCACACTCTTTTCCTCGCCCGTGACTTCCGCCAGCCGGAGACGACGCGCAGGGCCGACGCGCTCTGCCGTCGGGCATTGCGTGAGGCGACGACCTGACGCTGCGTCATAAAGATCTCGCCCCACACGGATCGCGCGCGGATGCCGGACTGAGTACGCGTACGGATGCCGCCCGGCGATCATGACGGGCAGACTGGTACACATGACCGAACCTCGAACGTCTACGCGACCAGGAACCGTGTACCTCGCCCAGCGCCGGGTCGCGGTGGGCATGACCCTCGGGATCGTCGCGGGGGTGGTCTGGGCCGTCTCGATGATCTGCACGCTGGTGACCTGGGCGCTGTGACCCGGCCGGTGTCCGCCCGTCGCGCCCCGGCTGCTTGTGCGGGTCCGGCCCCTGGGCGTTGAGCAGGGCGCGCCGACGCGACCTCGCCGGGGCTCTCCTGGACGGGCTGCCCGCCCGTGTCCACCACCCCCCGGGATTCCTGCACGACCGCGGCACCTCCGCGACGGCCTCGGCGTCGCCCCGCCCCGCCGCCGGCTCGGGCCACCACGCGAACCGGCCGACCACCGGCAGGATCAGGGCCGACGCCGCCGCGACCGTCCATGCGACGCAGGAGCGGCCCCGCCGGCCGACCACCGCACCGCACCGCGCCCCGGTGCCGGTGCGGCGCCCGGCCCGCACCTCGCGCCGCACCCCGCGCGGCGGCGCGAAGGGCGCGGCCGTCGAGTCGGCCGGGGCCCCGCCGGGAACGAACGGCGTCCGGTTGCCCGCCGCAGGGCCGCCGGAGACCGGCATGCCGTCGGGGTGGCCGTGGCCGTGGCGATGTGCGGCCGGGCGATGTCCATGGGGGAGGATCCGGAGAAGACCAGGCGCTTGCTCGGCCGGAGGGCTTGTGCGCGGCGCGGTGCGTTCTTAGCATCATCGCTGTTACATCAGTTGTGTCATACCGCTGGGAGCCCGATGGCGACGACCGGGTACGGATCACACGGCCCACTGACGGGCGTGCGCGTCCTGGAGCTCGCGGGCATCGGACCCGGGCCGTTCGCCGCGATGCTCCTGGCCGACCTCGGAGCCGATGTCGTCCGCGTCGACCGGCCCGGCGGCGCGGGGCTCGGCATCGACCCGGCGTACGACCTGACCAACCGCAACAAACGATCCGTGATCGTCGATCTCAAGGCCGCGGACGGGCCCGGCACGGTGCTCGATCTGGCCGCGCGCGCCGACATCCTGATCGAGGGATACCGGCCGGGCGTCGCCGAACGCCTCGGGGTCGGCCCGGACGCCGCGCTCGCCCGCAACCCGCGCCTCGTCTACGGACGGATGACGGGCTGGGGGCAGGACGGGCCGCTCGCGCGACGGGCCGGGCACGACATCGCCTACATCGCCCTCACCGGCACCCTCTCCATGATCGGCAAACCCGGCGAGCCGCCCACCGTCCCCGCCAACCTGGTCGGCGACTACGCCGGCGGCTCTCTCTATCTCGTCGTCGGCGTCCTCGCCGCGCTCCAGCACGCCCGCACGCCCGGCGGCCGGGGCCAGGTCGTGGACGCGGCGATCGTGGACGGCGCCGCCCACCTCGCCACGATGATCCACGGCATGCTGGCGGCGGGCGGCTGGCAGGACCGGCGCGGCTCCAACCTCCTGGACGGCGGCTGCCCGTTCTACGGCACGTACGAGACCGCCGACGGGCAGTACATGGCGGTCGGCCCGCTGGAGCAGCGCTTCTACGACGAGTTCAGCACCCTGCTCGGCATCGACGGCGACGCCCCGGACCGTGCGGACTCCACGCGCTGGGGCGAACTGCGCGCCCTCGTCGCCGAACGTTTCAGGACCCGCACCCGCGCCGAATGGACCGAGGTGTTCTCGGGCACCGACGCCTGTGTCGCGCCCGTCCTCTCGCTCCGCGAGGCTCCGGACCACCCGCACCTGGCCGCCCGCTCCACCTTCGTCGAGCACGAAGGGCTCACCCAGCCGGCCCCCGCGCCCCGCTTCTCCGCCACCCCCGTCGCCGTGCGCGGTGGGCCCGCGCGGCCCGGTGCGGACACCGAGGCCGTAGCCGCCGACTGGGACGTCCCCGGGCTCGGCGCAGGCGGGGGCGTGCCCCCGGCGTGACGGGCCCCGGACGGCACCCCGGCCCCGGCGCAGCCGGACGGCCCGGCCCGACCACGACGACCACCACCGGCCCCAGGAGGCCCGCAGTGCAGCGGCAGATCTTCACCGAAGAGCACGACGCGTTCCGCGAGACCGTCCGCACCTTCCTCGACAAGCAGGTGCTCCCGCACTACGAGCAGTGGGAGAAGGACGGCATCGTCTCCCGCGAGGTGTGGCGGGCGGCCGGACGGCAGGGGCTGCTCGGCCTCGCCGTGCCCGAGGAGTACGGAGGCGGCGGCACCACCGACTACCGCTACAGCGCCGTCCTCGCCGAGGAGTTCACCCGGGCCGGCGCCCCCGGTCTCGCCCTCGGGCTCCACAACGACATCGTCGGCCCCTACCTCACCGGCCTCGCCACCGACGAACAGAAACGGCGATGGCTGCCCGGCTTCTGCAGCGGCGAGACCGTCACCGCCATCGCCATGACCGAACCGGGAGCGGGCTCCGACCTCCAGGGCATCCGCACCACCGCCGAGGACAAGGGTGACCACTGGCTGCTCAACGGATCGAAGACGTTCATCTCCAACGGCATCCTCGCCGACCTCGTGGTCGTCGTCGCGAAGACCACCCCCGAGGGCGGCGCGAAGGGCCTCTCGCTGATCGTCGTCGAGCGCGGTGCCGAGGGTTTCGAACGGGGCCGCAACCTCGACAAGATCGGGCAGAAGTCCCAGGACACCGCCGAACTGTTCTTCAACGACGTCCGCGTCCCCAAGGAGAACCTGCTCGGTGAGCGCGACGGCGCGTTCATCCACCTGATGACCAACCTGGCCCAGGAGCGGCTGGGCATAGCGGTCACCGGTATCGCCGCCGCCGAACACCTGCTGGAGATCACCACCCGGTACGTCAAGGAGCGCGAGGCGTTCGGACGGCCGCTCTCCAAGCTCCAGCACATCCGGTTCGAGATCGCCGAGATGGCCACCGAATGCGCTGTCACCCGCACCTTCGTCGACCGGTGCGTCGTCGACCACTCCGACGGGAGGCTCGACGCCGTGCACGCCTCGATGGCCAAGTGGTGGGCCACCGAACTCCAGAAGCGAGTCGCCGACCGCTGCCTCCAACTCCACGGCGGATACGGCTACATGGCCGAGTACCCGGTCGCCAGGGCCTTCACCGACGGCCGCATCCAGACCATCTACGGCGGCACGACCGAGATCATGAAGGAGATCATCGGCCGTTCACTGCTCGCCTGACCCTCCCCGCCCGACCTCCCTCCGACGGCCCCCTGGCTGCCCCTCCGGTCCCCGTCGACCGACCACCCCCGAAAGGCTGCTGACTTGAGCACCGAAGCGTTCGTCTACGACGCGATCCGCACCCCGCGAGGCCGCGGCAAGGCCAATGGCGCCCTGCACGGCACCAAGCCGATCGACCTCGTCGTCGGCCTCATCCACGAGATCCGCGCCCGCTTCCCCGGCCTGGACCCGGCGGCCGTCGACGACATCGTCCTCGGCGTGGTCAGCCCGCTCGGCGACCAGGGTTCCGACATCGCCCGCATCGCCGCCATCGCCGCCGGACTCCCGGACACGGTCGCCGGCGTCCAGGAGAACCGCTTCTGCGCCTCGGGCCTGGAAGCCGTCAACCTGGCCGCGGCCAAGGTCCGATCCGGCTGGGAGGACCTCGTCCTCGCGGGCGGTGTCGAGTCGATGTCCCGCGTCCCGATGGGCTCCGACGGCGGCGCCTGGGCTATGGACCCGATGACCAGTTTCCAGACCGGCTTCGCCCCGCAGGGCATCGGAGCCGACCTCATCGCCACCATCGAGGGCTTCTCCCGGCGCGACGTCGACGAGTTCGCCGCGCTCTCCCAGGAACGCGCCGCCGAGGCGTGGAAGGAGGGCCGGTTCGCGCGCTCCGTCGTCCCCGTCAAGGACCGCAACGGTCTCGTCGTCCTCGACCACGACGAGCACATGCGGCCCGGCACCACCGCCGACACGCTCGCCGGCCTCAAGCCGTCCTTCGCCACGATCGGCGAGGCGGGAGGCTTCGACGCGGTCGCGCTGCAGAAATACCACTGGGTCGAGAAGATCGACCACGTCCACCACGCGGGCAACTCCTCCGGCATCGTCGACGGCGCCGCGCTCGTCGCGATCGGCAACAAGGAGGTCGGCGAGCGGTACGGGCTCGCGCCGCGCGCCCGGATCGTCTCCGCCGCCGTCTCCGGCTCCGAACCCACCATCATGCTGACCGGTCCCGCGCCCGCCACCCGCAAGGCCCTCGCCAAGGCCGGACTCACCATCGACGCCATCGACCTCGTCGAGATCAACGAGGCGTTCGCCGGTGTCGTCCTGGGCTTCGCCCGGGACATGGATCTCTCCCTCGACCGGATCAACGTCAACGGCGGCGCCATCGCGATGGGCCACCCGCTCGGCGCCACCGGCGCGATGATCCTCGGCACCCTCATCGACGAACTGGAGCGCCGCGACCAGCGGTACGGGCTCGCCACCCTGTGCGTCGGCGGCGGCATGGGCATCGCCACCGTCGTCGAACGTCTCTGACCGTCCCCCGGCCACACCTGCTTACGGAGAAGAACCCCAATGACCGAGAGCACGACCATCCGCTGGGAACAGGACGAGACCGGCGTCGTCACCCTGGTGCTGGACGACCCCGCCCAGTCCGCCAACACGATGAACCAGGCGTTCAAGGACTCCATCGCCGCCGTCGCGGACCGCGCCGAGGCCGAGAAGGACTCCATCCGCGGCATCATCTACACCTCCGCGAAGAAGACCTTCTTCGCGGGCGGCGACCTCAAGGACATGATCAAGGTCCGTCCCGAGGACGCCCAGCGGGCGTTCGACACCACCGCCGCCATCAAGAGCGCGCTGCGCCGCATCGAGACCCTCGGCAAGCCCGTCGTCGCCGCCATCAACGGCGCCGCGCTCGGGGGCGGTTACGAGATCGCGCTCGCCGCCCACCACCGCATCGCCCTCGACGCCCCCGGCTCCCGGATCGGCCTGCCCGAGGTCACCCTCGGCCTGCTGCCCGCGGGCGGCGGCCTCACCCGCACCGTACGCCTCATGGGCATCACCGACGCGCTGCTGAAGGTCCTCCTCCAGGGCACCCAGTACACCCCCCGGCGCGCCCTGGAGAACGGCCTCGTCCACGAGGTCGCCGCCACCCGCGAGGAGATGCTCGACCAGGCCCGCGCCTTCATCGACGCCCATCCCGAGTCCCAGCAGCCCTGGGACGTCAAGGGGTACAGGATCCCCGGCGGCACCCCGTCGCACCCGAAGTTCGCCGCGAACCTCCCCGCCTTCCCGGCCAACCTCAAGAAGCAGCTCGCGGGCGCCCCGATGCCCGCGCCCCGCAACATCCTGGCCGCCGCCGTCGAGGGCTCGCAGGTCGACTTCGAGACCGCGCTGACCATCGAGGCCCGCTACTTCACCGAACTGGTCACCGGCCAGGTCGCCAAGAACATGATCCAGGCGTTCTTCTTCGACCTCCAGGCCGTCAACTCCGGCGCCGGCCGCCCCAAGGACGTCGAGGAGCGAACGGTCCGCAGGGTAGCCGTTCTCGGCGCCGGGATGATGGGCGCGGGCATCGCGTACTCCTGCGCCCGCGCCGGCATCGACGTCGTCCTCAAGGACGTCTCCGCCGAAGCCGCGGCCAAGGGCAAGGCGTACAGCGAGAAGCTCCTCGACAAGGCGCTCTCGCGCGGCCGCACCACCGAGGCGAAGCGCGACGAACTGCTGGCCCGCATCACCCCGACCGCCGACCCGGCGGACCTGGCGGGCTGCGACGCCGTCATCGAGGCCGTCTTCGAGGACGCCGCGCTCAAGCACCGCGTGTTCCAGGAGATCCAGGACGTCGTCGCACCGGACGCCCTGCTCTGCTCCAACACCTCGACCCTGCCCATCACCGTCCTCGCCGAGGGCGTCGAGCGCCCCGCCGACTTCATCGGGCTGCACTTCTTCTCGCCCGTGGACAAGATGCCGCTGGTCGAGATCATCAAGGGCGAGAAGACCGGTGACGAGGCCCTGGCCCGCGCCTTCGACCTGGTCCGACGGATCAGGAAGACCCCGATCGTCGTCAACGACTCGCGCGGCTTCTTCACCTCACGGGTCATCGGGCAGTTCATCAACGAGGGCGTCGCCATGGTCGGCGAGGGCGTCGAGCCGGCGTCCGTCGAGCAGGCCGCCGCGCAGTGCGGCTACCCGGCCAAGGTCCTCTCCCTGATGGACGAGCTGACCCTCACCCTCCCCCGCAGGATCCGGGAAGAGACGCGGCGGGCCGTCGAGGAGGCCGGTGGCACCTGGGTCGCGCACCCGGCGGACATCGTGATCGATCGCATGGTCGACGAGTTCGGCCGCCCCGGACGCAGCGGCGGCGCGGGCTTCTACGAGTACGACGAGAACGGCGGGCGCACCCGTCTGTGGCCCGGCCTGCGGGAGCACTTCGGCCACCGCGCGGACCCGGGCGGGGGCGGGTCCGGTGCCCGTCCCGGCACCGACATCCCCTTCACCGACATGAAGGAGCGGATGCTGTTCTCCGAGGCGCTGGACAGTGTCCGCTGCCTGGAGGAGAACGTCCTCACCTCCGTCGCCGACGCCAACATCGGCTCCCTCATGGGCATCGGCTTCCCGCCGTGGACCGGCGGCGTGCTCCAGTACATCAACGGGTACGAGGGCGGCCTGCCCGGCTTCGTGGCCCGCGCCCGGGAGCTCGCCGAACGGTACGGCGACCGCTTCCTGCCGCCCGCGCTGCTCGTGGAGAAGGCCGAGCGGGGCGAGACCTTCCACGACTGACCCGCCACGGCGGTGCCACCCCCGCGGGCCGCGTTCACCGCGCCGTGAACGCGGCCCGCAGCTCCTCCTTCAGCGACCGCTGGAACGCGGTCACCAGCGCCTGGATCACCATCGGCTGCATATGGGCGGACAGCGACTTCATCGCCGCCACGTGCTCCGGGTCCGCCTCCCGCTCCCGGTACGGGCCCCACACCTCGTCCCGGAACAGCCGCGTCAGCTCCTGCGCGGCGGACCGGGAGTGCTCCAGCAGCACCGTCCGCGCGGCCAGGATCGTCTCGTGCGCGATCGGCACGTCGAGCAGCTCGACCCCGAGCCGCAGCAGCCCCGGGTCCACCCGGTAGCGGCCGTCGACCGGCTCCGCGCGCTCCAGCACACCCATCGCCGCCAGCCGCGCGATGTCCTGCTCGCCCAGGGCACGGCCCGCCCGGCGCTCCAGATCCGCACGCGTCGCGTCCTGCGCCGAGTCCGGCGCCCACGACGCCACCAGCGCCCGGTGGATCGCCAGATCCTGCGCGCTCAGGTCCGGCGGGAGCTGTTCCAGGTAACGCTCGATCGCGGACAGCGTCATGCCCTGGTGCTGGAGCTCCTCGATGAGCGCGAGCCGGGACAGGTGCTCGGCGCCGTAGTGCCCGACGCGGCGCGGCCCGATCACCGGGGGCGGCAACAGTCCCCGGGTGCTGTAGAAACGTACGGTGCGCACGGTGACACCGGCGCGGGCCGCCAGCTCGTCGACCGTGAGCGCCGTCGGATCCTCGGTCCCGGTCGCCATGTCTGCTCCTCGCACTCCGGCCCGACGGGGAACGGCCGAACCCGCCCCCGACGGTTCAACAGTATTGCTGTCTCACCATCCCTGTGAAAATGCCCGGTGACCGCGGGGCGGATGGTGCCGCGGGCCCGCGGCACCCCGCCGCCCCGCGTGGGATGTCGGTGCCGGCCCGTACGGTGATCCCATGTCGGAGATCACGTACATCCGGGGCGACGCCACCGCGCCGCAGGGCAGCGGCGTCAAACTGATCGCGCACGTCTGCAACGACCTCGGCGGCTGGGGCAAGGGCTTCGTCCTGGCGATTTCGCGCCGCTGGCCCGAGCCGGAGGCGGCCTACCGCCGCTGGCACCGGGAGCGCGCGGGCAATGACTTCGCGCTCGGCGCGGCGCAGTTCGTCCGGGTGAGCCCGTACCTCTGGGTGGCCAACATGGTGGGCCAGCGGGGGATGCGCAGAGGCAGCAAGGGGGTGCCGGTGCGCTACGAGGCGATCGACACGGCGCTGGGGGCCGTGGCCGACCGGGCGGTCGCACTGGAGGCGTCGGTCCACATGCCCAGGATCGGCTGCGGGCTGGCGGGCGGCACATGGTCCAGGATCGAACCCCTGCTGGAGAAGCGCCTGCTGAGCCGGGGCATAGCGGTCACGGTGTACGACCACGACTGAGTCACTGGGCCCCGGCCGGTGTCACGGGCTCGCCGTGGCGGGGCCGGGTGCCGCGGCGCGGGCGCCTCAGCGCTCGGGGCGCAGACCGAAGACGATCGGCCAGTCGTCCGCGTCGGTGCCCACGTCGCCGGGCGCGCGGTCCGGGCCCGCGGTGAACACCGCGGTCAGCGGCGGCGTCAGCGCGTACCGGTCGGGGTCCACCGCGCACTCCGCGCGCAGGACCATCGCCGCCTCGGGGTCGACCGCCGAGCGGTCGGGAAAGGACGACGCGTCCACGCCGACCTGGCCCAGCGCGAACGGGTACACGGCGACGGCGACCTCCAGGCGGTCGCCGTCCAGGACGTGCTCGACCCAGCCGTCGGTCGGCAGCAGGTGGAAGGCCCTGTCGCCCTCGTAGCAGTAGTCGCCCAGCCGTGCGACGGCGTCCTCGCCGGGCGGGCCGTCCGGGTCGACGACGAGCGTCACGACGGGCGTGTCCGGCTCGTCGGGGTTCACGCCGGAACGAACGAGGAGCCGGGCCACGGGACGACCTCCGGGAACGGGGGCGGTGTACGGGGACTCAGTAGAACACGGCCGTCCGCGCGCGTGGCCGGTGCCTGCGGTGCCACGGTCCGTCAGGTGGGTCCGGCGGCCCGGTTCCCGTGTTCCGGGGCCCTTCACACGGCGCGGGAGCAGCAGCGGGCTGGCGAGGAGCAGTACCCCGCGCCGCCCGAATCGCGCCACGGGCCGGGGCGCCGGGCGTGAGCCGACGAGACCGCCGACGCGCGGGACGGCGAACCCGAGACCGCACTGCCGGGACGCGGACCCGAGGCGGCCCAGCAGCAGTGTCGCGAGCGGCGGCTCGGGCGCCGACGCGGGCGTGGGCCGAAGACCACGCGTCGGCGGGCGGCGCCGGTATACGCGTGGACGGGCCTGGGACGCGCGGGACGGGTTCTCGACCCGTCCCCGGGAACGCATACTGGTTCGTACCGGGACCGGGCGTCCGAGCCGTACGCCCGGCCGACCGCCGGGAGTCCCGCATGAGCACTTCGTCAGCGCGAGGCGCCGACCCCGTCCCTCCGCCGGCCGGGGGCGTGCTCTGGAGCATCTCCGGCGACATCCGTGCCCTGCTGATGCTGCCCGCCGCCCTCACCCTCCAGGTCGCCCATCCGGCGGTCGGCGCGGGCGTCGACGAGTACTCCGTCTTCCGTACGGACCCGTGGGGGCGTGGCGAGAGGTCCCTGCGCTCGCTCCAGCTCTGGGTGTACGGGGGAGAGGCGGCGGCCGAGGAGGGGCGCAGGCTCCGCGAGCTGCACCGCACCATCCAGGGGGTCGACAGCCGGGGGCGCCGGTACCACGCGTTGTCGCCCGCCACCTACGCCTGGGTGCACGCCACCGGCTTCCCCGTCTATCGGCATGCCGCGCGGTACCTGCTGCGGCCGTTCACCGAGGCGCAGGAGCGGGCCCTGTACCGGGAATGGCTCCAGGTGGGCAGGGTGCTCGGCATCCGCGACCAGGACATGCCGCAGACGATCGAGGAGTTCTGGCCCTACTTCCGCAAGACGCTCGCCGCGGAGATCGAGCGGACCGTCGTCGTCGAGGATCTGATCGCCACCGACCGCCCCGTACCGCCGCCGGACCGGGGGCCGTTGCCGTCGCGGCTGGTGCTGAGAGTGCTGTGGCCGGTGCTGTTCCCGCCGCTGGCCCGGTTCCGCCGCTTCGTCACCATCGGCCTGATGCCGCCGCAGGCGCGGGAGGCGATCGGGCTGGAGTGGACGGACGCACAGGAGCGCAGGCTGCGGCGGCTGGGCGCGGTGGTGCGGCGCGTCGTGCCCGTGCTCCCCGAGCGGCTGCGTTACCTGCCGTACGCGCGCCGGGCGCGTGCCGCGCACCGTGCTGCCGTGCGCGGTGACCGGGCGGACGCCGGACACAGGCCCGGCACACCGACCCGGCCGGTGTGATCACGGGTCGGTCCGCTCCGTGCGCAGGTGCGGGTTCCGTCGCCCACCGGGAGGAAGAAGGGCGGCGGAACCCGGAGAACGGTGCAGCCGTCAGGCCGGTCCGGGCGGACCGTCAGCGGCGGTCGTGGACCGTGTTCGTCGCGGCGATCTTCTTCCACGACGCGGGCCGCTCGGCCTTCGCGGGAGAGTGCGCCACGCGCTCCCCGGCCGCCGCCGGAGCCTCGGGCCGCGACGGCTGGTACAGCCAGGTGTCGAAGAAGTCGGCGAGGGGCGTGCCCGAGACCCGCTCGGCATAGGCCACGAAGTCGCCCACGCTCGCGTTCCCGTACGCGTGCTCGGCCGGCCAGCCCTTCAGCAGCGCGAAGAACGTTTCGTCGCCCAGCTTGTCGCGCAGCGCCTGAAGGGCCAGCGCCCCGCGGTCGTAGACGGCTGCGTGGAACTGGTCGTCGGGGCCCGGGTCGCCCGGCTTCACGGTCCAGAAGGGGTCGTTTGCGGGGTGCAGGGCGTAGGTGTGGTCGGCCAGTTCCCGCGCGGTGCCCTCGCCCTCCTTCTCCGACCACAGCCACTGGCTGTACCGGGCGAAGCCCTCGCTGATCCAGATGTCCTTCCAGCCCTTGACGGACACACTGTCGCCGTACCACTGGTGCGCCAGCTCGTGGACGACCACCGACACGTTGGATCCGTTCGCGAACTGCCGCGGGCTGTAGAACGGCCTGGTCTGCGTCTCCAGCGCGAACCCGCTCTTCACGTTGGGGGAGTACCCGCCGAGCGCGTCGAACGGATACGGCCCGAACACCTCCGTCAGCCACTCGGCGACCTCGGCGGTCCGCTCGATGCTGGCGCGTGCAGCCCCGGCGCCCGCGCCGAGATCCTTGCTGTACGCGTTGACGACCGGCAGCCCGTCCGCCGTGGTGTCCGTGGTGATGTCGAACTTCCCGATCGCCAGCGTCGTCAGGTACGTCGCCTGCGGCTTGGTGGAGCGCCAGTTGAATCGGGTCCAGCCGAGCTTCGAACTCTGCGACTGGAGCGTGCCGTTGCTGATCGCCTGGGTGCCGTCCGGCACCGAGACCGAGATGTCGTACGTCGCCTTGTCCAGCGGATGGTCGTTGCTGGGGAACCACCAGACGGCCGACTCCGGCTCCTGCGCGGCCACCGCGCCGTCCGGCGTACGGACCCAGGAGGTCCAGCCGTTCACCTCGACCTCGGACGGCTTCCCGGCGTACCGCACGACCACCGAGAGGGACCTTTCCTTCGCCAGTGCCCCGGCCGGGGTGATCTCCAGCTCCTGCTCACCGCTCCTGGTGAAAGCGGCCTTCTTGCCGTTCACCCGCACCTCGGACACGTCCAGCCCGAAGTCGAGGTTGAAGCGGGACAGCGCCTGTGTGGTCGTGGCGAGGATCGTCGCCGTGCCCTCCAGCAGGTCGGTCGCGGGCTGGTACTTCAGCCGCAGGTCGTAGTGGGACACGTCGTAGCCGCCGTTGCCGCTGGCCGGGTAATAGGGGTCGCCGATGGACGGGGAGCCCACGGTGCCCCCTGCGGCCGAGGCCGGGACCGCCAGCAGCAGGGAGGCCGCGAGGGCGCCGGGGACGATGAGTCTGCGGTGCACGAATGCTCCAAGTCGTCGGTTCGGATGGGCTTGAGCACTTGCCAGGACCCTGTGCAAAGACATGTCCATGACTGACGATGTCATGCATTCGCCGTTCCGCCGACATGGCACCGCGGCCGCGCCGACAACGAGAAACCCGATACGGCCCAGGTCCAGGACCCGCCGTGCGGACACCGGCTCGCCGAGGACCGGTCCGACGACGTCACGGACGAACTCGCTCCGCACGGTGTCACCGCACGACCCGACCGCGACGGAGCCCACGTGCCGCTGAGGCAGTCCGCCCGGAAGCCGATTCCCCTCCTCCCGGACGGAGGGCGGCGCACCACCTCCGCGGTCCGCGGCCCGGGCGGCGGCACAGCCCGTAGGATCGGCACCCTGATGACTGCCACTCTCGTCGCCAAGGACCTCGCCGCCGCGCACGGCGACCGCACCCTCTTCGCCGGGCTCGACCTCGTCGTCGCGCCCGGTGACGTGATCGGCCTCGTCGGAGCCAACGGCGCGGGCAAATCGACGCTGCTCCGGCTGCTCGCCGGACTCGACCGGCCGGAGCAGGGCGAGCTGCGGCTCTCGCCGCCCACCGCCACCGTCGGCCACCTCCCGCAGGAGCCGGAGCGGCGCCCGGGCGAGACCGTGCGGGAGTTCCTGGCCCGTCGCACCGGCGTCGCCGACGCCCAGCGCGCGATGGACGAGGCGACGCAGGGCCTCGTCGACGGGACGCCCGGTGCCGACGACGCGTACGCCGAGACGCTCGAACGCTGGCTGGCGCTCGGCGGCGCCGACCTCGACGAGCGCGCGGAGGAGGTCGCCGCCGACCTCGGCCTCACCGTCGGCCTCGACCTGCCGATGACCGCGCTCTCCGGCGGCCAGGCGGCCCGCGCGGGCCTCGCCTCCCTGCTGCTCTCCCGCTACGACGTCTTCCTGCTCGACGAACCCACCAACGACCTCGACCTCGACGGTCTGGAACGGCTCGAACGCTACGTCTCCGGGCTGCGCGCGGGCACGGTCGTCATCAGCCACGACCGCGAGTTCCTGACGCGGACGGTCACCAAGGTCCTCGAACTCGACCTGGCCCAGCAGACGATCAACCTGTACGGCGGCGGATACGCGGCCTACCTGGAGGAGCGCGAGCGGGCCCGCAGGCACGCCCGCGAGGAGTACGAGGAGTACGCCGACAAGCGCGCCGCCCTGGAGGACCGCGCCCACACGCAGCGCTCCTGGATGGACAAGGGCGTGAAGAACGCCCGCCGCAAGGCGACCGACAACGACAAGATCGGCCGCAAGTTCCGCAGCGAGGCGAGCGAGAAGCAGGCCGCGAAGGCCCGGCAGACCCAGCGCATGATCGAACGGCTCGACGTCGTCGAGGAGCCGCGCAAGGAATGGGAACTGCGGATGGAGATCGCCGCCGCGCCCCGGTCCGGCTCGGTCGTCGCGACCCTGCGCGAAGCACGCGTCGAACGGGGCGACTTCGTCCTCGGCCCGGTGTCCCTCCAGGTCGACTGGGCGGACCGGGTCGCGATCACCGGCGCCAACGGGGCGGGCAAGTCCACCCTCCTCGCCGCACTCCTCGGACGCCTCCCGCTGGACTCCGGACACGCGACGCTCGGTTCGGGCGTGGTGGTCGGCGAGGTCGACCAGGCGCGCAAGCTGTTCCACGGCCCGGAGTCGTTGCTGGACGCGTTCTGCGCCGCCGTGCCCGACAGCGAACCGGCCGAGGTCCGCACGCTGCTCGCCAAGTTCGCTCTGCGCGCGGACCATGTGCTGCGCCCCGCGACGACCCTCTCGCCGGGCGAACGCACCAGGGCCGCGCTCGCCCTCCTCCAGGGCCGCGGGGTGAACCTCCTCGTCCTCGACGAACCGACCAACCACCTCGATCTGCCCGCGATCGAGCAGCTGGAATCGGCGCTGGGCTCGTACCCGGGGACGCTGCTGCTGGTCACGCACGACCGGCGGATGCTGGAGGCGGTGCGCACGACCCGGCGCATCGAGGTGGTGGACGGCAGGATGAAGGAGTTCTGACCGTCCCGGTCCCGTGACCGCCGCTCCCGGTCCCGTACCCGCTCCTCCTCACCCGCGAGGGCGAGGGCCCGGCCGCCGCGCCGATGAGGGCCCGGCCGCGTGTCGGCGAGAGCGGAGGCCCGGCGCGGAGGCGGGAACGCGCCGGTCCGCGCGTACCCCGCCTCCGTCCGGGCGTCAGCGCTTCCTGCCGCCGTCCCGGTCCGGACCGGTCAGCCCGGCCCGCCGCAGGGCGTCCGCCATCGCGCTGTTCACCGGCGCCGGACGGGCGGCGCCGCCACCGCGCCGGTCGCGGTCCTGACCGCCCTGGCGCGGCCGCGGCGGCCGGGCACCCTGGCCACCCCGTTCACCGCGCTCCCGCCGGGACCCGCCGCCCTGGCCGGACGCTGCCGCCGCGTCGTCGAGCCGCAGCGTCAACGAGATCCGCTTGCGCGGAATGTCGACGTCCATGACCTTGACCTTGACGATGTCGCCCGGCTTCACGACGTCCCGCGGGTCCTTCACGAACGTCCGCGACATCGCCGACACATGCACCAGACCGTCCTGGTGCACCCCGATGTCCACGAACGCGCCGAACGCCGCGACATTGGTGACGACACCTTCCAGCACCATGCCGGACGCCAGGTCGCCGATCTTCTCGACGCCCTCCTTGAAGGCGGCCGTCCTGAACGCGGGCCGCGGGTCGCGCCCCGGCTTCTCCAGTTCCTTCAGGATGTCGGTGACCGTCGGCAGACCGAACTTCTCGTCCACGAAGTCGTCGGCCCGCAACGACCGCAGCACCCCCGTGTCGCCGATCAGCGAGGCGACGTCACCGCCCGTCCGCTTCGCCATCGCCCGCACCACCGGATACGCCTCCGGGTGCACGCTGGACGCGTCCAGCGGGTCGTCGCCCCGGATGCGCAGGAAGCCCGCACACTGCTCGTACGCCTTCGGGCCCAGCCGCGCCACGTCCTTGAGCGCCCTGCGCGACCGGAAGGGCCCGTTCGCGTCACGGTGCGCGACGATGTTCTCCGCGAGCCCCGCGCCGATCCCCGAGACCCGCGAAAGCAGCGGCGCCGACGCGGTGTTGACGTCCACACCGACACCGTTCACACAGTCCTCGACGACCGCGTCCAGCGACCGCGACAGCTTCACCTCGGACAGGTCGTGCTGGTACTGGCCGACCCCGATCGACTTCGGGTCGATCTTCACCAGCTCCGCCAGCGGGTCCTGGAGCCGCCGCGCGATCGACACCGCGCCGCGCAACGACACGTCCATGTCGGGAAGTTCCTGCGAGGCGAAGGCCGAGGCCGAGTACACCGACGCGCCGGCCTCCGAAACCATCACCTTCGTGAGGTTCAACTCCGGGTGCTTCGCGATCAGTTCACCGGCGAGCTTGTCGGTCTCGCGGGACGCCGTGCCGTTGCCGATCGCGACCAGTTCGACGGCGTGCGCCCGCGCCAGGTGCTCCAGCTTCGCCAGCGCCTGGTCCCACTTGTTCGCCGGGACGTGCGGGTGGATGACGTCCGTGGCGACGACCTTGCCGGTCGCGTCGACGACCGCGACCTTCACACCCGTGCGGAAACCGGGGTCGAGCCCCAGCGTGGCACGCGTCCCGGCCGGTGCGGCGAGCAGCAGATCGCGCAGGTTCGACGCGAAGACCCGCACCGCCTCGTCCTCGGCCGCCGTGCGCAGCCGCAGCCGCAGGTCGATGCCGAGGTGCACCAGGATCCTCGTCCGCCAGGCCCAGCGCACGGTCTCGCCCAGCCACGTGTCGCCGGGGCGCCCCTGGTCGCTCACCTCGAAGCGCCGGGCGACGATGCCCTCGTACGACGACGGTCCGGGCGTGTCCGAGGGCTCCTCCGGCTCCAGGACCAGATCGAGCACACCCTCCTTCTCGCCCCGCAGCATCGCCAGCACGCGGTGCGAGGGCAGTTCGGTGAACGGCTCGGCGAAGTCGAAGTAGTCGGCGAACTTCGCGCCCGCCTCCTCCTTGCCCTCGCGCACCTTCGCCGCCAGCCGGCCGCGCGTCCACATGCGCTCGCGCAGCTCACCGATCAGATCGGCGTCCTCCGAGAACCGCTCGGTGAGAATGGCGCGGGCGCCCTCCAGCGCGGCGGCCGGGTCCGCGACGCCCTTGTCCGCGTCGACGAAGGCGGCGGCAGCGGCGAGCGGTTGCACCGACGGGTCGCCGAGCAGCCCGTCGGCGAGCGGTTCGAGCCCCGCCTCGCGGGCGATCTGCGCCTTGGTGCGCCGCTTGGGCTTGAACGGCAGGTAGATGTCCTCGAGACGGGCCTTGGTGTCGGCGGCCCTGATCCGGGCCTCCAGCTCCTCGTCCAGCTTGCCCTGCTCGCGCACGGAATCGAGGATCGCCGCCCGGCGGTCCTCCAGCTCCCGCAGGTACCGCAGCCGCTCCTCAAGGGTGCGCAACTGCGCGTCGTCGAGCATCTCGGTCGCTTCCTTGCGGTAGCGCGCGATGAACGGCACGGTCGACCCGCCGTCGAGCAGCTCGACGGCCGCCTTCACCTGCCGTTCGCGTACGCCGAGCTCCTCGGCGATCCTGCCTTCGATGGACGTCGTCACGGTTCTACCGACTCGCCTTCTCGTACGGGCTGTGCTCGTGCCCCTCCCGGCACCAGCTGCACTGGCTGTGCTCACGGGGCCGGGGCCCCTTCGCCTGCATTGTGCCGGGTGGCCGGGCGCCGTGTCGCCCGGCCACCCCCGGCGCGGCCTCGTTGCGATGGCGGGAAAGGTGGGAGATTCGTCATTGCGGCCATCCGGGCGGTCGCGAAGGACGGTGTGCATGACGCAGAGATCCCTCTTGCGGTAGCCCCGCCCCGGCGGGCCGGTGGGTCAGCCGGCCCTCTCGGGCGGTCCGAAGCGCGGCACGCGCCGTTCCAGGAAGGCCGCGACACCCTCCGCGGTGTCGCGGCTGCGCCGCGCCCGCTCCGCCCAGTACGCGTCCCGGTCCCGGCGTCCGTCGGCGAACTCCTTCGCCGCCGCCTGCGTGAGCCACGAACGCGCCGCCAGCGTGCGCGTGTACGCGTCGACCCGCGCGTCCAGTCCACCGGCCGGAAGCACCTCGTCCACCAGCCCGGACCGCAGCGCCCGCGCGGTGTCGATCAGTTCGCCGGAGAAGAGCAGGTGCTTCGCCGTGGCCGGCCCGGTCAGCGCCACCAGCCGCCGGGTCGACGACGCCGGGTACACGATCCCGAGCCTGGCCGGGGTGACCCCGAACGAGGCACCGTCCTCGGCGAACCGCAGGTCGCAGGCGGCCGCGAGCTGACTGCCGCCGCCCACGCAGTAGCCGCGGATCGCCGCCAGCGTCGGCCGGGGAAATGCGGCCAGCGCCTCCTCGGCCGCCACGGAGAGCGTCTGCGGATCCTGCGACGGACCGCCGGGCAAGGACAGGGCCCCCGGCAAGGACGGGTCCCGGTGCGACGGAGCCCTGAGCGAGGCGATGTCCGCCCCGGCGCAGAAGGTGTCCCCGGCGCCCGTCAGCACCAGCGCGCGTACCGAGAGGTCCGCCGCCAGCCGCTCCAGCAGCGGGGGAAGCGCGTTCCACATCGAGGTCGTCATCGCGTTGCGCTTGGCAGGGTTGTCGATGACGACGGTGGCGACACCGTCCGCGACGGTGTGCGTCAGCCGGGGTTCCGTACGGTCCATGCGCCGGATGCTATCCGCACGGTTCGAACCTATGATCAAAAAGGGGTGGCCGTGCACCTGCGCACCGTGAGGAGCTTTCCGTGGCCGATCCCGCAGTCGAGGGCAGGAAGCTGAGCCGGAGTTTCGGCCGGCTGGCCCTGCTCGGCATCCTTCTCGTCGTGGCCGGTGTGATCGGCCTCGTCTACACCGGTGTCGCGACCCTGACATCGATGCTGCTCTTCGGCTGGTTGCTGCTGGTCGGTGGCGTCGTCGGTCTGCTCCACGCCATCGAGTCGCGGGGCAGCAACTACTTCTGGCTGGCGGTCGTGGTGGCTGCGCTGAACATCGCCGCGGGGGTCGTCGTCATCCGGCATCCGCACGGCACGGCCGAGGCGCTGACCATGTTCGCCGCGCTTCTCTTCCTGACCGGCGGGGTGTTCCGGCTGGTCGGCAGCGTCGTCGTGCGCGGCCCGCAGTTCGGCTGGACGCTGCTCCAGGGGGCCTTCGGGCTCCTCCTCGGTCTGTTGGTCCTCTTCGACTGGCCGCACAGCAGCCTCTACGTCCTCGGTCTCTTCTTCTCGCTGGCCCTGCTCTTCGACGGCCTCGGTCTGATCGCGATCGGGGTCGGCGGCCGACGCATCGTCTCCCTCGTCGCGGACCAGGGCACGGAACCGGAGCGTCGCCACCCGCGCATGGAAACGGACCGCAAGACGACCGGGGAACGGCCGGACGCGTCCACCGGAGAGGACAAGAACCAGTCCAAGAACTGATTGAGTCGGGCAGGTTCGATCAGAATTCGTCGATAGAAGTCGACTTTTATTCACTGGTCCGGTGCGGTGGCTACGCCGCGCACTCTGTACTCGACGTGCAGTCGCCGACGAGTCGAGGGCGGTACCGGACTATGGAGAGCCGCGGGAGGGTCCCCGCTCGGCCCCTGTCGTACGAAGGAGTCTGGCGGTTCACCGCCCCGGCCGTGGACGTCTCCGTCCCACGGGCCAGGCGCGCGGTACGCGATCTGCTGGACCGTCAGGGTGTGCCGATCGGCACCGACGCCGCCGAAGGACTGCTGCTCATCGTCTCCGAGCTGGTCACCAACGCGGTGAAACACGCCGCGCTGCTCTCGCCGGAACTCGCCGTCGAGGTGGCCGTCGGCGCGGCATGGGTCAGGGTGTCCGTGGAGGACAACCACCCCTACCGGCCGACGGCCCTGGAGACGGACCACGGGCAGACCGGCGGTCGCGGGCTGCTCCTCGTCCGGGAGATCACCCGGGAGGCGGGCGGTGCCTGCGACGTGCAGCACACCGCGGGCGGCGGGAAGATCATCTGGGCCGCGCTGCCGCTGAACCCGGGGCTCTGACCCGGCTTCCGCCGGATCCGCGGGCACCCGGTGACGCGGCTCCCGCGAGCACCGGGCGGCCCGTCCGCTACCAGCCGGCGGATGGTCCGGTCAGCTCCCTGACGGCCGGCCGGGCGGCGTCCAGCACCGTCATGAACCACGCCGAGAACGGCGCCTCGGCGTGCCGTTCGGCCAGTTCCTCGGCCGTGACGAACGCGGTCTCGCCGACCTCCTCCGGGTCCGGCCGCAGCCGGTCCTGCACCATGCCCACGAAGAGATGGTTGAACTCCTGCTCCACCAGGCCGGAAGCCGGGTCGGGGTGGTTGTAGCGGACCGTGCCCGCCGCGGCCAGCAGCGAGGGCGACACGCCGAGCTCCTCGTACGTGCGCCGGGCGGCGGCGGCGAAGGGCGCCTCGCCGGGGTAGGGGTGGCCGCAGCAGGTGTTCGACCAGACACCGGGGGAGTGGTACTTGCCGAGCGCGCGCCGCTGGAGCAGCAGCCGGCCGCGCTCGTCGAACAGGAACACGGAGAAGGCCCGGTGCAGCAGACCCGGCGGCTGGTGGGCGGAGAGCTTCTCCGCCGTACCGATGGTGGTGCCGTTCTCGTCGACCAGTTCGAGCATGATCGCTTCTGCTGTGCCGTTCGACGAGCTGTGCGCCGCGGTGGCTGGTGTGGTCGGCATACCCATCCTTCGCTATGGTCCCGGCCCGGTGCGCCGGTCCCGTCGAGTCCGCTCAAGTCTGCCGTACAAAAGCCGCTCGTCCGCACTACGGGTCCGCATGTCCGGACTCGGCGCCATCACCGCACGGGGGCGGTCCGGACGGCCCTCGGACGGCGGAGGCGGCCGGGCGGATCGTGCCCCGCCGCACCGGCGCCGCCATCGCCTCGCCCCGGGACGCCGAAGGTCGGCCGGATCCCGCAACGGGCGGTGTGGTCGTGATCAGTCACCGCGGGACACCTCTGCGGTCGAGGGACCCGGTCGGCCGTTCAGTGACAGAGACCCGCCTCGTGCTCGGCGTGGCCGCTCGGCTCCAGTTGGAACGTGCAGTGCTCGACGTCGAAGTGGTCGCCCAGGCACCCCTGGAGTTCGTGGAGGAGCTTCTCGTGGCCGACCGAGTCCAGCACCTCCTGGCTCACCACCACATGCGCGGAGAGCACCGGCATCCCCGAAGTGATCGTCCAGGCGTGCAGGTCGTGGACGTCCAGGACCCCGGGCAGCGCCGTGATGTGGGCCCGTACGTCCCCCATGTCCACGCCCGTCGGGGCCGCCTCCAGCAGCACGTTCAGCGTCTCACGGAGCAGCTTCACGGTGCGGGGGACGATCATCAGGCCGATCACCAGGGAGGCGATCGGGTCGGCGGCCTGCCAGCCGGTGGCCAGGATGACGCCCGCCGAGACCAGCACGGCGACCGAGCCGAGCGTGTCCGCGAGCACCTCCAGATAGGCGCCGCGCACATTGAGGCTCTCCTTCTGCCCGCGCAGCAGCAGCGACAGGGAGACGAGATTGGCGGCCATACCGACCAGGGCGAAGACGACCGTCAGCCCGCCCCTGGTCTCGGCGGGGTTGATGAAGCGCCCGACCGCCTCGAAGAGCAGGAACCCCCCCACCCCGAGCAGCAGCAGACAGTTGGCCAGCGCCGCGAGGATCTCGGCGCGGGCGAAGCCGAAGGTGCGGTTGAGCCCGGCGGGCCGGTTGGCGAAGTGGATCGCCAGCAGAGCCATGCCCAGTCCCAGGGCGTCGGTCGCCATATGGGCCGCGTCGGCGATCAGGGCGAGCGAGTCGGCGAGCAGCCCCCCGACGACCTCCGTGACCATGACGGTGAGTGTGATGCCCAGCGCGATCCGCAATCGACCCTTGTACGCGGCGGCGGCCGTGCCGGTGGGCGGCGGCCCGCCGTGGGTGTGTCCGTGATCGTGCCCTGCCCCCATGGGGACGCCTCCCGATCGTCTCGCGGACTCGGGCACGGTCGGCCCGAGCACTGCCAGTGAACTACGGGTGGGGGGTATCGGGCAACACGGCACTGAACACCGTTGTCATGTGCCCTGACCTGCGGAAACACTTGCAGGTCAGGGCGGTGGGGTGATCAGCGGAAGGTCAGTTCGTGCGTGCCTCGGGGTGCTGGAGACACCAGCCGTCCCAGGCGGATTCGACCATCTCGCGCACGTCGCGCCGGGCCGTCCAGCCGAGATCCCCGGACATCCGGGCGGCGGACGCGACGGCCTTCGCCCCGTCGCCGGGGCGGCGCGCCTCCACCACCGGCGGCACGTGCCGGCCGGTGACCTCGCCCACGAGACCCGCGATCTCCCGTACCGACACCCCCTCGCCGCGGCCGATGTTCACGGTCAGGTCGTCGGCGTCCCCTTCGGCCCGCGCGGCCAGACTCCGGGCGACGGCCAGATGCGCGTCGGCGAGATCGGCGACGTGGATGTAGTCGCGGATGCCGGTGCCGTCGGGGGTGGGGTAGTCGTCACCGAAGATTCGGGGCGCCTCGCCCCGGGTCAGCCGTTCGAAGAACATCGGGATCACGTTGAAGGCGCCCGTGTCCGCCAGTTCCGGCGCCGCCGCCCCGGCCACGTTGAAGTAACGCAGACAGGCGGTGGACAGCCCGTGCGCCCGCCCGGCCGCCCGGACCAGCCACTCCCCGGCGAGCTTCGTCTGGCCGTAGGGACTGATCGGGGCACAGGGCGTCTCCTCGGTGATCAGTTCCACATCCGGCACGCCGTACACGGAGGCGGAGGAGGAGAACAGGAAGTGCCGTACCCCGGCGGCGACGACCGCCTCCAGCAGCGCGGTCAGCCCGGCCAGATTCTCCCGGTAGTACAGCAGCGGCCGCTCGACGGACTCGCCGACCTGCTTCTTCGCCGCGAGATGCACCACACCCGTCACCGCGTGCCGCGCCAGCACCTCGTCGAGCAGCGCGCGGTCGGCCACCGAGCCCTCGATCAGCGGCACACCGGCCGGGAGCCGTCCGGCGACGCCGGTCGACAGGTCGTCGAGGACGACGACCCGCTCACCCGCCTCCGCCATGGTCCGCACCACGTGTGCGCCGATGTACCCCGCCCCGCCTGTGATCAGCCATGTCATACGGACCAGCCTAGGGGCTGTCCCGCAGTCCCCGGCGGGCGTGCGGCGTCAGCCACGACACCTCGCCGCGTTGCCGGAACGCCCGAGTGCATCCAGTATTCGGGTGTCCTCCGCCTTGCGCTGCACCGCATCCGACGCCGCACGCCGATCCGCCAGGGATCACGGGACAGCCCTGAGGGCGTGTCCCGGCAGCGGCACCGCCGTCCCGGAGCGTACGGGGAGGGCCAGGGTTCCCGCCGGGCGCTCCGTCCGCGCTGCGGGCCCTCTCGCCCGATCCGGGCGGGATTGGCCCGGATCCGTACCACCGCGTTTTGTCAGGCGAGGCGGGAATCGACGATGATGATCGCGGGCGATGCCGCATGACGCCGGTCCGTCCCAACGGAGCACGAACGGGCGGTGAACTCCCGCTTCCGTTCATCCGATAGCCTCTGCCGACGTGCCGTCGGCCCGCTTCCGGGCCGCGTTGCAGCGCGCCGACCCCGTCAGCACCAAGGAGTGAGTTCGTCTGTCGACCGCCATCCTCACCGGTGCTCCGCTGCCCGGATCCTCGCTCGCGGACGATCTGCGGTCACTGGGCTTCGACGTACAGGCCGCCGCCGACGCGACCGAGACCGCGCGGCTCCTCGCGGCCGTTCCCGCCGACCGCCGCGTCGCACTGGTCGACCCCCGTTTCGTCGGTCACGTACACGCCCTCCGGCTCGGACTGACCGACCCGCGCTTCCCGGCCGCCGCCGTCCGCGGCGCGCTCACCGCGCAGCCGGAGGCCCGCCCCGCGCTCGCCCGGGCCCTGGTCACCGCCGTGTCCGACGGCTCCGCAGCACCCACCGCCGCCGGCACGACTGTGGCGACGGTCACCGACCACACCCTGCCGGGCCGCGTCGCCGGTCTCCTGGACGCCGAGGGCATCCCCGTACAGCGCCCCGAACTGGGCTCGCTGGTCGCCGCCGTCCCGGCCGACGCGCCCGCGCGCGCCGAGGCGGAGGGTGCCGTCGCCGCCGTCGACGACGAGGCGATACGGCTGCGCAGTGCCGTGAAGTCCCGCGACGGCTTCTTCACCACGTTCCTCATCAGCCCGTACTCCCGCTACATCGCCCGCTGGTGCGCGCGGCGCGGGCTCACCCCCAACCAGGTCACCACCGCCTCCCTGCTGACCGCCCTGATCGCGGCCGGCAGCGCGGCCACCGGCACCCGTGCGGGCTTCGTCGCCGCCGGCGTGCTGCTGCTCCTCTCCTTCGTCCTGGACTGCACCGACGGGCAGCTCGCCCGCTACTCGCTCCAGTACTCGACGCTGGGCGCCTGGCTGGACGCCACCTTCGACCGGGCCAAGGAGTACGCCTACTACGCGGGGCTCGCCCTCGGGGCCGCCCGGGGCGGGGACGACGTCTGGGCGCTGGCGCTCGGCGCCATGGTGCTCCAGACCTGCCGGCACGTCGTCGATTTCTCGTTCAACGAGGCCAACCACGACGCGGTGGGCAATTCGAGTCCCACGGCCGCCCTCTCCGACCGGCTCGACAGCGTGGGCTGGACGGTGTGGCTGCGCCGGATGATCGTGCTGCCGATCGGGGAGCGCTGGGCGATGATCGCGGTGCTCACCGCGGCGACCACGCCCCGGATCGTCTTCTACGCCCTGCTCGGCGGCTGCGCCTTCGCCGCCTGCTACACCACCGCGGGCCGGCTGCTGCGCTCGCTGACCCGCAGGGCCGAGCGCACCGACCGGGCCGCCCGGGCCCTGGCCGACCTCACCGACTCCGGCCCGCTCGCCCAGGCCGTCGCGGCGTTCGGTCGCAGGCTCGGCGGCAACTGGAGCGCCCCCGTCGCGGCCCTGCTCGCCGGAGCGCTCATGATCGCCTCCGCGCTCACGCAGCCCTTCGGGAGCTGGCACACCATCCTCGCGGCCGTCGTGTACGCGATGTTCTCCGGCATGGCTGTCTCCCGCCCCCTCAAGGGCGCCCTGGACTGGCTCGTACCCCCGATATTCAGGGCGGCCGAGTACTGCACCGTCCTGATCCTCGCCGCCCGCAGCGACGTCCCGGGGGCGCTCCCCGCGGCCTTCGGGCTGGTCTCGGCCGTCGCCTACCATCACTACGACACCGTCTACCGCATTCGCGGAGGCACCGGCGCGCCGCCCCGGTGGCTGGTGCGCACGATCGGCGGGCACGAGGGCCGCACCCTGGTGGTGGCCGTACTCGCCGCCGTACTCACCCGGCATTCAGCGTTCACCATGGCGCTCACCGCGTTCGCGGTGGCCGTGGCACTGGTGGTGCTCGTGGAGTCCATCCGCTTCTGGGTGTCCTCAGGAGCACCCGCCGTTCACGACGAAGGAGAACCCGCATGATCGGCCTCGTACTGGCAGCCGGTGCCGGGCGGCGACTGCGCCCCTACACCGACACGCTCCCGAAGGCCCTCGTGCCGGTGGACGGCGAGAAGACGGTCCTGGACCTCACGCTGGCCAACTTCGCGGAGATCGGCCTCACCGAGGCCGCCGTCGTCGTCGGCTACCGCAAGGAGGCCGTGTACGCCCGCAAGGCCGAGTTCGAGGAGAAGTACGGCCTCGCCCTCACCCTGATCGACAACGACAAGGCCGAGGAGTGGAACAACGCCTACTCCCTGTGGTGCGCCCGCGACGTCCTCGCCCGCGGCGTCATCCTGGCGAACGGCGACACCGTCCACCCCGTCTCCGTCGAGAAGACCCTGCTCGCCGCCCGCGGCGACGGGCAGAAGATCATCCTGGCGCTCGACACCGTGAAGCGCCTCGCCGACGAGGAGATGAAGGTCGTCACCGAGGACGGCCGGGGTGTGCGGTCCATCACCAAGCTGATGGACCCGGCCACCGCGACCGGCGAGTACATCGGCGTCACCCTCATCGAGCCGGAGGCCGCCGCCGAACTCGCCGACGCCCTGAAGGCGACCTTCGAGCGCGACCCGGACCTCTACTACGAGGACGGCTACCAGGAACTCGTCGACCGCGGCTTCACCGTCGACGTGGCCCCCATCGGCGAGGTGGCGTGGGTCGAGATCGACAACCACGACGACCTCGCGAAGGGCCGTGAGATCGCGTGCCAGTACTGACCCGGCTCATTCCGTCCCCGGTCGTCGTCGACATCAGCCGCGGCGCCCTGGACGACCTGGCCGGCCTCCTCGCCGACCAGCGGATCTCCGCCTCCGGCAAGCTCGCCGTCGCGATCAGCGACGGGTCGGGGCGCGCGCTGCGCGAACGGCTGGCCCCCGCACTGCCCGGTGCCCACTGGTACCCGGTCGCGGACGGCAGCCTCGACTCGGCGGTCAAGCTCGCCGACGACATCAAGGGCAACCGGTACGACGCCGTGGTCGGACTCGGCGGCGGCAAGATCGTCGACGTGGCCAAGTACGCCGCCGCGCGCGTGGGGCTGCCCATGGTCGCGGTGGCGACGAACCTCGCCCACGACGGGCTCTGCTCGCCGGTCGCCACGCTGGACAACGACAACGGCCGGGGCTCCTACGGGGTCCCGACCCCGATCGCCGTCGTCATCGACCTCGACATCGTCCGCCAGGCACCGCCCCGCTACGTGCGCTCCGGCATCGGCGACGCGGTCTCCAACATCTCGTGCGTGGCCGACTGGGAACTCGCCCGCGACGTCAGGGGCGAGAAGGTCGACGGCCTCGCCGCGGCCATGGCCCGGCAGGCCGGCGAGGCCGTGCTGCGCCACCCCGGCGGGATCGCCGACGACGGCTTCCTCACGGTGCTGGCCGAGGGCCTCGTGCTGACCGGCATCTCCATGTCGGTGGCAGGAGACTCCCGGCCCGCATCGGGCGCCTGCCATGAGATCAACCACGGCTTCGACCTGCTGTACCCGAAGCGTGCGGCCAGCCACGGCGAGCAGGTCGGCCTCGGCGCCTGCTTCGCCATGCACCTGCGCGGTGCGCGCGAGGAGTCGCTGCTCATGGCGGCCGTGCTGCGCCGGCACGGCCTGCCCGTGCGGCCCGAAGAGATCGGTTTCACCGCCGACGAGTTCGTCCGCGCCGTCGAGTACGCCCCGCAGACCCGTCCGGGACGCTTCACGATCCTCGAACACCTCAACCTGTCCACCGACCAGATCAGGGACGCGTACGCCGACTATGCAAAAGCCATCGATAGCTGAACTCCGCCCGGTCGTGCACCCTCCGGGCGTGAAGGACCGGCGCAGTGGTGAGCACTGGGCGGGGCGGCTCTACATGCGCGAGATCTCCCTGCGCGTGGACCGGCACCTGGTGAACACCCGGATCACGCCCAACCAGCTGACCTATGTGATGACCGTCGCGGGCGTGCTCGCCGCGCCGGCCCTGCTCGTCCCGGGCATCCCCGGGGCGCTGCTCGGCGTGCTCATGGTCCAGCTCTACCTGCTGCTCGACTGCGTCGACGGCGAGGTGGCCCGCTGGAAGAAGCAGTTCTCGCTGGGCGGGGTCTATCTGGACCGGGTCGGTGCGTACCTCTGCGACGCGGCCGTGCTCGTCGGTTTCGGTCTGCGGGCCGCCGACCTGTGGGGTTCCGGACGGATCGACTGGCTGTGGGCCTTCCTGGGGACCCTCGCGGCCCTCGGCGCCATCCTGATCAAGGCCGAGACCGACCTCGTCGGCGTCGCGCGCCACCAGGGCGGACTTCCCCCGGTCAAGGAGGCCGCCTCCGAGCCGCGCTCGTCCGGCATGGCGCTCGCCCGTCGGGCCGCCGCCGCGCTCAAGTTCCACCGGCTGATCCTCGGCGTCGAGGCGTCCCTGGTGGTCCTGGTGGCGGCGGTGTTCGACGCGGTCAGGGACGACCTGTTCGTCAGCCGTCTCCTGGTCGCGGTCCTGGCCGGCATCGCGCTGCTGCAGACCCTCCTGCATCTCGTGTCGATCCTCGCATCGAGCAGGTTGAAGTGAGCACATCCATGAAACTCGGCGCGGTCATCATCACGATGGGCAACCGCCCCGAGGAACTGCGGGCCCTCCTGGATTCGGTCGCCCAGCAGGAGGGCGACCGGATCGAGGTGGTCGTCGTCGGCAACGGCGCCCCCGTGCCCGACGTCCCCGCGGGCGTACGCACCGTGGAACTGCCCGAGAACCTGGGCATCCCCGGCGGCCGGAATGTCGGGATCGAGGCGTTCGGCCCGTCCGGTGCCGACGTGGACGCGCTGCTCTTCCTCGACGACGACGGGCTGCTGCCGCTCACCGACACCGCCGAGCTGTGCCGACGGGCGTTCGAGGCCGATCCCCGGCTGGGGATCATCAGCTTCCGCATCGCCGACCCGGACACCGGTGTCACCCAGCGGCGCCACGTGCCGCGCCTGCGCGCGTCCGACCCGATGCGTTCCTCCCGGGTGACGACCTTCCTCGGCGGCGCCAACGCCGTACGCACCAAGGTCTTCGCCGAGGTCGGGCCGCTGCCCGGTCGGTTCTTCTACGCGCACGAGGAGACCGACCTCGCCTGGCGGGCACTGGACGCCGGCTGGTCGATCGACTACCGCGCGGACATGGTCCTCGACCACCCGACGACGGCTCCCTCGAGGCATGCCGTGTACCACCGGATGGTGGCCCGCAACCGGGTCTGGCTGGCCCGCCGGAATCTGCCGGCGCCCCTGATCCCCGTCTACCTCGGTGTGTGGCTGCTGCTGACCCTGGTGCGCAAGCCCTCCGGTCCGGCCCTGAAGGCGTGGTTCGGAGGCTTCAAGGAGGGCTGGTCCACTCCGTGCGGCACCCGCCGCCCGATGAAGTGGCGCACGGTATGGCGGCTGACCAGGCTCGGCCGACCTCCGGTGATCTGAGTGTCTCCACTCTGAGAGCATGGGGGGCGACTCCTCTGTACCTCCGTCTCCACGGGACCTGTCCGCTCCGAGCCGCGCCCACGACCGGCCGCGCACGTTGAATACGAGAGTTTCATTCTGGTGAGTGACACAACCCACGATGGTGCGGTCGCCCTGGGCGCCGCACCATCCGCCGACGACGGCCTGAGCGCGGCCGAGAGGGCCGCCAAGTACGGGCTGACGGTGAGCGGCGCCCGGCCAGGGCTGATCGAGTACGTCCGCCAGCTCTGGGGGCGGCGCCACTTCATCATGGCGTTCTCCCGGGCCAAGCTGACCGCCCAGTACAGCCAGGCGAAGCTGGGCCAGCTGTGGCAGGTGGCCACACCGCTGCTCAACGCCCTCGTCTACTATCTGATCTTCGGGCTGATCCTGGGGACCAGGAAGGGAATGACCCAGGAGGTCTTCATCCCGTTCCTGGTGACCGGCGTCTTCGTCTTCACCTTCACCCAGAACTCGGTGATGGCCGGTGTGCGGGCGATCTCCGGCAACCTGGGGCTGGTCCGGGCCCTGCACTTCCCGCGGGCCTCGCTGCCGGTCTCGTTCTCGCTCCAGCAGCTCCAGCAGCTGCTGTACTCGATGATCGTGCTCGCGGTCGTGGCCGTCGCCTTCGGCAGTCGCCCGGGGTTGTCCTGGCTGCTGGTCGTCCCGGCGCTGGCCCTGCAGTTCGTCTTCAACACCGGACTGGCGATGATCATGGCCAGGCTCGGCAGCAAGACCCCCGACCTCGCGCAGCTGATGCCGTTCATCATGCGGACCTGGATGTACGCGTCGGGCGTCATGTTCTCCATCCCGGTGATGCTCGCGGACAAGCCGGCCTGGATCGCCGACGTGCTCCAGTACAACCCGGCGGCCATCTACATGGACCTGATGCGTTTCGCCCTGATCAAGGGCTACGGCGCCGAGAACCTTCCGGCGCACGTCTGGATGGCGGCGCTCGCCTGGGCGGCCGTCGTCGGCATCGCGGGCTTCGTGTACTTCTGGAAGGCGGAGGAACGGTACGGCCGTGGCTGAGGACAACACTTCGGGGCGGGTCCCCACCGTCATCGCCGACGACGTGCACATCGTGTACCGCGTCAACGGCGGCGGAGGAGGCAGGGGCAGCGCCACCGCGGCACTGAGCCGGATCCTGCGTCGCGACAAGGGCGAGGGGCGCGGGGTGCGGAAGGTGCACGCCGTGCGAGGCGTCACCTTCACCGCGTACCGCGGTGAGGCGATCGGCCTGATCGGGACCAACGGCTCCGGCAAGTCGACCCTGCTGCGGGCCATCGCCGGTCTGCTCCCGACCGAGAGCGGCAAGGTGTACACCGACGGCCAGCCGTCGCTGCTCGGCGTGAACGCGGCGCTGATGAGCGATCTGACCGGGGAACGCAACGTGGTGCTCGGCGGCCTGGCCATGGGCATGTCGCGCGAGGAGATCCGCGAGCGCTACCAGGAGATCGTCGACTTCTCCGGCATCAACGAGAAGGGCGACTTCATCACGCTGCCGATGCGGACGTACTCCTCCGGCATGGCCGCCCGCCTGCGGTTCTCCATTGCCGCCGCCAAGAACCACGACGTCCTCATGATCGACGAGGCGCTGGCGACCGGCGACCGCAAGTTCCAGATCCGCTCCGAGAAGCGCATCAGGGAACTGCGCAAGGAGGCAGGCACGGTCTTCCTGGTCAGCCACAGCAACAAGTCCATCCGGGACACCTGCGACCGGGTGCTGTGGCTGGAGAAGGGCGAACTGCTGATGGACGGTCCGACCGACGAGGTCCTCAAGGCGTACGAGCGCGAGACCGGCAAGTAGTCCGTCCCCGGTCCTGCGGCACACCGAAACGGCCCTTGCCGGAGCCTTCCGGCGGGGCCGCTTCGGTGTCCGGACCGTGGACCCGCCGTGGCGTCCTGCACGCCCGGCGGTATGCACCGGTCAAGATCTCCTACCGGCGGATGACGTCAAAGCCTCTCCTCGCGGGGAAGGTTGGCGGAGTGGAGGGCGTTGTCGGGCAGCGCGCGACACCCCGTCCGTGCCGATGGGCTCGTACAACGTAAGCTGTACCGGTGCTGATTCGTGGCAAGTGGGGCGATACCGCCAGGGCGTATGGCCCGCAGGCGCGCTCCGCACTCGGCAGAGCGGGCGGCGTGTCCGGAATGGGATGTTTTGGGTCAGCAGTGTAGAACGGGAGATGTGACGGCAATGACGGAAGATCTCCAGCTCCGAGGTGTTCACGCCGTCCCAGCGCCTCTCCTTTCCGGACGGACACGGCGCGTCACGGCACCGGCACCGGGCGGCCCGTGGTGACCCCGGCCCGGCAGGCCCGCCCCGCGGTGGCCGTGCCCCGCACCCTCGACAAGGCCGCGGACGAGAACTTCCCCGTGGCCCCCTTCTTCCTGCCGCGCGCCTGGCGGGACGACCTGATGGCCGTCTACGGCTTCGCCCGGCTCGTCGACGACATCGGCGACGGCGACCTCGCCCCCGGCGGCGCGGACGCCCGCCACCTCGGCCTCGCCCCCGAGCAGGCCGACGACCGGCTCGCCCTGCTCGACGCCTTCGAGGCCGACCTGCGCCGAGTCTTCGCCGCCACGGGCGACGGCCCGCACCACCCCCTGCTGCGCGCGCTGCGCCCCACCGTGCGGCGGCGCGCGCTCACCCCCGAACCCTTCCTCGGCCTCGTCGAGGCCAACCGCCAGGACCAGAAGGTCCGCCGCTACGGGACGTACGAGGAACTCGCCGCCTACTGCGAGCTCTCCGCCAACCCCGTGGGCCGGCTCGTCCTGCAGATCACCGGCACCGCCAGCCCCGAACGGATCCGCCGATCCGACGCCGTCTGCACGGCCCTGCAGATCGTCGAGCACCTCCAGGACGTCGCCGAGGACCTCGGACGCGACCGGATCTACCTGCCCGCCGACGACATGGCCCGCTTCCACGTCCGCGAGTCCGACCTCGCCGCCCCCTCGGCGGGCGCGTCGGTCCGTTCGCTGGTCGCGTTCGAGGCGGAACGCGCCCGGGAACTGCTGAATGAAGGCACCCCCCTGGTGGGTAGCGTCCACGGCAGGCTCAGGCTGCTTCTCGCCGGATTCGTGGGAGGCGGGCGCGCCGCCCTCTCCGCGATCGCGGCCGCCGGGTTCGATGTCCTGCCCGGCCCCCCCAAGCCCACCAAGCCCAGCCTGCTGCGCGAAGTGGGAGTTGTCTTGCGAAGAGCGCGTGGAGAGGGGTGAGCCGGACCGTGGAGGCACAGACGATGCCCGTGTCGGCACCGGTACAGGCCGCATACAGATACTGCGAGGCGGTCACCGGACAGCAGGCGCGCAACTTCGCGTACGGAATCAGACTGCTGCCGGCCGAGAAGCGGCAGGCCATGTCGGCGCTGTACGCCTTCTCGCGCCGGGTCGACGACATCGGGGACGGCGACCTCGCGCCGCAGGCCAAGCGGGAACGCCTGGAGAGCACCCGCGAGGTCCTGGACCGGATCCGCGGCGGCGCGATCGACGAGGACGACACCGATCCGGTAGCCGTCGCGCTCGCCGACGTCGCGCGAAGGTTCCCGCTCCCGCTCGGCGGGCTCGACGAACTCATCGACGGCGTGCTGATGGACGTGCGCGGCGCGACCTACGAGACGTGGGACGACCTCAAGGCGTACTGCCGCTGCGTGGCGGGAGCCATCGGCCGCCTCAGCCTGGGGATCTTCGGTACCCAACGGGGTGCGCCCGGCACCGACCGTGCCGCCGAGTACGCCGACACGCTCGGGCTCGCGCTGCAGTTGACGAACATCCTGCGAGACGTCCGCGAGGACGCCGGCAACGGACGCACGTACCTTCCCTCCGACGACCTCGCCAAGTTCGGCTGCTCGGCCGGTTTCCACTCGGCCACGCCACCGTCCGGCGCGGACTTCGCGGGGCTGGTGCATTTCGAGGTCCGCCGGGCCCGCACGCTGTTCGCCGAGGGATACCGGCTGCTGCCGATGCTGGACCGGCGCAGCGGCGCCTGCGTCGCGGCCATGGCGGGCATCTACCGGCGGCTGCTCGACCGCATCGAGCGCGACCCCGGGGCGGTGCTGCGCGGCCGGGTGTCGCTGCCCGGCCACGAGAAGGCGTACGTCGCGATGCGCGGACTCTCCGGACTCGACACGCGGCACGTGTCCCGACGGACGGTCAGGAGGCGCGCCTGATGCGGCGCACGGATATCTCGCGCACCATGTGGATCACGGGCAGGTGTCCGTGCTCAACCCTCGGCCGTACCGAAGCGTCCCTGACTGAAGCGACCCGACGAAAGGAGGACGCATGACGGACGGCGCCCCGCGTTCCTCCCGCGCGGTGGTGATCGGCGGCGGAATCGCCGGCACCACCGCCGCTCTGCGACTGGCCGATGCCGGGCTCGAGGTGACCCTGCTCGAAGGGCGGCCCCGGCTCGGCGGACTCGCCTTCTCCTTCCGGCGCGGCGAACTGACGGTCGACAACGGACAGCATGTCTACCTGCGCTGTTGCACCGCCTACCGGTGGTTGCTCGACCGCGTCGGCGCGGCGAGCCTCGCGCCTCTGCAGAACCGTTTGGACGTACCTGTCCTCGACGTCGGCCGGCCTTCGGGGCCCCGGCTGGGACGGCTGCGCCGCAACGACCTGCCGGTGCCGTTCCACCTCGCGGCCGGACTCGTCGGCTATCCGCACCTCTCGCTCGTCGAACGCGCGAGCGTCGGACGCGCCGCGCTCGCGCTGGGCCGCCTGGACCCGGAGGACCCCGCCCTCGACACCGTCGACTTCGGCGCCTGGCTCGCCCGGCACGGCCAGTCGCCGCGCACCGTCGAGGCGCTGTGGGACCTGGTCGGCGTCGCCACGCTCAACGCCACCGCCCCGAACGCCTCCCTGGCCCTGGCCGCGAAGGTCTTCAAGACCGGCCTCCTGTCCGAGCCCGGCGCCGCCGACATCGGCTGGGCGGGCGTACCCCTCGGCGAGATCCACGACACACTGGCCCGGGCGGCACTCGACGCCGTCGGCGTCCGCGTCGAACTGCGCACCAAGGCGACCTCCCTCACCCGTACGGAGCAGGGCGGCTGGAGTGTCGGCACGGACGGCGAACGGATCGACGCGGACGCCGTCGTCCTCGCCGTCCCGCAGCGCGAGACCCACGCCCTGCTGCCCGCCGGAGCGATCGACGCACCGGACCGGCTGCTCGACATCGGCACCTCGCCGATCCTGAACGTGCACGTCGTCTACGACCGCACGGTGCTGCGCCGCCCGTTCTTCACCGCGCTCGGCTCCCCGGTGCAGTGGGTCTTCGACCGTACGGAGGCATCCGGGCTCACCGGACCCGGACAGTACCTCGCGGTGTCCCAGTCCGCGGCGGACGAGGAGATCGACCTCCCCGTCGCCGAGCTGCGAGGGCGCTACCTGCCCGAGCTGGAGCGTCTCCTCCCGGCCGCCCGCACGGCCGGGATCAGGGACTTCTTCGTCACCCGGGAGCGCGCGGCGACCTTCGCCCCCGCCCCCGGCGTCGGCCGACTGCGGCCCGGATCCCGCACCCGAGCCCCCGGCCTCGGCCTGGCGGGCGCGTGGACGGCGACCGGCTGGCCCGCGACGATGGAGGGCGCCGTCCGCAGCGGGTTCAGCGCCGCGGACGTCGCGCTGAGGGCACTGGGCCGCTCCCATGAACATCCGCTGCAGGAGGCGGCATGAGCAGTACCACCGGAACAAGAGGAGAGTCAGTGACCCCGGCGAATCCGGCTTTCGACACCGTGGCCGACACCACGGACGTCACCGCGCTTCTGGAGCGTGGGCGGGCCCTTTCCACGCCGGTGCTCCGGGCCGCTGTGAACCGGCTCGCACCGCCCATGGACACCGTCGCCGCCTACCACTTCGGCTGGATCGACGCCCAGGGAGAGCCCTCCGACGGCGACGGCGGCAAGGCCGTCCGGCCGGCGCTCGCCCTGCTGTCCTCGGAGGCGGCGGGCGCCGCACCCGAGGCGGGCGTCCCCGGAGCCGTGGCCGTCGAACTCGTGCACAACTTCTCGCTGCTGCACGACGACCTGATGGACGGCGACGAGCAGCGTCGCCACCGTGACACGGTCTGGAAGGTCCACGGTCCCGCCCAGGCGATCCTGGTCGGCGACGCGCTGTTCGCGCTCGCCAACGAGGTCCTGCTGGAACTCGGCACCTCCGAGGCGGGCCGCGCGACCCGCCGGCTGACCGCCGCCACCCGCAAGCTCATCGACGGTCAGGCCCAGGACATCTCCTACGAGCACCGCGAACGGGTCACCGTGGAGGAGTGCCTGGAGATGGAGGGCAACAAGACCGGCGCACTGCTCGCCTGCGCCTGCTCCATCGGTGCGGTCCTCGGAGGCGCCGACGACCGCACCGCCGACACCCTGGAGGCGTACGGCTACCACCTCGGCCTCGCCTTCCAGGCCGTCGACGACGTGCTCGGCATCTGGGGCGACCCCGACTCCACCGGCAAGCAGACCTGGAGCGACCTGCGTCAGCGCAAGAAGTCGCTCCCGGTCGTCGCCGCGCTCGCCGCGGGCGGACCGGCCTCCCAGCGGCTGGGCGAACTGCTCGCCGCCGACGCCAAGAGCGCCGATTTCGACAGCTTCTCCGAAGAGGAGTTCGCCGCCCGCGCGGCACTCATCGAGGAGGCGGGCGGCCGCGAATGGACCGCCCAGGAGGCGCGTCGCCAGCATGCGGTCGCCATCGAGGCACTGCACCGCGTCGACATGCCGGAAACCGTGCGGGCGCAGCTCACGGCGCTCGCGGACTTCGTCGTCGTACGAAAGAGATGATCACCATCTGGTCCATATGACTCGCAGTCGCCGGCCGGTGCCCCCACGGGCACCGGCCGACGGAGCCCCCAGCACAGCAGAGGACAACACTGCACGAAGGGGAAGCCATGACAGCGACGACCGACGGAAGCGCCGGGGCCGTGACCCCCGGCGCGGCCACGGCCACCCATCCGACCGACACGACCAGCGCCGCGCACGAGGTGCTCGAAGCCGCGCGGTACGCCGTGGAACGCTCGGTGGAGCACCTCCTCGGCAGACAGGACGAGCAGGGCTGGTGGAAGGGCGACCTCGCCACCAACGTCACCATGGACGCCGAGGACCTGCTGCTCCGTCAATTCCTCGGCATCCAGGACCCGGAAGTCGTCCGTGCAGCCGCGCTCTTCATCCGCGGCGAACAGCTCGGCGACGGCACGTGGGCCACCTTCCACGGCGGACCCGGAGACCTCTCCGCCACCATCGAGGCGTACGTGGCCCTGCGGCTGGCCGGGGACGCCCCCGACGCACCGCACATGGCCCGCGCCGCACGCTGGATCAGGGAACGGGGCGGCATTGCCGAGAGCCGCGTCTTCACCCGCATCTGGCTCGCCCTCTTCGGCTGGTGGAAGTGGGAGGACCTCCCGCAGCTCCCGCCCGAGCTGATGTTCTTCCCCACGTGGGTTCCGCTCAACATCTACGAATTCGGCTGCTGGGCCCGGCAGACCATCGTGCCGCTCACCATCGTCTCGGCCAAGCGGCCGGTGCGCCCCGCGCCCTTCCCCCTCGACGAACTCCACACCGACCCGAACGACCCGAACCCGCCCCGGCGCGTCGCTCCCGTCGCCAGCTGGGACGGCGTCTTCCAGCGCCTCGACAAGGCGTTGCGCCTGTACCACCGCATCGCACCGCGCAAGCTGCGCCGGGCCGCCATGAACAACGCGGCGCGCTGGATCGTCGAGCGCCAGGAGAACGACGGCTGCTGGGGCGGCATCCAGCCGCCCGCCGTCTATTCCGTCATCGCCCTGCACCTGCTCGGTTACGACCTCGACCACCCCGTGATGCGGGCCGGCCTGGACTCCCTCGACCGGTTCGCCGTCCGGCGCGAGGACGGCGCGCGGATGATCGAGGCGTGTCAGTCCCCGGTCTGGGACACCTGCCTCGCGACCATCGCGCTCGCCGACGCCGGGGTCCGCCCCGATCACCCGGCGCTCGTGAAGGCCGCGGACTGGATGCTCGGCGAACAGATCGACCGGCCCGGCGACTGGGCCGTACGCCGTCCCCGGCTCGCGCCGGGGGGCTGGGCGTTCGAGTTCCACAACGACAACTACCCGGACATCGACGACACCGCCGAGGTGGTCCTGGCACTGCGCCGGGTCCGCCACCCCGACCCCTCGCGCGTCGAGGACGCCATCGCGCGCGGAGTGCGCTGGAACCTCGGCATGCAGTCCCGCGACGGGGCGTGGGGCGCGTTCGACGCGGACAACACCAGCCCGTTCCCCAACCGGCTGCCCTTCTGCGACTTCGGCGAGGTCATCGACCCGCCGTCCGCCGACGTCACCGGACACGTGGTGGAGATGCTCGCCGTCGAGGGCCAGGCCGGCCTGCCCGCCGCACGACGCGGCATCCAGTGGCTGCTCGCCCGACAGGAGGCGAGCGGCGGCTGGTTCGGCCGTTGGGGCGTCAACCATGTGTACGGCACGGGGGCGGTGGTGCCCGCGCTGGTGGCCGCCGGACTGCCCGCCGCGCACCCGGCGATCCGCCGGGCCGTCGCCTGGCTGGAGTCCGTTCAGAACGACGACGGCGGCTGGGGCGAGGACCTGCGCTCCTACCGCGAGGAGAAGTGGATCGGCCACGGCGCCTCCACCGCCTCCCAGACCGCGTGGGCCCTGCTCGCCCTGCTCGCCGCGGGACGGCGGGACACCGAGCCCGTACGGCGCGGGATCTCCTGGCTGACCGGGACGCAACGGGCCGACGGCTCCTGGGACGAGCCGTACTTCACCGGCACCGGATTCCCCTGGGACTTCTCCATCAACTACCACCTCTACCGCCAGGTCTTCCCGCTGACCGCGCTCGGGCGGTACGTGCACGGCGAACCGTTCGCCGACCGCGCGGCCGGCCGCAAGGGGGCCTGATGGGCGATGGCCCCCGGCCGGCCGGTCCCGCGGCGCCGCTGCTGATCGCCTGCGCGCTCGGCATCGAGCGGCTCGCGCTGCGCAGGGGCAGGGCCCGCGGGGCACCGGGGCCGGTGTCCGTCCTTTGTACGGGCATGGGGCCCAGGGCCGCCGACGCGGCCGTGACCAGGGCGCTCGGCGGGGGCCGGGCGCCCGGCACGGCCGTCCTCGCCGCCGGTTTCTGCGCCGGTCTTTCACCCGGCATGCACCCCGGGGACCTGGTGGTCGCCGACGAGACCCGGGGCACCGGCGGCCCGACCGCCTGCACCGGCACGCGGCTGCTCGCCGAGGCTCTCGCCCGGGCGGTGCCCGGGCACACCGTCCACACCGGCCCGCTGACCGGCTCCGCCCATGTCGTACGCGGACACGAGCGGGCCGAACTGCGGGCCACCGGAGCGATCGCGGTGGACATGGAGTCCGCCGCCACCCTCCGCGCCGCGTTGCGGTCCGGGCCGCGGCCCGTTGCGGCCGTACGGGTGGTCGTCGACGCCCCGGAGCACGAGCTCATCCGTATCGGCACGATACGCGGTGGAATATCGGCTTTCCGCGTCCTCTGTGCCGTCCTGCCTGCTTTTTATGAATGGCACCGATCTTTGCCGCTCCCCAGGAGGTGAGCCAGATGGCCATGCCGCTCCGTCAGTCCATCAAGGTTGCGACGTACCTCATGGAACAGAAGCTCCGCCGGCGGGACAAGTTCCCGCTCATCGTGGAACTGGAGCCCCTGTTCGCCTGCAACCTCGCGTGCGAGGGCTGTGGGAAGATCCAGCATCCGGCCGGAGTGCTCAAGCAGCGCATGCCGGTCGCCCAGGCCGTGGGCGCCGTCCTCGAATCAGGTGCTCCGATGGTCTCCATCGCGGGCGGCGAACCGCTGATGCACCCGCAGATCGACGAGATCGTCCGGCAGTTGGTGGCACGCAAGAAGTACGTGTTCCTCTGCACCAACGCCATGCTGTTGCGCAAGAAGATCGACAAGTTCTCGCCCTCCCCGTTCTTCGCCTTCGCCGTACACATCGACGGACTGCGCGAGCGCCATGACGAATCGGTGGCCAAGGAAGGCGTCTTCGACGAGGCGGTGGCGGCGATCAAGGAGGCCAAGCGGCGCGGCTTCCGGGTCACCACCAACTCCACCTTCTTCAACACCGACACCCCCCAGACCGTCATCGAGGTCCTCAACTACCTCAACGACGACCTGAAGGTCGACGAGATGATGATCTCGCCCGCCTACGCCTACGAGAAGGCGCCCGATCAGGAACACTTCCTCGGGGTCGAGCAGACCCGCGAACTGTTCAAGAGGTCCTTCGCGGGCGGCAACCGCTCGCGCTGGCGGCTCAACCACTCACCGCTCTTCCTGGACTTCCTGGAGGGCAGGGCGGACTTCCCGTGCACCGCGTGGGCGATCCCGAACTACTCGCTGTTCGGCTGGCAGCGGCCCTGCTACCTGATGAGCGACGGATACGTCCCCACGTACCGCGAACTCATCGAGAAGACCGACTGGGACAAGTACGGCCGCGGCAAGGACCCGCGCTGTGCCAACTGCATGGCGCACTGCGGCTACGAGCCGACCGCCGTCCTCGCCACCATGGGATCGCTGAAGGAGTCCCTGCGCGCCGCGCGCGAGACGCTCGCCGGGAGCCGGTGACGTCGCGTCCGCCGCGGAGCCGGGCACGCGAGGGTCTCCCCGTACCGCAGGCCCCGCCGCCCGCGACGCGCCGCCCCGGGCGGCGCGTCGCGGGCGGGGAGGTGCCCGTGCGGTCGACGACCGCGGCGCGCACGGCCGGACGCGGACGGGGGACGGACGGGGAACGGCGGTCGCCCGGGGCGGTCGGTCAGGTGCTGAGGGACGCCGGGGGCGACGTACCGCCGCGGACGTTCGGCGTCCCCGAGCGGTTCCTCGCCCACGGCACACGCACCGAGGTGCCGGCCGATGTCGGGCGCACCGGTCGAGAACGCCGGAGGGATCAGCGCCGCAACGGCCACCGGGGAGGCGGCCGGACGGACCAGGAGGGCACGGAATGAAGGACGACGAACCCAAGGGCTTCGACCTGGCACGGCTCCTCGCCGAGCGCGGCCCCGAACGCTACGAACTGCACACGAAGCACCTCAACCACCAGCTGCCCCGCATGCTGCGCACCCTCGGCTTCGACCAGGTCTACGAACGGGCCGAGGGCGCGTACTTCTGGGACGCGGACGGCAACGACTACCTCGACATGCTCGCCGGCTTCGGGGTGATGGGCCTCGGCCGGCACCACCCGGTCGTGCGCAAGGCGCTGCACGACGTCCTCGACGCCTCGCTCGCCGACCTCACCCGCTTCGACTGCCAGCCGCTGCCCGGACTGCTGGCCGAGAGGCTGCTGGCGCACAGCCCGCACCTGGATCGGGTCTTCTTCGGCAACAGCGGTACGGAGGCCGTGGAGACCGCCCTGAAGTTCGCCCGGTACGCCACCGGCAGGCCCAGGGTCCTCTATTGCGCGCACGCCTTCCACGGGCTGACGACCGGCTCGCTGTCCGTCAACGGCGAGAGCGGCTTCCGGGACGGCTTCGCGCCGCTGCTGCCGGACACCGCCGTCCCGCTCGGCGACCTCGACGCCCTGAGGCGCGAACTGAGGCGCGGGGACGTCGCGGCGCTGGTGGTCGAACCGATCCAGGGCAAGGGCGTCCACGCGGCGCCGCCCGGCTACCTGCGGGCCGCGCAGGAGCTGCTGCACCGGCACGGGGCGCTGCTCATCGCCGACGAGGTGCAGACGGGGCTCGGCAGGACCGGGGACTTCTACGCGTACCAGCACGAGGAGGGCGTCGAACCCGATCTGGTCTGCGTCGCCAAGGCCCTCTCCGGGGGCTATGTGCCGGTCGGGGCGACGCTCGGCAAGGACTGGATCTTCAGGAAGGTCTACTCCTCGATGGACCGGGTCCTGGTGCACTCCGCGAGCTTCGGCTCCAACGCCCAGGCGATGGCCGCCGGGCTCGCGGTCCTCGCGGTGATGGATGACGAGGACGTCGTCGCCGGCGCGCGCCGCACCGGCGATCTGCTGCGCGAACGGCTGGCCGCGCTGATCGACCGGTACGAGTTGCTGCGCGAGGTGCGCGGGCGCGGGCTGATGATCGGCATCGAGTTCGGTCGGCCCTCGTCACTGAAGCTGCGCGGCCGGTGGACGATGCTGCAGACGGCCCGCAAGGGCCTCTTCGCGCAGATGGTCGTGGTGCCGCTGCTCCGCAAGCACCGCATCCTCACCCAGGTCTCGGGTGACCACATGGAAGTGATCAAGCTGATTCCGCCACTGGTGATCGGGGAGCCGGAGGTCGACCGGTTCGTCACGGCGTTCACCGCCGTCATGGACGAGGCACACAGCGGCGGCGGACTGATGTGGGACTTCGGCAGGACCCTGGTGAAACAGGCCGTCGCCCACCGCTGACCCCGGCCACGGCCCCCGTCCGGACAGGGGTCGGTGCGGCCATGGCCACCTTTTGCCTCTCAGGTAAGAAATTTGCCCGAGAGGAAAGATTTTGGCCCAATGGGTACATGAACACTCCGGACGGAGCGGCGGCCGACGAGCTGCCCGAGGTCGCGCCTCGCCTGCGCGATCTGCGCCGTGGCCGTGGTCTCACCCTGGAGGCCGCCGCCCAGCGGGCCGGGCTCTCGCCCGCCCACCTCTCCCGGCTCGAGACGGGCCGTCGACAGCCGTCGCTGCCGATGCTGCTCGGTCTTGCCAGGATCTACGGTACGACGGTTTCCGAGTTGCTCGGCGAGAGGCCCCCCGAACGGGAGGCGATCATCCGCGGCGGGGCGTTCGAGGGTGCCGAGGCCGGCGGCTGGCAGTACCAGCGGGCGGGCAGTCCCGGCCGGGCGATGCAGGCGCTCCGGGTCCGGGTCCTGCACGGCGCGCAGGGCGACCTGGTGCGGGTGCATCCCGGCGAGGAGTGGCTGTACGTGCTCGCGGGCCATCTGCGGGTCACGCTCGGGGACACCGTGCACGACCTCGCCCCCGGTGACAGCGCGCACTACGATTCGCTCACCCCGCACCGCGTCACGGCCGTCGACCGTGACGGAGCCGAGCTCCTCTTCGTCCACACCCTGTTGCAGAGCCCCGCCGCCGAGCTGTGTCTCGGCGACGGTATCCACCGCCGCTGAGACCGGCCCCCGGCCGGTCACCAGAGAGGACCGCCATGTCCGATTCAGAGAACTTCGACCCACTGGGGTCGGCCAAGAAGTACGAGGCGCAGGAACGCAAATTCCCGCGCGGCGTCGTGATCCGGCTGTTCGCCTATCTCATCGCCGGGCACGTCTTCGCGGCCTTCCTGTACATCCTCTTCGCGGTGGCCGGCAAAGGCTGACCACCGCGACCGACGGGCGGCTGGCGTCAGACCGATTCGAGGAGCCGGTCGCGCAGCCGCTCACGGGTCTCGGCGGACAGCCCCAGGCCCTCCTCCAGGTAACGCTCCGTGCCGCCCCAGGTCTCCTCGATGGTGGTGAACGCCGCGACGAGGTAGTCGCGGTGCGCGCCGAAGAGCGGATTGAGCAGTTCCAGCACCTCGGCCGACAAGCCGTCCGCCGAGGTGTCGCTGCGGCGGATCCGGTAACGGCGGTGCGCCTCGTTGGACTTCAGGTAGTCGGCCTCGATGGCGTCGCGCTCGACACCGACCGCGAGCAGCGACACCGCGATCGACAGACCGGCCCGGTCCTTGCCCGCCGCACAGTGCATCAGCGCCGGAACGCTGTCCTCGGCCAGGGCGTGCAGCACCCGGCTGTGCTCGGCGGTGCGTTCCAGGATGATCGCACGGTACGAGGCGATCATCCGGTCCGCCGCCTTCCCGTCGGCGAGCAGCGAGCGCAGCTGGTCCAGGTCGCCGTCGCGGACCATGCGCCAGAACTCGGCACCGTCCGCCGGGTCGGAGAGCGGGATGCTGAGATTTCGCACACCCGGCAGTTCCACGTCGAGCCCGTCGAGCCGGCGGTCCGCGGCATTGCGGAAGTCGAAGACGGTGTGCAGCCCCAGACCGGTCAGGAAGGCGGCGTCCTCGGCGGTGGCGTGCGCGAGATGCCCGCTGCGAAAGAGCCGCCCGTGCCGCACCCGCCGACCGTCCTCGGTGGGCAGCCCGCCCACGTCGCGGAAGTTGCGGACGCCCGCCAGCTCGGGTTCCGTCGACGGGATCTGCGGCAGCTGCTGCGTCACAGTGACTCCTGGGGGTGTCCGGCCGTCGGTGCGAGTCGCCGACAAGGCCACTCCCGCGACGATACGACATCGGTTCCTCAGGCAATCATCTCGCCCTCCGCTCTGTCGATGCCCGCGCCAATCTCCGTGCCTCCGAGGCGAATTCGGCCTGCGCGATCGTCACGACACCATCGCTCGGCCCCCGAAGCCCCTGGCCGACGAAGTCCACACGCGCGGCATGCAGTTCGGTATCTGGATCGAACCGGAAATGGTCAATGCGGACAGTGATCTTTATCGTGCACCCCCGACCGGGCAGCATTTCCCCGGGCCGACGCGGACGGAGTTCCGCCATCAACGGGTACTCGATCTCGCCCGGAGCGATGTGCGGGAGTATCTCCGGGAGCAACTGGACGCGTTGCTCTCCGGTAGGCCCATCGACTATGCGAAATGGGACTGCAACCGCGGTTCACCAATGCGGGATGGCCGGGCGAGGAATATCCGCAAAATCTCTGGCCCGAGGATGTCGAGGGTCTGTACGCGCTGATCGACCGACTGCGGGCGGCTTGCCCCTCGGTGGCCTCGCATCCTGCTCGGGCGGCGGCGGCCGGATCGACCTGGGTATCCCTTCCCGTACCAACCGGGTGTGGAACCGGGACGACACCGACCCGCTCGGCCGCCTCGCCATCCAGGAGGGGTTCAGCCAGATCCATCCGGCCCGGCTGAAGTCCGCGTGCGGCACGGACAGCCCAAACGTCCAGTTCAGCGGTCGGGTCGGCTCGTTGGGACTCCGCTTCGTGAGTGCGATGGCCGGGGCGCTGGGCGTGGGCGGGGACCTCGCCGAGTGGAGCGAGTCGCCCGAGGCGTGGAGCTGGACGGATCTCTGCGGGGCGGTGCACCGCGGGTCGGTACTGCTGCACCAGGGGCTGCTCACGGGGCTGCGGGGGACCTCGACGCGCGGGTGCTGAGGCTCCGGCACGCGCGACGTCGATCGAATGTCCGTATTGAGCATATCTGTTGGCGTATGACCAAATCGATTCTGTGAGGGATTCGCGCTCGTGAGCGGAATCATATCCGTGACCGTGCGTACCGACAGGCCGATCGGATATTCCGTACGCGGCGCGGGAATTCAAGATCTGGGATCCACGGAGGGTGACCGGAATTCCGCCTCGAATTCTCGGCGCGGAATCCTCTCGGGAATCGACGGCTTGTTCTCGGTCCGCGGCTCGCCTACGGTCACCGTCAATCCGGACGGACCGCCCAATCCTGCCGCCGACCGGATAACGCACTCACTCGACGCGTGGCAGGAGCGGGGGAACCAAGTGGTCCGCCGGCCGGCGAAAGACCGGTCGGCTCGGGGTGAAGTCGCGCTCGCCGCGGCCGGGCATCTCCAGCCCGAACCCGACAGCTCACCTCGCAGGCGCCGGAGAGGAAGAACGCATCATGCCCATCTCGGGTAAGCACCGTCGTATCAAGTCCAGTGCGATCGCCCGCGGTGTCGCCGCCGTGAGCACCGGCGGCGCCGTCATCGCCCTGCCGCTGCTCGGCGCCACCGGCGCCCATGCCGCGCCGCAGGCCGCCGCCACGAAGCCGGCCTCCGCCGCCGCGCACACCGCCCCGGCCCAGCGGGTCGCCCAGGAACCGGCCGCCGACACGACGTACTCCGTCGCTCCCGGCGACTACCTGTCGAAGATCGCCGCCGAGCACGATGTCGAGGGCGGCTGGCAGAAGCTCTACCAGGACAACCGTGAGGTCATCGGTGCCGACCCGGACCTGATCCGTCCGGGCACCGAGCTGACGCTCGGCGCCAAGGCGTCGGGCCACGTCGCGCCCACCGGCGGAGGCATGGGCTCCGTCCTCCCGTCGAAGGTGCCCGCGGTGCCGTCGGCGGTCACCGAGAAGTCCGCCCCGGCCGCGTCCGTCCCCGCCCAGCCCCGGGCGGCCGAGAAGGCGAAGACCTCCGCCCAGGCGGTCCGGAGCACCGGCTCCGGTTACGTGCCCCCGGTTCCCGGCAACCACACCACCGCCTACCGGGCCTCGGGATCCAACTGGTCCAGCGGCAGCCACTCCGGAATCGACTTCCCCGTCTTCACCGGAACCAGCGTGAAGGCCATCACCTCCGGCACCGTCGTCACCGCCGGCTGGGGCGGCGCCTACGGCAACCAGGTCGTCATCAAGCATGCCGACGGCCGCTACTCGCAGTACGGGCACCTGTCCTCGATCTCCGTCTCGGCGGGTCAGTCCGTGAGCCCGGGTCAGCAGATCGGTCTCTCCGGTTCCACCGGGAACTCCACCGGACCGCACCTGCACTTCGAGGTCCGCACCGGCCCGGCGTACGGCTCCGACATCGACCCGATCGCCTACCTCGCGGCCCACGGCATCCACGTCTGAGCCACGCACTCCACACACCCGGGCCGAACGGTCCGGCGACCGGAGCGGCCGGGCCCGGCCCGGTCGGCACGGAGGGGCGCGCGACAGCGCACGCGCCCCTCCGTGCCGCGTGTTCCCCCGACGGCGAACCTGGCCAGGTGGCCTATCTCACCACCCGTCAACCCTTTATTACGGTCGCGTAGGTCACATTCGTCAGTGCAGGATGAGCGTTCGTGGCAGACGATTCGAGAAAAAACCAGCGTGGCGTCATCGACCGAAAGGGCGTCATCGGGTCGTACGCGGCGATCGGCGACAGTTTCACGGAAGGGGTCGGCGACCCCGGACCGGACGGAACCCCCGTCGGCTGGGCGGACCGGTTCGCCGTGCTTCTCGCGGACCAGCTCCCGGACCCCGCCGAGAGGACGAGCGCCGAAGGTCCCGCGCATGCGGACTTCCGTTACGCCAATCTCGCCGTACGCGGACGCCTCCTCGACCAGATCGTCGAGGAACAGGTACCGCGCGCCAAAGAGCTGGCACCCGACCTGGTGAGCTTCTGTGCGGGCGGCAACGACATCATCAGGCCCGGCACCGACCCCGACGACGTGGCGGAACGCTTCGAGCGCGCGGTCGCCGAACTGACCGCGTCCGTCGGCATCGTCATGGTCACCACCGGCTTCGACACCCGGGGCGTTCCCGTGCTTCGCCATCTGCGCGGCAAGATCGCCACGTACACCGCCCACGTACGGGCCATCGCCGACCGCTACGGCTGCCCCGTCCTCGACCTGTGGTCGCTGCGGTCCGTCCAGGACCGGCGGGCCTGGGACGACGACCGGCTCCACCTGTCACCCGAGGGGCACACCAGGGTCGCGCTGCGCGCCGCCCAGGTCCTCGGGATCGAGGTGCCCGCCGACCCCGACCAGCCGTGGCCCCCGCAGGCCCAGCGCGGCACGCTCGAAGTCCGCCGCGACGACATCCACTGGGCGCGCGAGCACCTGGTGCCATGGATCGGCCGACGGCTGCGCGGTGAGTCCTCGGGCGACCACGTCGAGGCGAAGCGGCCGGACCTCCTGCCGCTCTGAGGAGCGTCTCGAGGCGTCACCCGCCGGAAGGGCGGTCCGGACCTCGCCGACGGGATCCGGTGGACGTCCCCCCATCCGTGACGCCCCATACCGCTCGCGGGGTGGCCCCGGCCCAGGGCCACCTCGCGAACGAGGGCACACCGGTGCGGGGCCGGCCGCGCTCAGGGCCGCGCGGATTCCGGGCGGCCCGCTCTCACGGCCGTCCGGCGAGCGACGGCGGGCCCGCGGGTATCCGTTCCAGCACCCCGCCCGCGAACACGTCGTAGAGCGGCAGCGTCTCCAAGTGCACGTAGCCGATGTGGCAGTCGCACACGGCCAGCGGACAGGCACGCGGACGCAGCGCCTCCCGGTAGCTCCCGTCGTAGAGGTTGCCCAGCTCCGCCCGGACGAAATGACAGCGCCGCACCGTGCCGTCGCCGTCCACGGAGATCACCGACTCGCCCGTCCGGCACGGCAGCCCGGCCGACCGGTGCGGGTGTCTGCTGTACGGGAAGAGCGGGTCGATCGCCGTCCAGCGGTCCGCCTCCTCGTCCGTATAGGTGTGCCCCTCCGCCGCGTTCACCCACAGGTACACCTCGTCCGGCAGCGCGGCCCGCAGCCGACGCGCCTCGTCCAGGTGCTCGTCGAGGCCGACCACACCGACGCTGTGGCGGATGCCGAGCGCGGACAGCTCCCGGCACTTGCCCAGGAACCGCTCGTACGGCGTCTGACCGGGGTGGTACGTGCACCAGAGCGCGATCTTCTCCCGCCCGGCCTCACCCGCCTCGGCCAGCCACCCGGTGCGGCCGCTGAGATTGGTCTGGATCGCGACCCGGCCGATGTGCGGCGAGCGCGCGAGACCGACCAGCGCCCGCCGGTACCAGGACCGGACCAGGCCCTCGCCCCATGGCGTGAACAGGACCGAGAGCCGGTCGCTCGTCCGCTCCGCGGCCCAGGCCGTGAACCGCTCCAGCGCCGCGCGGTCCGCGCGCAGCTGCTCCGGGCTGTCGCGTCGCTTGGCGAACGGGCAGTACGGGCAGTCGTAGTCGCAGGACGCGAGCGGGCCGCGATAGAGGATGGTCAGGTCCATGGGCGTGCTCACTTCAGCTCGTACGCGGCCATCGCGGCCCGTACACCGGGGGAGAAGAGCTCGGGGCCCAGCGCGTCGGAATGGGCCAGGCCCTCGGGGGAGAGCCGCAGCAGACCGGACGCCCCGGCCGCCGTGTCGAGCCAGCCGCGCTCCTCGAACCGGGCCAGCTCGGCGGGGAAGTCGTCGGCGGGCAGGCAGCCGAACCGCTCGAGGTAGTCGGCCATCGGCATCCCCTGGGCCTGGAGCACCGACTGCAGCAGATGGCGCCGGCGCGCCTCGTCGCCGTCGACGTACCGTCCGACCTCGGCGCGCGAGAAGTCCTCGGTGGCGGTGTACCCGTCGATGATCGCCCGCACCTCGCGCATCTCCACCGCGTAGTCGAAGGAGTAGTGCAGCCGCGACGTGTACGAACGGGCCCCGCACCCCAGACCGATCATGCCGTCCGTCTGACAGGCGTAGTCGTCGGAGCCGTCCGTACGCGGGGCGTCGGCGCGGCGGAACATCCGCATCGACACCTGCTCGTAGCCGCGGGCGAGCAGATGGTCCCGGCCCGCGCGGTACAGCCGCAGCCGCTGCTCGTCCCAGGCGGCGTCCGCCGCGTCCCGCTCGTCCGCCCGCGCCTCCGAGCCCAGTCGGCCGAGACCGGTCAGCGGGCGGACGTACAGCGGGTACAAGTACAGCTCCTCCGGCCGCCATCGCAGCGCGGCGTCCAGCGAGGTGTGCCAGCTGTCCTCGGTCTGCCCTTCGATGCCGTAGATCAGGTCGATGTTCAGGACCGGGACACCCGCGTCGCGTATCCGGTCCAGCGCGCCCTCCACATCGGCGCGGCGCTGCGGCCTGACGGCGGCGCGGGCCTCGTCCTCGACGAAGCTCTGCACCCCGATGCTGATCCTCGTCGCGCCCCGCTGCGCGAGGACGGCCAGCCGGTCGGCGGTCGCGGTCGACGGCGACGTCTCGACGGACAGCGGAACGGACCGCAGATCGGCGCCCATCCGCTTCTCCGCGATGTCGCACAGCCGCTCCAGCTCGGCCGCCGTCAGGAACGTGGGCGTACCCCCGCCGAACGCTGCCGCGGCGAACCGCACCGGCTCCGCGTCGCCCAGCGCGTCACGGACCGCGACCGCCTGCCGGTCCAGCGCGTCGAGGTAGCGGGTCGTCAGCTCGTCGGGAGCTCCGATCCGGGTGAACAGGTTGCAGAAGCCGCAACGGACCTCGCAAAAGGGTACGTGGAGGTAGAGCGAGAGCGCGTCCTTGCGCTCCGAGGCCCACAGCTCCCGCAGCGCCGGCCGGCCCGGCAGGGGCCGGTAGGCCGTCTTGTGCGGATAGGCGTAGACGTAGCTCCGGTACGGTCGGACGGCCGGTGCGACGGTCGTGGTGCGGCTCATGACGCGATGGCCCCCGGTTCCAGGAAGAAGTGCGCGTACGGGACCGTCCACACGGACTCGTGGCCGATCCGGTGACCGGTGTAGCCGTCGTCCCCGTACGCCGTGCCGTGGTCGGAGCAGACGATGGCGAAGCAGCGGCGACGGCTGCTCGCGGCGGCGAAGAGCCGTCCGATGTGGGCGTCGACGTACTCGAGCGCGGCGGCGTGGGTGGCGCGGGAGTCGCCCGCCTCGCGGGTGGCCCCCGGCAGATGGAACCAGTTGGGCTGGTGCAGCGCCGACACGTTGACGAAGAGGAACAGCCGCTGTTTTGGGGCGAGAGAGGCGATCACCTGCTCCGCCTGGGCCACCTGCGCCTCGAAGGACGTGGGCGACGCGACCCCGAACTCCGGCTCCCAGTGGCTCTCCTGGAACAGGCCGGGCAGCACGGAGCCCAGCGCCCCCTGCTTGTTGAAGAACCCGACGCCGCCGATGCACACCGTGCGGTAGCCCACCGAGGCGAGGCCGGAGGGCAGGTCGGGCGTGTCGAAGACGAAGGTGCCCGACGCCGTGGACTCGCTGCCCGCGAACCGTGCCGCGAACAGCCGGGGATGGGGCCCCGGGCCGACCGGTGTCGGCAGGAAACCCGCGAACATCGCCTGGTGCGAGGCGTACGTGAAACTGCCGGGCGCGTGCCGCGTCTCCCACATGCCGCCCGGCAGATGGCGCGCCAGATGGGGGATGCGTCCCGCGGCGGCGAGCTCCTGCGCCACGTCGTGGCGCAGCGTGTCGAGGGTGACGAACAGCAGGTCGTGGCTTCCCACGACTCCGCTCATGTCCGGATTCTCGCAGGCCGAGGCGGCGGGCGCGGTGTCAGTGAGTGGGGGTTGCACGGTGGTTCCTTGCTCGGTTCAGTACGGCGGCGACCTGCGCCGCGTAGGTGTCCAGGCCCTCGGCACCGCTGCCGGGGAGCCCGGTCAGCCGCGGCAGCAGGTCGCCGAAGGCGTTGACCTCGCAGACCGCGAAGCGCCGCAGGTCGGACGAGGGCAGCAGATCGACGCCGACACACAGTGTGTCCGGGAAGCACGCGGCGGCCCGTTCGCACACGGCCAGGGCCTCGGCCCAGTCGCCGCCCGCGGCCGTGACGGCCGCGCGGAACTCGTCGAGATCCCCCCGCGCGCCCCCGAGGTGGAGATTGGTCATGGGGGAGCGGCTGGTCCGCACGACGGCGTGGGTGGCGCGGCCCGCCACCACCACGACCCGCAGGTCCGCCGCCCTGCCGCGCCGGGTCGCCTTGGGCAGCCAGCGTTCCACGTGCAGCCCGTCCGGAGCGAGCGCGTCGACGATCGCCCCGACCTCCCGCTCCGTCGTGAGGCGGCGAACCCGCAGCGAATTGAAGAGCCGGCCGGCCGCGTCGCGCTCCACCGATGTGGTGGCCCGCACCCGGCCGGGCCCGGCCGTCTCCAGGGCCAGCACCCCCGAGGCGGACGAACCGTGCGCGAGCTTCACGAAGGCCCTGCGCATGCCGTGGGCCGCCATCCGCTCGCGCACATCCGCCCAGTCGCGCACCGCGGGGGCCGCGGCGCCCGACGTCGGCGAGGCGGGCACCGGGATGCCGGCACCGTCCAGTACGGCGTGGCACAGACGCTTGTCGAACAGCACCGCGATGTCACCGGGGGCGTCGAGCAGCACGGCACCGGATTCGGCAGCGGCCCGCGCCACCGACCGCACGGCGGCCGTGAACCGGGCGTACCACAGGGCGGTGCCTTCGACCCTGGTCGGATCGTCGACCGCCCGGAGCAGCCGCTCCACCTCGGCGTCCTCCCCGGGCGAGTCCATGCGTACGGTCTCGCCCGGACGGAACACGGCCTCGCCGCGCAGCACGTCCATCCAGGGAACGACCCGTGCGGGCTGCAGCCCGGCGGCGCGCACGGCGTCCTGGAAGAGCGCCACCCGGCGGTTGCCGGGCACCCCCACGACGGCGAGACACGGCGCCGGGTCCCCCGGCCCCCGGCTATTCGCTGACGGCGACATAGCGGAACTCGTCATCGTCCGGATCCCAGTACGCGACCTCGCCCACCTCGCAGTTCACCCGGTCGGGACCGAGCAGGTTCCTGAGACGGTCCACCAGCGCCTCACCGGCGAAGTGGTGGTGCAGATCCAGTGAGGTCAGATGGGTGAGCGGCTGGCCCGAGAGCAGCGCCTCGACACCCTCGTCGCCCAGGGTCCCCATCGCCAGGCAGAGCGATTCGAGCTGGGCGACGACCGGGGCCGATGCCACCGCGGCCGCGATCTCGTCCTGGATCTCGCTGTTCTGCAGCCCGAGATGGCGCAGGGCCGGGAACGACGCCCCGGACAACAGGGGCGCCAGGTCCTCGACTCCCGCGTCCCCACCGAACTCGGGCACGCCGAGCCAGAGCTCCAGATGCTCGAGCGCGGGCAGCTCGGACGCGCCCACCGCGCGCACGACCTCGGACGGCAGCCCGCCCGACTCGAACCGCAGCCTCTTGAGCGACGTGTGCCGCACCGGGCGCAGGCCGAGCTTCGTCCCGTCGTCGAACGCGTCGCCGCATCCGCGCACCGTCAGCTCCTCCAGCGAGCCGAACGCCTCCAGGACCGGAGTGATGTCGGCCATCTCCAGCCAGGACAGCTCGCACTCCTCGCTGACGACATCGGCGAGGAAGAGCGCCTTCAGGGCCGGAAAGCGGTCCGCGTGCGCGGCCAGTGCCTCGACGACCGGAGCGAAGGATCCGTAGTCCTCCCGCCCCCACGGGCCGATCAGCAGGGCCCGGACCTTCGTCGTGTCGACCGCGCCGACGAAGTACCGCCACAGCTCGGCGAACGTCAGATGCCAGGCGCTCTCCAGCCGCCACGCGACGGAGTCGGCCGCGGGGAGAGGATCACTGCCCTGCGCGCCGGGCCCGGGAAGGGTGAGAACCGGAAGGCCGTGGAACGTCTCGGGGTGTTCGATGTCCGTCATCGCACGTCACTCCGACACCGCGGTGTAGCGGCCCTCGACACCGCGGTCGCCCCACGGCTCCTCGCGTTCCGACACGTCGACCCGTACGCCGTGGGGCTCCAGGGCCTGGACGATCCGGCGTTCCATCGGCTCGGTCATGAAGTGGTGGTGCAGATCGAGGCATTCGAGATGGGTGAGCGGCTGGCCGCCCAGCAGCGCGGCCGCGCCCTCGTCGCCCAGCGTGCCGTTCGACAGGTCGAGGACCCGGAGCTGGGCGACGACCGGGGCGGCCGCGACGGCCGTCGCGATCTCGCTTTGCACCTCGCTGTTGCGCAGACCGAGATGCGTGAGCTTCGGGAAGCGGGAACCGGAGAGCAGCGGGGCGAGGTCCGCCACATCGGCGTCGCCTCCGTAGGCGGAGACGCCGAGCCAGAGATCGAGCCGCTCCAGCGCGGGCAGTTCGCTCTCCAGAACGCCGCGGAGCGCACCGACCGGCATGCCTCCGGTCTCGATGGTCAACGCCCGCAACCGCTCGTGCTTGCAGGGGGAGAACACCAGGTGTGAGCCGCCGCGCACCCCGAGCTCCAGCAGACCGGGGAAGGCGTCGAGCAGCGCCGTGACATCGGACTGCTCGATCCAGGAGATCTCGTTCTCCTCCGAGGTCATGTCGCCGACGAAGACGGCCTGGAGCGAGGTCAGCCGGTCGGCGGCGGCGGTCACCAGGCCGATCGGGTAGGAGGAGGTCTCCTCGTAGCACTCGCCCCACTGACCGATGATCAGCGCACGGACCCCCGCCGGGTCGACGGTGTCGAGGAACGTCAAAAACGCCTCCTCCCAGGTCTTCTCGCCGTCGTCGTCGTACGGGTCGACCGAGATGCGCCAGGCCGCCGCGTCGGCGGCCTGGGCGGGTGCTTCGCCCGTCGCGTGCTGGAAGTCGACGGCGGGCAGGCCGAGCAACTCGTGCAGGTGGTCCACACCGGACATGGCCCTGAGCTCCTGGTACTGGGGAACGGCTGATGTCCGCAAGGTTTATCAAGCCCCACTGACAACGCCGTGACCGGGGACCGTCCGGCACGTGTCCGGTGGTGCTCGGCGGGCCGCTCGGGGCTACCGGTGGCTCGTCCAATCCGCTGCGCGGGACTCACCGGCCCGGCGTCCGGTACGGTGCGTCGCAAGGCGGGGCACCGCACCGGACGCCGCGGGCTCTTCGCTCCGAACCCTCCGGTTCACAGCCCGCTGAGGGTCCGGCGGCCGGACGGAACAGTCGCAGGACAGCCCGGCAGGACGTCGGTTCAGACCCTGAGCCACGACCACCGGAACCCGCTACGAGCATCGATGTCAGACCCTCCCCTTAGCGTTTTCCCCGTGGCCGGCACAACGGGTGCGGCCGTCGAGGGGAGAGGTCTGTGTACCGACAGGGCGATGTACTGATCATGTCGTTGGCGGAGTCGGCGGTGCCCGCCCATCTCGTGGAGGCCCCGGGCGAGCCGAGGGACCGCCGGGGACGGATGGTCCTCGCGCTGGGCGAGGTGACCGGCCACGCCCACGCGGTCCAGGGACCGGGTCGGCTGATGCGCGAAGCGGGAGCGTTCGGCCCGATGCTGCTGCACCTTCCCGAGGGCGGCCGGGTGGTGCACGAGGAACACGCGGCGATACCGCTGCCGAGGGGCTGGTATCGCGTGGTGCGTCAGCGGGAGTACGCGCCGGGCGCGGTCCGCATCGTCGCGGACTGACCGGCCGGCCCGACGGGCGGCGGCCGGAAGCCACGCCGGTGAACGGTGATCCGGCCCGCATCGGATCACCGCGGCATGCAGGACTTGGCGTGCAGGACGCGGTGTGCGGGGCACGCGGGCCAGGGGACGCGACGCGCGCGACACGGCGTGCGGACCACCCCACCCGACACCGCACATCCCATACCGAACACCGAACACCGAACACCAGACATCGAACACACATACCCAGGGGACGGGGAAGACGGATGCAGTACGTGGACTCTTGGCGGGCCGTGGCGGCGGCGACGGGCGCGGCGGACCGGGCCGCGGCCGAGGACGGGGTGCGGCTCGCCTACCGCCGTGCGGGGCTCCCGGAGCCGGAGCGGATCGTCTGGGTCGACTCGCCCAGAGCCGCCGTGGAGGCCGTCGAGAAGCTCGTCGACGCAGGGCGCTCGGTGCGCGACGAGGTGCGGACCAGGCCCTGGGCCCAGGAACGGCGCCGGATGTACGACGAACTCGGCCCGGCCGGCTGGTCCGCCCTGTGGTCGGCCACGGGGGCACAGCTCTGGGAGACGACGGCGGCGCTCGCCGAGCGGATCCGGGTCGGCATCGTCGCGGACCTCGCGCGGAGTCCCGAGGAGGAGTCCGCCGTCCGCCTGGTGCTGCTCGACGCGGTCCTCGGGCAGCACGACGCGGCCTGGCTCGCCGCGTTCGACGGCCGGGGCGACCGCCTGGACGGCCTGGCCGAGGTGGCCAGGAACGCGGGCTGGTGGTGGCCCTACGAGCGCGTGGCGGTGATCAGCGAGCGCCCGGAGGCACTTCACCGGGACGAGGCGGGCCGCCTCGACCGAGGGGACGGCCCGGCGCTCGCCTACTCGGACGGTTTCGCGCTCCACGCCTGGCGGGGCATGCCCGTGCCCGCGGAGTTCCTCGCGGAGCTGAACGCTCTGACGCCCCGGCGGATACGTGAGGAGGAGAACGCGGAACTGCGCCGTGTGATGCTGGAGTTCTACGGCTACGACCGCTACCTCACCGAGTCGGGCGCCGAGCCCGTCCACCGCGACGAGACGGGGGTGCTGTGGCGGATCGCGCTGGACGGCGACGAGGACGTCGTGATGGTCGAGGTGGTCAACTCCACGCCGGAGCCGGACGGTACGCACCGCACGTACTGGCTCCGGGTGCCGCCCGGTACGCGGACTGCGAAGGACGGGGTGGCCTGGACCTTCGGGCTCTCGGCGGACGTGTACGCGCCGGTGCGCCAGACCTGACCGCCGTGGGCGGGCCGACGGCGCCGACCCGTTCGGTGCCATCGGCCCGGCGACCGGAGCACGAATGCGCCCACGTGCCCGCCCGGCAGGCGGTGTCATGGATACCGGCAGGTGGTCGCGCGGCCCGCCCGCCGACCGTGCACATCGGCTGACGGGGGCGGACGCGCCGGGTCTCGTGGAATGTCAGGCCGTCAGTTCAGCAAGCCCGATGCCGAGTTCACGGGCGAGGACCTCGTCGGTCCAGTCCAGCATGGTGGCTTGGGAGAGGGGCGCCGCGTACGACGTCATCTGCACCGTCAGGCCGTCCAACAGCGCGGTGAGCCGCCAGGCCACGGACATCGGGTCGTCGCAGTGGAACTCACCGGCGGCGGCGCCCTCTTCGATGACCTCGGCCAGTTCCGCCTTCCACTGCTGGTCGAGATCACCGGCCACGTTGCGCAGGGCCGGGTCGCGCAGCGAGGCGGCCCACGCCTCGATCCACAGCCGCCACACCTTGGCCCGGCCCGTCGGCGCGTACCAGCGCACGGCCGCGCGCAGTCTGCGGACCGCACTGGTGCGCCGGCTCAGCAGCTTGCGCAGATGGGCGAGATCGGCCTCCGCGGCATGCGCGAAGGCGGCCGCGACGAGCTTCTCCTTGGTCGAGAAGTGGTAGAGCACGAGAGCGTTGCTCACCCCGAGCACGGAGGCGACATCGGCGATCCGGACCGCAGCGACACCTCTCACCTCGATCTGCTCGACGGTGGCGCGCAGGAGTTCCTCGCGTCGTTCCGCCACGCCCAGTCGCACTCTTGCCACGGCGTCACCCTAACCAATACGTGGGCCCCGGGAGGACCAGGGGCGCGGCCGCCCGTATGCGGCACGGGTGCGCGACGGGGCAAAATCCCGTGGCCGCGACGGTCGTTGGACCCTGCATGACGGGAATCGACGCAGGGAACACACGGCGGGAAGCGCTGCTCGGTCTGCTCGGCGAGGTGGATGGCGGGGTGCTCGTGACGCTGGGGCGGGGCGGCAGACCGCAACTCTCCCATGTGAATCACCACTACTACGCCGAGGAAGGCGTCATTCGTGTCTCGGTCTCACCGAGGACCGGGTGAAGACGAGGAACCTCCGCCGCGACCCCCGGGCGAGCGATCACGTCACGGGCGCGGACCGCTGGGCCTGGACGGTCGTGACGGCACGGCCGAGCTGACGCCGACGGCGGCCGACCCGTACGACGACACGGTGCAGGAGCTGATCACGCTCTACCGCGACGTCCGGGGCGAGCACCCCGACTGGGACGAGTTCCGCGACGCGATGGCCCGGAACCGGCGCCTCGTGCTGCGGTTGCGTGTCGAACATGTCTACGGGCAGCCGCGCGGCTGACGGCACCGAGGCCGTCGGTCGGTCCGGCGGGCGTGCCGGGCTCGTGCGGTCCGTCAGATGTTCTGCACTCGCGCGGGCGTGCGCCCCGCCGATAATTGAGACGACACCGACCCCCAGGAGATGATGTGACCGGCGCCGATCTCTTGCCTCCGCTCCGTGCCCGGATGCGCTCGTTGCGTCCCGCCGCATTCGGCGCCGAGCCGGAGGGCGCACGCATGGAGCGGATCCGACGCTCGCCCCACTTCGTCGACGGTTCCTTCCAGAACCCCGTGGGCGCGCGGACCAGGCCGTCCGGATCCGCGCTGGAGTTCGCGAAGGTCTACTTCCAAAAGGAGGGACGGATGCGCAGGGCTCCGGCCGGCACCGTCCCCGTCCACGCCACGACCTACGCGGACCTGGCCGAGCCGCCCGTCACCGGGCTGCGGCTCACCTGGATGGGCCATTCCAGCGTGCTCGCGGAGATCGACGGCAGCCGCGTGCTGTTCGATCCGGTGTGGGGTGAGCGCTGCTCGCCCTTCGCCTTCGTCGGCCCCAAGCGGCTGCACCCGGTGCCGCTTTCGCTCGCCGCTCTCGGCCCGGTGGACGCGGTGGTGATCTCGCACGACCACTACGACCACCTCGACCTGCCCACGATCAGGGCCCTCGCGGGCACGGGCACGGTGTTCGCGGTGCCGCTCGGCGTCGGCGCCCACCTGGACCGTTGGGGTGTACCCGACGACCGGATACGCGAACTGGACTGGAACGAGACCACGAGGATCGCCGGAATCGCCCTCACCGCCACTCCGGCACGCCACTTCTGCGGACGCGGCCTGCGCAACCAGCAGCACACGCTCTGGGCGTCCTGGTCCGTCGCCGGGGCCGAGCACCGGATCTACCACAGCGGCGACACCGGATATTTCCCCGGCTTCAAGGACATCGGCGCCGAACACGGCCCGTTCGACGCGACGATGATCCAGATCGGTGCCTACTCCGAGTACTGGGCCGACATACACATGACCCCGGCCGAGGGGATGCGGGCCCATCTGGATCTCCAGGGGGGCGAGCCGCTCGGCGCGATGCTCCCGATCCACTGGGCCACCTTCAATCTGGCCCCTCATCCCTGGGCCGAGCCGGGTGAGGGAACCATTGCCGCCGCGCAGGACACGGGCGCCGCGATCGCCCTGCCGCGACCGGGCGAGCCGTTCGAGCCCACGTCGCGGAGCCTTCCCACCGAGCCGTGGTGGCGTCCGGTGGCTCCGCAGCCGTTGGAGCGCCGGCCCGTCGGCGCCACACGGATCACCGAACTCGCGGAGGGTCCGACGGGAGTCATGTCCCCGGCAGGCCCGGGGACCGCGGGCATGGGAACCGCGGACGCGGGCACGGAGGACGGGAGCGGGCGCTCCGAGGTGGCCCCGACACCGTAACGGCGTCCGCGGCACCTCCGCTGACGCAAGAACACACGCAGAACACAGAACGGAGAGCGGCGGCGCGACGGCAGACGGCTCGGCCCGTCCGGTACGACCGGACGGGCCGAGCCGTTTCCATGCGCGGGGCGGGGCGTGCGGCGCTGCGGCCCATGAGGCCGATCGAGTGTCAGCCGACCGGAGGTTCCCGGCGGAGTAATCGGTATTGCGTGCGAGGTGTCATACCAGGGCGGGACGGATGGCGGGCAAGTTCGACAACTGCCCGTCGCACGTACGCGAAGGGCAACTACCGTGTGTGTCCGGTAGGCAACGGTGGGCTTCCATCGGTGAGCCCGCCCGACCGCTGAACCGAGCCCGACCGAGCACCGTAGGGGGCCACGCATGGACGCCGATTCCTGGTGCCCCACGTACCGAGGACACTGATGTCTCAACTTCGCGCACCCGAGGCGCGACCGGAACGCCGCGAGAGCGGACGGCACGGCCGACCGGGTGGCCGCTCCCACGCGGCCTCCACGAGGGCACGCACCGCCCAGGCGACCCCCGAGGCGCGCATACGCCCCCAGATGCTGCGAACCGCGGTGCTGCCGACCGTCGTCGCGGTGCTGAGCGGAGCCGCGGCGGTCATCTGCACCATCCGCTCGACCGGTGTCCGGCCGTCCACCTCGTTGTGGATCGCGCTGGGCGGGGCCGGCGCGATGGCCCTCGCCGCCGTACTGGCCGCCTGCCTCGCCGCCAACCGGGTCGTCACCATCGTCTTCGGCCGCTGCCTGGCTCTGCGCCGCTTCAGCGCGCAGGGCCAGACCGAACTGCAACGGATGATGGAACTCCTCCGCAACGGCGAGACCCTCCCCGTACGGAGGCGCGCGCAGCCCGCGGGCCCCGGCAGCGACGCCTTCGAGCTCCTCGCGCAGGAGATCGGCCGTCAGCAGGAGGTCGCCGTCGCCGCCGTGGTGGAGGCGTCCCGGCTCGCGGACCACACCGGCGAGGAACAGAAGGTCGAGGTGTTCGTCAATCTCGCCCGCAGGCTTCAGTCGCTCGTGCACCGCGAGATCCAGCTGCTCGACGAGCTGGAGCACCAGGTCGAGGACCCCGATCTGCTCAAGGGCCTCTTCCACGTGGACCACCTCGCCACCCGCATCCGCAGGCACGCGGAGAACCTCGCCGTTCTCGGTGGTGCCGTATCGCGGCGGCAGTGGAGCAGCCCGGTCGCCATGACCGAGGTGCTGCGCTCGGCCATCGCCGAGGTCGAGCAGTACCCGAGGGTCAAGCTGGTGCCGCCGATCGACGGCACCCTGCGCGGGCACGCCGTGGCCGATGTGATCCACCTGCTGGCCGAACTGGTCGAGAACGCCACGGTCTTCTCCGCCCCGCACACGCAAGTGCTGCTGCGTGCCCAGCAGGTGACCGCCGGACTGGCGCTGGAGGTCGAGGACCGGGGTCTGGGCATGCCGGGCAACGAGCAGAGGCGTATGAACGCCCTGCTCACCGACCCCGATCAGATCAATGTGGCCCATCTCCTGCAGGACGGCCGGATCGGCTTGTTCGTCGTCGCGTCCCTGGCTCGTCGGCACGGCATCGCGGTACGGCTGCAGAGCAACATTTACGGAGGCACGCAGGCCGTACTCGTCCTTCCCCAGACCCTGTTGGGCGTGGACGAGGGTGCCCCGGACGGGAGGGACGCGGCACCCGGGCCACAACCCGGGCCCGCGCACCGCACAACGGCCCAGCACGGCACAGGAGTTCACCCCCGCCCGAATCCGAACCCCGGCCCGAACGCCAATCTCGGCCCGAACCTGGGCCCCGGCCCGAACGCCGTCGCGCCCCCGGCCCCGATCCCGCACCCCATCCCGGCCCCGCACCCCGGCCCGGCACCGGCCCCGGACACCGGATCCGCCGCGCGCTCGCGGCCGGGCCCCCGGCGGCAGCCGTACGTCCCCGGACAACCGACGGGGCCGTCCGCGCCCGGCGAGCGACCCGGCGACCCGGCCCCGGCCAGGTCGCCTCGCGGAACCCGGCACACGGGCGGCGGCCCACCGGCGCCCGACGGGGGGCAACCCGAGCGCGACGCCGTGGACCGGCCCCAACTCCCCAGGCGCACCACCCAGGAACACCTGGCTCCTCAGCTCAGGAACCCCCCGGCCGCGCGCACCGTGGACGGGCACGCCCTGCACGACCCGGGTCTCATGGCGGCCTTCCGGCGCGGCATCGACCTGGCCGAGGCCCGTAGCGAGTCCGAGGCCGACACCGACGGCCGGGGCGCGGGCACGAGCCGGGGCCCGGAACCGGCGAGGCAGCCCCGGCCCTCGCCGCAGCCGCTGCCGGTCCGTGGGCGGACTGCGCCCTTCGCCCCGCGGCATCACGCCCCGGGCCAGGACGCGGGCCCCGCACCGGCCCCTGCCCCGGCACTCGCGCCCGTCGACGACCACTTCGAAGCGAACCCCCTCAAGGAGTAGATGCGCCATGGCGACCGATATGCCATCCGGTCAGGTCTCGGACCTCGACTGGTTGTTGAGCGGACTGGTGCAGCGTGTGCCGTACACCCGCAGCGCGGTCCTCCTGTCCGCCGACGGACTGGTGAAGTCCCTCCACGGCATGGATGCGGACAGCGCCGATCACATGGCCGCGCTGGCCGCGGGACTGTACTCGCTCGGCCGCAGCGCCGGTGCGCGCTTCGGTGACAACGGCGACGTGCGTCAGGTCGTGGTCGAGCTGGACGCGACCCTGTTGTTCGTCTCCACCGCCGGGTCGGGCACCTGCCTCGCCGTTCTCGCCGGACGCGAGGCGGACGCCGCGGTGCTGGGCTACGAAATGACCATGCTGGTCAAGAGCGTCCGTCCGTATCTGATGACCCCGGCCAGACAGACAGCCGCGGCACCGGGGGCCCCGGGGCTGTGAGCGTGTCGGTTCCGCAGGACGGGCCGTTGCTCGACGACGCGGCCGGGCGGCTCATCCGGCCGTACACCGTGAGCAACGGCAGGACCCGTCCGACCACCGTGCTCGATCTGCTCTCCCTGGTGAGGGCGACGGGAGCCGTACCACAGGCTCCTCTCGGTCCCGAGCACTGTGTCGCGCTGGGGCTGTGCGGCGGCCCCACGTCGGTGGCCGAGATCGCCGCACATCTGCGGTTGCCCGCGGTCGTCACCAAAGTGCTCGTCTCCGACCTGGTGGACTGCGGGGCAGTCACCGCGTACCCGCCCGCCTTCCATGACACGCCCACCGACCGATCCCTGCTGGAGGCAGTGCTCGATGGCTTACGACGACAGCTCTGACGGCTTCGGCAGCTCCGCCGCTTACGAGAACAGCGCGGGCCCGGAGGGCTATGGGCTCCCCGAGGGGTACGGAAGCCACCGGCGCCCCGAAGGCATGGGAGCGTACGAAGGTCCCGGAGCCCACGGGGACCTCGCAGGCCATGGGACGGTCCACGGATTCCACGCGCCCGCCGGAGGACCGGTGGATTCCGGCCGTCCGGAGGGATACGGCTGGCCCGGGCCGGGTCACGGTTCCGGTGGAGATTCCGGCTTCGGTGGGGACCCCGTCTTCGGCGGGGGCCATGAATCCGGCGGCTCGTACGAATGCGCGGGACCTTACGGGGCCGGCGCGGGACACGCCCCGAACGGCACCCATGACCAGGGCCGGGACGTCGGCACGTCCGCGGCCTCCATCGGTGCCCCCGGCTCCGTCGGCGCCACCCACGCCGCAGGGCCCCCCGCCGAGGGGTTTCCCCTCGCGCTGAAGGTGCTGGTGGCAGGCGGCTTCGGGGTCGGCAAGACGACGTTCGTCGGCGCGGTCAGCGAGATCGCGCCGCTGAGCACGGAGGAACTGCTGACCCAGGCCGGTGCCACGACGGACAACCTCGACGGCATCGAGTCCAAGACGTCCACCACCGTGGCCATGGACTTCGGCCGCATCACGCTCGACGAGCAGCACGTGCTCTACCTGTTCGGCACCCCTGGACAGGAGCGCTTCTGGTTCATGTGGGACGAGCTCTCCCAGGGCGCGCTGGGAGCGGTGGTGCTCGCGGACACCCGACGGCTCGCCGAGTGCTTCGCCGCCGTCGACTTCTTCGAACGCCGCGGCATCGGCTTCGTCGTCGCGGTGAACGAGTTCGAGGGCGCCCATCGGTACGCCCCCGAGGAGGTACGGGCCGCGCTCGACCTGGGCCCCGACGTACCAGTCGTGCTGTGCGACGCGCGCATCGCCAGCTCCGGCACGGGGACTTTGGTCACCCTGCTCCAGCACCTCATCGACGCCGCCTCCGCCCCGGCTCCGCAGGCCGTCTTCGGAGCCCGCGCGTGACGCGGCCCGCCGCCGACCGGCTGCTGCTCACGCCCGTGGACCGCGACGCCGTCGTCCGTACCCATCGGCTGCGGACCCTGGGACTGGGGGAACGCGCCGACGCCTCGTTCGACAACTTCGACGCCTTCGCCGACCGGGTGGCCGAAGTCACCGACGTTCCCTACTCGATGGTCAACTTCATCGACGGCAACCAGCAGTTCTTCGCCGGGCTGCACACGCCGACCGGCACCTGCAAGGGGTCCGACCTGGGTGCCGTCGCGGCGGGCAGCAGCCGGGCCGGCCGGTACGTGGCGCTGGACCGCGGCTACTGCCCGCACGTCGTCGTGCGGCGCAAGGCGCTCGTGCTGGAGGACGTGTGCGACTATCCGCGCTTCGCCGGAAACCCGGTCGTCGACGACATAGGCATCCGTTCCTACCTCGGCGCCCCGCTGATCGACCGGACGGGCATCGCCCTGGGAGCCGTCTGCGCGGTCGACACGGTGCCCCGCTCCTGGGGCAGGGCGGGGCTCGACACGATCAAGTCCCTGGCCCGGGAACTCGTCGGCCACATCGACCAGCGGGAGGGCATCAGCACCGGAATCTGACCGCTCCGGCGACCCTGCGACGCGCGGACGCACACGTCAGGCCGCGGGGCGGAAGGCCAAGTCGCCTGGGAACTGGGCGGCAGCCGCCAGGACCCGACGGCGCAGGCCCGTCCGAGCGAGGCCCTGGCGCCCGGTCGGTACGCAGGCCGGTGCGCCCCTCCTCACGTCGTCCTGCGGCCATCCTGCGTCCCGGGCCTGCGCACCGACGCACACGGTCATGTGCACACCGGGCGGCTGACCCTCACCCTGGACCACTCGCTGCTGTGGTGCAGCGGCGCCGAACGGTCCGTGACGGGGGAGGGCAACGCACTCCGCGGGGGAGCAGACCGCGGGCGAGCGCGCGCACTCGACATCCTTCGGGCGAGGCCGCCCCGGCGGTGCCGTGGCCGTACACCGCCGAGCAGGACGCGTCGGATGATCGTGTCCCCCGCGGGGGCGTGGCTGTCGGCGAGGTCTCCGAGTTTGGCGCGGGCCCTGATCGTGCCCCCCGGGCGCATGTCCCCGGGCCCCGGCTCGCGGGCGGCGGTGCGAGGCTGGCCCCGCCGCCGGGGGAGCGGTCGCCTCTGGACCGGGACGACCGCTCCGGCCCTGTCACCGGCCCAGGAAGGCGCCGATCCGCGCCCGCAGCCCCCGCGCGTCGAGACCGTGCGCGGCCAGGTGCTCGTCCATCTCCCCGTACGTACGCAGCTCGGCCCGTCCGACCCCGAGCCCCAGCACCCGGTGCGGCACGTCGGCGAGCGCGTCGTTGGCGGCGGCCGTGGACGACCCCGCCAGGTACGGCTCGACGACCACGACATCGGCGGCCTGGCCGGCACCGACCGCCCGCCTCAGAGCGGCCCCGTCGAACGGGCGGACCGTCGTCGCGTACAGCACGGTCACATCGAGACCGTCCGTCGCCGCGAGCACGTTGTCGAGCATCGGCCCGACCGCGATCACGACCCCGCCCCCGCCCTCCCGCACCGCGGCGAACCCGCCCCCCGTGCCGACCGGCCGCGGGCGCCCGTTCGACTGGAGCGACAGCCGTACGTACACCCGGTCGTCCCCGGCCGCCGACTGCCGAAGCAGTGCCTCCGCCTCGTCCGGGTGGCCCGGGACGTGAATCGTCCAGCCGTCGAGGGTGTCCATGAGGGCGACATCGCCCGGCGCCATATGGGTGAAACCACCGGCCGGCCAGTCGTACGAGGCCCCGGCACTCACCAGGACCCCGCCCACCCCCTGATGGCCGAAGTCGAGTTTGACCTGCTCGAACGGGCGCTCCACCAGAAAACTGGCGAAGGTGTGCACGATCGGCCGCAGGCCGGTGAGCGCCATCCCGGCCCCGGCCCCGACCAGCAGCTGCTCCCTGATCCCCACATTGACGACCCGGTCCGGATGGGCACGCTCGGCCGGTTCGAAGCCGTCCCGGCTGATCTCCGCCAGTACGAGCGCGAGACGGGGGTCCTCGTCCAGCATCTGCGACACGGTCGAGATGAACCGGTCACGCATCGTGTCCATGTGAAAAGTCCTTCTTTCGTTTCGTGGCGGCCCCGTCGGTTCCGCGCGTCCGGTCAGCTCTTGGGGGCGACGTGCGCGACCACCGCGCGCGGCCGTCCCGGGTGCGGGGCGGTGAACGCCTCGTACAACGCCTCGTGGTCGCGCCCGTCGACGGACGCGACCGACCAGCCGGCCGCCTCGAAGCGGGCGGCGATCCCGCCCGGCCGCGCGTGCGATGCCGACGCGTTGTCGATCACCACGGTGTGCAACTGCTCCAGCCCGGCCGGGCCCGCGTACGCGATCGCCTCGTGATTGCTGCCCTCGTCCAGCTCGGCGTCCCCGACCAGCACCCACACCCGGGGGTCGGACAGCCCCTGTGCCCGCAGGCCCAGCACGCTGCCCACGGCCAGTGGCAGCCCGTGCCCCAGTGATCCGCTGCCGATCTCCACCCCCGGCACCAGCGTCCGGTCCGGGTGGTGCCCGAGCGGCGAGTCGTACGTCCCGAACCCGGGCAGCAGCTCCTCGCCGAAGAAGCCGTGCGCGGCCAGAACCGCGTAGTGCGCCATCGGCCCGTGCCCCTTGGACAGCAGGAACCGGTCGCGGTCGGGCGCGTCGAGGGTGCGGGGCGTCACCCGCAGCACCCTGTCGTACAGCACCCAGAGCACGTCCAGTGTGGAGGTCGCGGCGGAGCCGTGCTTCTCGTCCCCCGTCATCAGGCTCATCAGCCGGTTCATGTCGTCGTAGTGGCCGGTCGTCGTGACAGTGGTCCTCGTCATGCCTCCAGCCTTGAACATCACGTTCGATTGAGGTCAAGACGGGAAAGGTGTTCGTGACCACCCTTCCGAGTGCGGTATTGTTCTCATGCGCGTTCGGCCAGGGGAAAACCCAGGTCAGGCGGGTAACGGGACGTGGCGCAGCTTGGTAGCGCACTTGACTGGGGGTCAAGGGGTCGCAGGTTCAAATCCTGTCGTCCCGACTTGCGAAGTCGCAGGTCAGAGGCTGTTTCGGAATGATCCGAAACAGCCTTTTGATCGTTTTGGGGCCAGTTGGGGACCGACGCGCTCGACCGCGTCAGTGGACGACCACGTTCGGGCTCGGTGGGGAGCGCGTGGCGCGCAGCACGCCGAGGGGCGGAGAGGGCTGTGCCGGGCGGCCGTGATCGTGTGCCCGGCCGGTTGTCTGAGCGTTTCCCGGTCGGGCGGGGCCGGCGCGCACGGGGCGAGGAGTCCGCCTCGTGGTGCACATCGTGCCCTCGACGGTTCATCTCCGCCGACCAAGTCGTTCGCCGGAAGCGGTTCCCTTGCGTACGAGGCGCATGTTGATGCGTTCACCGCGGAGCCCATGACGCAAGTGGGGGATGCCGTGCGTCATTTCGGATGATCGAACCGCGGTCGGAGCGCGGGGCGCGGGGAGTACGGCCCGCGGAGTGATCAGATGTCATCCGGTGTCAGGACCTGAGAGAGAGGAACTTCATGTTGAAAATCTTGGACGGGGGCGCTCGTCGCATCGCCGCGGGCTCGGGCGCTGCCGCAGCAGCCGTCGTGCTGGGTGCTGCGCCGCTCGCCGTTGCGGCTCCCGCTCAGACGTCTGTTCCCGTGAAGTCCTATGCCACGGTGACCAGCCAGAATGGGCTGAACGAGCGGCAGTACCCCAGCACCGACTCGTCAGTGGTGGGCACCCTCGATTACTACGATCGGGTGGGCCTGCGCTGCAAGGTCCGTGCGCAGAACATCGCCGGCAACGACGTCTGGTTCCTGCTGCGTGGCAAGCCGGTATGGATCTCGGCCAAGTATGCAGTCCCGACCGGGTTCGTCCCCTACTGCAAGGATGTCTACCAAACCCCGCTCACATACAGCCCGAAGGCCGCCGACGCCATGGGCTGAGCGCCACGGCCACTCGACGTCCGGTTGCGTCTGACGCAGCAGGGCCGACTGGTGAGCGAGCCGCTCGCCCGGGCGACCGCCCTGCCACTCGACGGCGAGTGGTGGGGCAATTGATGCCGGCGCTTTACCCGTGCGGGCGGCAGGCGGAGGCACTGGACGGGTACGAGCGTGCCCGGCGGCTCGCCGTCGAGCCCGGGGCCGACGCTGGTGCGCAACCGCGGCGGCTTCACGAGCAGTCCTCGCCGCGGATTCCGACCGGGGCGGTCGGCGCCGCGGCCCTGCCGATCCGGAGCCGGGGCGACTCCTGGTCAGCCGGCCGTCCCGCAGGATGTTCTCGGACCGGCCGGCGGGGTTCCTGGCCGTCGACGTGTCCACCGAGGACCTGATCGATCTGCCGGAGCCCGCCGACCCCTCAGCCGTACGGGGAGTGCGGTCCCGCCCGCGCTCGGACGGGACCGCGCCCGGCCCGCCTGTCCGGGTGTGACGGTGGGTCATCCGGCGCCCACAGCGTCGCGCCGGCGCGGGTCCCCTTCAGCTCGATCGCCGCGACGATGTCCGCGGCCACGGCCCGGTCCACGTCCGAGTGGCGGCCTGCGTGGATCCGCGGGGTGCGGCCGACGCGCTCGCTCCGTCCCGCGCTCGTGTCCAGCACCGTGTCTCCCTTCCGGACCGGGCCCGAATACATCCGCAGACAGGTGAGCCGCCCCGTGGCCGTCGAGTTCACCTCGAAGGCCAGCGCGGCGAACGGTGCCGCCGGGTCGGCGGGCCGCTCCCGCACCGTGCCGTCGAGGGTGCCGCGTACCGGAGGCACGTCCGGCGGCGAGGGCAGGTAGGCCACGACGGCGTCCAGCAACGGTTCGATCCCGCGATCGCGGTAGGCCGAACCGCACAGCACCACGACACCCTCGCCGGTGCGGGTCAGCTCGCGCAGCGCGGCGGCCGGCGTCGGCTCGTACACCGTCGAGCGAGCGCGGAACTCCTCCAGCGCCACCGGGTGGAGCTCCGCGACGGCCTCCTCCAGCAGCCGACGGCGCCGGTGCGCCTCCTCCCGCAGGGGGCCGGGAACCGGCCCCTCCTGGTACCCGCCGCGGTCCTTGTCCCAGAGCAGCGACCGCATGCGGGGCAGGTCGACCACTCCGGTGAATCCGTCCTCCGCGCCGATCGGCATCTGCGTGACCAGGGGCACCGTGCCCAGTCGCTCGCGTACCGAGGTGACCGCCGTGTCGAGGTCGGCGCCGGATCCGGCCCGTGCCGGGGCCGGGCGCAGCCCCCGCGCGGCGCGGCGTGGCGCCGCGCGGTCGCCCGGAGGGGACGTGCCTCGGGCGGGGGTCGGTTGCTCGTCACGGGCGTCCGGTGCCGACCGCGCAGTGGGCACCGGCAGCACGAGGACACCAGGATCACCTCGTACCGTGAACCGGGGACGACGACGATGCGGTGACGCATGGCCGGCCTCCCCTCGTTCTGTCACGGTTCGCGCCGGGGCGTCGTCCACGGCGCGTGACCGGTGGCGAGCGCAGTGAAGCCCCGCGTCGGCACGGAACCGGTTGTGTCCGCCCGGCGAGGAGCGGCGGGCGGCGCGCCATGCCCGGTGACACGGCGTCATGAGCGGGCGCGCCGAGGCGGTTCGGGAATCGGGAATGATGAGCCGGTCACGAAGAGCCGCCGGAGCAACGGAAGGACCGCAACGATGGACGACGACCACGGCCGGTCGGCCGCCGCAGTGTTCGACGCGCTGGGAGAGGAGTACGAGCGCGCGTTCGCCGGCTCGCCCGCCCGTCATGCCTCGCTCCGGCGTCTGCTGGAGGAACTCCCGCCGCACGGGCGGGTCCTGGACGTCGGCAGCGGTACGGGCAGGCCGACCGCGTGGACCCTGGCTGAGGCCGGTCACACCGTACTGGGGGTCGACGTCTCCCCGGTCATGGTGGAACTGGCGGGCCGTCACGTGCCGGCCGCCTCGTTCGTCTGCGCCGACATTCGCGACCTCTCTCTGGAGGAGGGCGGGTTCGACGCGGTCTGCGCCTACTTCTCGTTGCTCCAGATGCCCCGGGACGATCAGGCGAAGGCATTGCGGAAGTTCGGACGGCTCCTGGCGCCGGGTGGCGTGCTGGCCGTCGCGACGGTGCCACTGGACGTCGAGGACGCCCCCGTGGTCTTCATGGGCCAGGAGATGCGGGTGTCCAGCTTCGACGCCGCGTCGTTCACCGAGACGGTGACGGCGGCCGGGTTCTCGGTCCTGTGGGAGCGCAGCGACCTGTTCACCCCGGCGCACGGGGCGGCCGTTCCGGAACCGGAACTGTTCCTGCTCTGCCGTCGGGACTGAGCGGGCCCGGTGGCCCTCAGCGCTTGCGCGCGAGCCGTTCCCCCGCCCGTCGCCGGAGGAGGGCGGCCGGGTGCCTGCGGTGCCTCAGCGGGTCCCGCCACCCGCGCAGCGCCCGGGCACCGCACCCGCGCCACTGCGCGGGCGACAGGGGGACGGGCTGTCCGCCCCTGGTGACCAGAGCGTTGACCGGTGTCATGGGGTCCGCGGCCATGGCCTTCGCCAGGAGCACGCCGATGACCAGCGGGCCCAGGGTCACGGCCAGGGCCGTACCGGCGGTGGTCACGTGCTGGAGGCGGGGGCGGTGCGGTGCGTCGGGAACCATGGCCGTCATTCGACCAGCCGTGCGAGGACGGCGGATCGGACCGCGTACTCAGCCCGACCGCCTCTCGTACTCAGACGCCGGTCCGACCGCCTCTCCTGCGCGGACCCGGACACACCGGGGCCCGCCGGACGGCTCGTGTCCGGCGGGCCCCGGGGGCTACGTGGTGGTGCCCGGGCCGGAGCCCGCCGTGGAGGCCGCTTTGATGCCCTTGGTGATGTCGTCCATGACGGAGAGCGCGGGCGCCTTCGGGTCGATGTCGAATCCGGAACGGACGACGATCATCATGGCCTCGTCGCGGGGGGACGGGAAGGCCAGCGACTGCACGTACCCGTCGTCGCCGTTCTTCGTCACCACCTTCCAGCGCACCAGGTAGCCCTGTCGGCCCGCGACCGTGACCGGCCCGGACTTCAGTTCCTCGTGCGAGGTGATGCCGCCGTAGATCTTCTCGCCGTACGATTCCTCGGCGTTGGCGGAGACGTCCCGCGTGGCCGTGTCCTTCGCCGTCGCCGTGTCGAGCTCCAGGGCCTTCGCCGGAGCGGAGAACACTCCGCCGCGCACACACTGCTCGGAGACATCGCCCGGGCAGGCGTACTCGCCCGTGGTCACTCCGGCGCCCGACACCCCCGACCGTCCCGTCCAGCCCTTCGGTACGGGAAGGCTGATGCCGCTGAGCAGGTCCGTGGCGTACCCGTCCTCCACCCCGGGGCGTTCCCGCCCCGGCGCACCGTCCTCGCCGCCCCCGTTCTCCCCGCCACGCCCTCCGGGCGCACCGTCGGGGCCGGGGGGCGGCGCCGTGGCCGCGTCCCGCCGCGCGGACACGTCGGAGTCGTCCAGGAGGAAGAGGCCGCCCCCGACGGCTGCGAGCGCCACCACACCGGCGGTGACGCCGATGCCGATACGCGTCCGGCGCCGCCGGATGGTGGCGGGCGGCACGCGCAGATGGTCGGTCCATCGGGTGCCGTCCCACCAACGTTCGTGAAGGGGACCGATTCCTGTATGCCCGGGGTCGGGATGCCAGCCGGGCGGGCTCGTCTGGGTCACGCGGCCCACCGTAGAGCGACTGCCTGAGAATCGGATGAATCTGGTGTCTGGGATGTGCGCGACGGGCGCCATCGGGGTACTTCCGGGGCGCCCGGTTCGGCGGCGGGGCGGGGCTGGGCGGCGCGGAGCCTTCGACGACCGACTCCGTTCTTTGGTCCGACCATACGTTATGTGTGACATAGTGGGGTTGGGAGCGGATGACGTGATGGCGGCCGGGTGATGCGGCCGGGGCAGGGGGTGGCGGATGCCGGTCGAGTGGCAGCCCGTACGGCAGTCGCGCACACACGAACTCGTGCTTCAGAGCATCGAGCAGCGCGTGTTCGCCGGTGAGCTCAAGGCGGGTGACCGCTTGCCCCCCGAGCGGGAGCTCGCACCGGTGCTCGGGGTCAGCCGGTCCGCGTTGCGCGAGGCGCTGAGGGTGCTGGAGACCATTGGCGTGCTGGTCGCCCAGCCGGGCCGGGGGCCGGACGCCGGGGCGCGGATCGTGCGCAATCCGGACGATGCCCTCGGGCGGCTGTTGCGTCTGCATTTCGCGCTCGGCAGCTACGGGCTCCATGATGTCCTGGAGGCGCGTGTCGCGCTGGAGCGCTCCAGTTTCGAGGCGGCCGCGCGGCATGCCTCACAGGAGGATCTCGACGAGGCGGAGACCCTGGTCGCGCGCATGGGGGAGCCCGGGATCGGGGTGGCCGAGTTCAATGACCTGGACGCCCGGTTCCATGTACACATCGCCCGTGGTTCGGGCAACGAGCTGACGTCCACGCTCACCTCCGCCGTGCGCGAGTCGGTGCGACCGCTGATCCTGCGGGCCCTGGAGCGCGCCGAGGACTGGCCGACCACGGCCGCCGCGCTCAATGCGGAGCACGCCGAATTGCTCGGGCTGGTCCGCGCCGGCCGGGGCGCGGACGCCGCGGACCTGGTGGAACGTCATATCCGTAACCTCCACGGCACGCTGGTCGAGGAGGACGCCGGGCGGGCGTGAAGACCGTCCGCCCGGCGTGGGGGTGGGGGCCTCAATCAATCACCTCAGGATTGTCAGGTGCATGCAAAATTGCGGCGCGGCTCGGTGTGCCCTGTCCGCTCGACGTGTGCCGCACTCCTTGCGTTCTGGACGGAGGCTAGTATGGTCGGACCATAAAAGAATGGGAGAAACGATCGGAGAGACCATGCGCATCGGACTCTTCGCCACCTGTCTGGGAGACACGCTCTTCCCGGAGGCGGTGAAATCGGCCGCGGTCCTGCTCGCCCGTCTGGGCCATGACGTGGTCTTCCCTCCGGGGCAGACCTGCTGCGGACAGATGCACGTCAATACCGGATACCAGCGCGAACCCGTGCCGCTGGTGCGGAACTTCGCCGAGCAGTTCGGCGACGCGTCGATCGAAGCGGTCGTCATGCCGTCCGGTTCGTGCGTCGGAACGGTCCGTCACCAGCACGAGATGGTCGCCCGACGGTACGGTGACGCGGCGCTGCGCTCCGGGGTCGCCATCGTCAAGGACAAGACGTACGAGTTGTCCGAACTCCTCGTCGACGTCCTGGGCGTCACCGATGTCGGCGCCTACTTCCCGCACCGTGTGACGTACCACCCCACCTGCCACTCCCTGCGCATGCTCCGGGTCGGCGAGAAGCCGCTGAAGCTGCTTCGTGCCGTCGACGCCATCGATCTCGTCGAACTCCCCGAAGCAGACGCGTGCTGCGGGTTCGGGGGCACGTTCGCCCTCAAGAACGCCGATACGTCGACGGCGATGCTCCAGGACAAGATGCGCAACATCGCCGCCACCGGGGCCGATGTCTGCACCGCCGGCGACTCGTCCTGCCTGATGCACATCGGCGGCGGTCTCTCCCGCATCAGGTCGGGCACCCGCACCCTGCACCTCGCGCAGATCCTCGCCGCCACCCGCACCTCGCCGTACGCCCCGACGGAGGCCCCCCGATGAGCAGCACCTTCCTGGGCATGCCCGCGCGCCCGCCCCGCTCCCCGTACGGAACGGGTCATCTGCGCGGCGACCGGACGTTCCCGAAGGCGGCCCACGACGAACTGCGCGACGAACAACTGCGCCGCAATCTGGGCAGGGCCACTCGCACCATCCGCGCCAAACGCCTCGACGTCACCGGTGAACTTCCCGACTGGGAGGCGCTGCGCGACGCCGGCTCGGCGATCAAGACCGACACCATGAACCGGCTCCCCGAACTCCTGGAGGAACTGGAGCGCAACGTCACCGAGCGCGGCGGCACCGTCCACTGGGCGCGCGACGGCGTCGAGGCCAACGAGATCGTCACCCGGCTCGTCAAGGCGACCGGCAGCACGGACGTCATCAAGGTCAAGTCGATGGCCACCCAGGAGATCGGGCTCAACGAGCACCTGGCATCCGCCGGCATCACCGCCTACGAGACGGACCTCGCCGAACTGATCGTCCAACTCGCCCACGACAAGCCGTCGCACATCCTGGTCCCCGCGATCCACCGCAACCGCGACGAGATCCGGCAGATCTTCCTCAAGGAGATCCCCGGTGTCGACCCGCGTCTCGACAACGTGCCCGCGCATCTCGCCGCCGCCGCCCGCGCCTATCTGCGCGAGAAGTTCATGACGACCGAGGTGGCGGTCTCCGGCGCCAACTTCGGCATCGCGGAGACAGGAACGCTCTGCGTCGTCGAGTCCGAGGGGAACGGCCGCATGTGCCTGACCCTGCCCGACACCCTCATCACCGTCATGGGCATCGAGAAGGTGCTGCCGCGCTACCAGGACCTGGAGGTGTTCCTGCAACTGCTGCCGCGCTCCTCCACCGGGGAACGGATGAACCCGTACACCTCGATGTGGACCGGGGTGACACCGGGCGACGGGCCGCAGGAGTTCCACCTGGTCCTCCTCGACAACGGCCGCACCGCGGCGCTCGCCGACCGGATCGGGCGCGAGGCCCTCAACTGCATCCGCTGCTCCGCCTGTCTCAACGTCTGCCCGGTGTACGAACGGGCCGGCGGCCACGCGTACGGATCGACGTACCCCGGACCGATCGGCGCGGTCCTCACCCCGCAGCTCGCCGGGATGGACGCGGCCAAGGACGACCCCAACGGCTCGCTGCCGTACGCCTCCAGCCTCTGCGGCGCCTGCTTCGACGCCTGTCCGGTCAAGATCGACATTCCGTCGCTGCTGGTCGAACTGCGACATCAGCACACCGAGCACGCCGGGACGACGGCGGAGAAGCTGGCCATGAAGGCCGCCGCCGAGGTCATGCGACGGCCCGGGCTGTACACGACCGCGCAGAAGGGCGCCGCCCTCGGCCGCGTCCTCGCCGGACGGGACGGCAGGATCAGGCGTCTGCCGCCGCCGTTCGACAACTGGAGCGCCGGCCGTGACACCGCCGCACCGCCGAAACAGACCTTCCGCGCCTGGCTGGCGTCGGCCGAGGGGGCCGCGACGATGCGCGCGGCCGCCGCCGCGCACACGGACGACCCGCGCAAGGGGGAGGAGAAGAAGTGACGACCGCACGCGAGACCGTGCTCGGCCGGATCAGGGACGCCCTGACCCTCGCCCCGGTCCAGGAAGCCCCCGTGCACCGCGCCTACCGCACCGGGCGCACCCTTCCCGACGACGAACGCCTGGCCCTCTTCACCGACCGCCTCGTCGACTACAAGGCCGAGGTGCGCGCCTGCACCGCCGACGCGACCGCTCCGACCGTCGCCGAGGCGCTGCGGGAACACGGCGCACGCCGGACCGGAGTGCCGGCCGGACTCGACACCTCGTGGCTCGACGCGTACGACGGCGAGGTCCGGGTGGACTCCGCCGACCTTCCGGCCCCCTGCCTCGACGCGCTGGACGGCGTCGTCACCGCGTCGGCCGTCGGCTGCGCCGAGACGGGCACGATCTTCCTGGACGGATCGCCGGATCAGGGCAGGCGGGCGCTCTCCCTCGTGCCCGACCTGCATGTGTGCGTCGTCGACCTGTCGGCGGTCGAGGTGGGGGTGCCCGAAGCGGTGGCCCGGCTGGTGCCGGACCGACCGACGACGCTGATCAGTGGGCCGTCCGCCACGTCGGACATCGAACTGGAACGTGTGGAGGGCGTGCACGGCCCGCGCACCCTGGTGGTGGTGATCCGCACCGACGCGTAGCGCCGGGACAGCCGCCGGTAGGGGCCCTGCGAGGGCCCGTAGCGGGGAGGGCCGAAGGCCCGTTCCTCCCCGGGGCTCGGTGGGGTCACCACTGTGGTGGCCGACGCCGGAGGGCCATCACGTCCCTCGAATGGCGGTGGTCGGACGCGCGGGCCCGGTGTGGTTGCCCACCCGCGCACAACGCCCCGGCCCTCCCGCCGCCAGGAGCGGTGATCGGGAGGGCCGGGGCGTTGGGAGCCGACGCGTGAGCGAGCCCGGTCAGATGACGTCCTCCTCGATCTGCGCCTGTTCGCGCGCGTTCCCGTAAGCCGAGGGCGTGCTGTACGAGCGGCGTGCGACGAACCACCACACGGTGGCCAGGGTCAGCACCGCGACCAGTGCGATCGACGCGTAGTTCATCGAGTCGACCGTCACCGGGGACGACTGCGGGAGCAGGAACAAGACGGTGACGAAGGCCACCCACACCACGGCGATCCAGCCGATCGGCTTGCTCCAGCGGCCCAGGTGCCACGGCCCGCGTTCGAAGCGGTCGCCCGAGCGCAGCTTCAGGAAGATCGGGATGGCGTAGGCGGGCGTGATGCCGATGACGTTGATCGCGGTCACCGCGCCGTACGCGGTGGCCGAGTACAGCGACGGCAGGGCCAGCACCGCGGCGACGGCGACCGACAGCCACACCGCGTTGACCGGCGTCTGGGTACGCGAACTCACCTTGCGCCACAGGGCCGAGCCCGGCAGGGCGTTGTCACGGCTGAACGCGAACACCATCCGGCTGGCGGCGGCGACCTCGGCGTTGCCGCAGAACAGCTGCGCCGCGATCACGATGAGCAGCAGAGCCGTGGCCCCGGAGGTGCCCAGCGCGTCGATCATGATCTGGGCCGGCGGCACATTGGTCGCGGTCTCCTGGGCGCCCTTGTAGTCCTGGATGGCGAAGGTCAGTCCGGCCAGCAGCACGAAACCGGCGACCCACGACGCCCAGATCGCGCGGACGATGCCCTTGGCGGCCGTCACCGAGGCGTTCGACGTCTCCTCCGACAGATGGGCGGAGGCGTCGTAGCCGCTGAAGGTGTACTGGGCGAGGAGCAGACCGATCGCCGCCACGTACAACGGGTTGTCCCAGCCGGTGTCGTTGACGAACTCGGTGAAGACGAACGACGGGGACTGGTGGTGCGAAGGCACGACCGCCAGCACGACGACGATCACCGCGACACCGGCGAGATGCCACCACACGCTGATGGAGTTGAGCACGCTGACGAGGCGGACGCCGAAGAGGTTCAACGTCGCGTGCAGCAGCAGGATGCAGACAAAGATGATCATTGTCTTGCCCGGGGTGGGGGTGAAACCCCACTGCAGGTTCATGAACGCGCCGGTGAACAACGCGGCACCGTAGTCGATGCCGGCGATGGCGCCGAGCAGGCCGAGCAGATTCAGCCAGCCCGTGTACCAGCCCCACTTGCGGCCGCCGAGCCGGTCGGCCATGTAGTAGAGCGCCCCCGATGTCGGGTAGGAGCTGGTGACCTCGGCGAGCGCCATGCCGACGCAGAGCACGAAGAGCCCCACACCCGCCCAGCCCCAGAGCATCACCGCCGGACCCCCGGTCGACATGCCGAAGCCGTACAGCGTCATGCAGCCGGACAGGATCGAGATGACGGAGAAGCTGATGGCGAAGTTCCCGAATCCGCCCATGCGACGGGCGAGAACCGGCTGATAGCCGAGTTCGCGCAGCCGCTGCTCCTCGTCGTGCGGCGGGGCGGCCTCCGCGCCCGAATGGGTGGGGGTGGATATGGACATGGCGGGACCTCCGTGAGCGGTGGACAGGGGACGGGTGGACAGGGGGACGGCCGGACCGCCGACGCGTGCGCGAGGTGCGGTCCGGAACGAGGGATGCGGCGCGGTGGCGCGTCGTACCGGCTCAGCCGTGCGGCCCGTGGCCGGGTGCGCGGGACGCGGCCAGGCAGCGGCTCCGGGCGCGCAGGAAGACCTCCTCGGCGGCCCCCGGAGCCTTGGGGTCACGCGTCCGGTACACCCAGGGGACCGAGGTGAAGTACGGCCCGAGTTCGTCGAACACCGGCGCCGCCTCGGCGAACTTGAGCGCCCCCCACAGCGCGTGGGCCAGATGGTTCAGGTCCGGCAGGGAATGTGCGAGCGGGGGAGTGCGGTGGAACCACAGGTGCGACGCGCGCATCGCGTCCCGTTCGGCGTCCTCGGTGACCCAGTGCAGGTCCAGGGCCTTCTCGTGGCCGCGCTCGCGCCGGTACCGCTCGACCCGTACGTACAGCGGCAGCACATGCAGTGCGGAACCCTCCGGTGCCGAAGAGGTCGCCCACTGAACGAAGTTGAACGCCTCAGAGAGCGTCCCACCCGCCTTGCGCGCGTACACGAACTGGAGCATCCGGTGGTACGCCTCGCGGTTGTACGGGTCGCGCTTGTCGGCCTCCGCCAGCAAGCCCCACGGGCCGGGGAAGAGCATCGGTCCCGGCGGACGGATTCGGTGCTCCTGCAGTTGCTGGCGCTCGTCCAGCTGGGACAGGGCCAGCAGACACACCCACGGCACCGGGTCGGCGGGCGAGGCGTGCGCGGCCGCTCGGCAGGCCCCCCACGCCTCCTGCCACAGCTCCCGGGCGCGGTGATGGCCCTCGCGGTGGGCCCGGACGGCCCGCTCCACGACGACCCGTGCGCGCATCACGGCGGCGGCCACGCTCCGCGGCTCCTCGGCCAGCCATGCCTGCACCGCGTCCGAACCGGCGGCGACCGCGCCCAGCACCTGCGTGCGCTGCGTCCACAGGGACCAGTCCGGAGTGCTCTCCAGCAGATTCCGCATGGACACCCAGCGCCCGGTGCGCAAATCCTGTAACGCGCCCCGTAATGCGTTGTCGTGGCCGGCCGGGTGGTAGACCGGCCGGAATTCACTGTTGGCCATCGACGTTCCTCGCTCCCGCGCGACGGGACGGAGAGCGGGGTGCGCAGTGTCTCCTCAGCACGTCGCACAACCCCGTGGCGGCGTGGAACCCGTGGTGCGACGGAGTGCACGGGAGACGGAGTCCCGGCGCTCGGGGCGGTGTTTCGGTCTCATGAATCCTCGGGACGTGGGGGGCGTACTGCTGTTGAATTGCGAACTGCTGTAATGCGCAGGGTTGTTGCTCGGCGGTGAGTGTAAGGCCAGTTGCCCCGAACTCCCGAACGATTCGCGGATCTTACTCAATTCCGCCGATCCGTACGCCGACCGCTTTGCAGGCGGTTGAGCCCCCCCGGCCGGACGGCCCTTGACGTGGGCGGTGGTCTGCACCACGCTGGGCGCGTCCCGATCAATGATCACGATTCCGTTCGAGCCGCAGATTCGTTCGAGCCGCTGAGCTACCGCACCGCTGGAGTGTCGATGACAGTCCCGGTACTCGCCACTCGAAGCGCATGACGGTGAGTTGGGTATCGCACCGGGCCTGCCTCTCGACCCGTACGTCGCCGCCCCCAAAAAATGGCCTGGATCCGTCGGGTGGCCGCGGCGGAAAGCGCCGGGGCCGGCGCGCGCACCGGCGTCATCCACCGACCGGGCCGGACCACCGACCCTCCACACCACCGCCCCGACCGGCCTCGTACGGATCACGGCCCGCGCGGTCGTCATCGCCACCGGTACCCGGAAAACGCCCCGCAGCGTTCCGATACCGCGTACCGGCAACCCCTGATGGCGCGTCAGGGAATCAACAGCCAGTCGGAGCCGATTGCCGCGACCAGTCCCGTCACGAGCAGCCACGTGCCGAGGCGAGTACGGCCGTTCCTGCTGAGCTCGATGACGATCCCGCACAGGATCAGCGCGAGCCCGTACACCCCGACCACCAGCACGGAGGACCGGCTGGCGATACGCAACGCCAGCACGACGGCCATCGCGGCCATGCCGACCGAGGAGAGGGCGATGCGGAGCCGTCTCGCCTGACGCGGCGTCAGGCGACGCGTCCCGGACTCGGACCCGGCCTGCGCCACGGGCTCCGGACCGGTCTCGTCGACCGTGTCGCCAACGCCCTTGCCGGCCGCGTCGGCAACGTTCCCGTCGGCGGCTTCGGCAAGGGCTGCGTCGGGGGCCTCTTCGGGGGCTTCGGAAGCGTTCCCGGAATCGGGCCGCCCGGCCGGTTCCCCGTCCGGCCCGGCCTGGGGGCGGCGCACCTGCTTCGTCCCGTCCTCCGGAACGCCGTCGCAGGCGGCGCCGGGAGCGGTTATCGGGGCGCCCGCGGCCTGATCCTGGTCAGAAGTGCTCATGACGCCGGATCGTAATGGCTGCGGGCCCGCCCCGTTCACCGCTCGCGCGGGCGGAGGCGAACGTGACGTAGGTTCGACGCATGCCCGGCCACATCCTCGTCCTCGGTGGTACGACCGAGGCCCGGCAGCTCGCCGCCGAGCTGACCGCGCCCGGCCGCCCTGCCACGACCCGCGTCACCACATCACTGGCCGGACGGGTCGCCCGGCCGCGCACGCCCGCCGGTGATCTGCGCATCGGTGGCTTCGGCGGTGCGCGCGGCCTCGCCGACTGGCTGCGCACCCACGACGTGGAGACCGTCGTCGACGCCACCCACCCCTTCGCGGACACCATCAGCGCCCACGCGGCGCAGGCGGCCGAGGCCACCGGCACCGCGCTGTTGGCGCTGCGCCGCCCCGGCTGGACGGCGGGCCCCGGCGACCGCTGGCACCCGGCCCGCGATCTCACGCACGCCGCCGCGCTTCTGCCCGGCCTGGGGGGACGGATCTTCCTCACCACCGGCCGTCTGGGCCTGGCGGCCTTCGCCGCCGCGCCCGGCGCCGACCGGCTCCACTTCCTCGTACGGTCCGTGGAATCCCCGGATCCGCCGCTTCCCCGGCACACCGAGGTGATCCTCGACCGCGGCCCGTACACCGTCGAGGGCGAGACGGAGCTGTTGCGCGCGCACGCCGTCGACGTTCTCGTCACCAAGGACAGCGGCGGTCCCGCCACCGCGGCGAAACTCACCGCGGCCCGGCACCTCGGCCTGCCCGTGGTCGTGGTCCGCCGCCCGCCGGCACCCGACGGCGTGCCTGTCGTCCACGACGTGCCGTCCGCGCTCCGGATCCTGTACGCAGAAGGCGGGTTCAGCCGCGACGCAGAAGATACGTGTCCATGATCCAGCCCTTGCGGGCACGGGCCTCGGCCCGCAGCTCCTCGATCCGCTCGGCCACCTCGAAGAGGCGCCCGGAGACCAGGATCTCGTCCTCGGTCCCGACGTACGCCCCCCAGTAGATGAACAGGTCCTGGTCGAGATGACGGGTGAACGCCTGCCGCGCGTCGAGCATCACCACCACGTCGTCGACGCCCTCGGGCCAGCCCTCGGCCAGCCGCCGCCCGGTGGTGATCTGCACCGGGCGTGCCACCCGGTTCAGCCCTGTGCGGTGCTTGGCCAGCAGCGCGGACACACTGCTGATCCCGGGCACCACCTCGTGCTCGAAGGCCACGGAACCCCGGCCGGCGATCTCCTCCAGGATGCCGAGCGTGGAGTCGTACAGTGCCGGGTCGCCCCACACCAGGAACGCCCCGCACTCGTCCTCGCCCAGCTCCCGCGCGACGAAGTCCTCGTACAGATCCGCGCGGCGCCGGCGCCAGTCGTCCACCGCGGGCGAGTAGTCCGATGCCGCCCGGTCGCGCTCCGGGTCACGGGCCTCGACGAGCCGGTAGGACCGGTCCTTCGCGTGTGCGTCCAGGATGTCCCGCCGCAGCCGGGTCAGATCGGACTTCTCCTCGCCCTTGTCGAGGATGAAGAACGCGTCCGCCCTGTTCAGCGCCTTGACGGCCTGCAAGGTCAAATGGTCGGGGTCGCCCGCGCCGATACCGATGACATAGATCTTTCTCACCGCACCGAGTCTGCCCCATGCCCCGGCGCCGGGGGAGCGGGGCCAGTGGCCCGGGCAGTGGGCCCGGCCGTGCCGGCCTCCCGGACAAGCGCCCGCCCGGTCACCGGCTCCCCGGACGCACGGCCCGCTTCGCTACCTGCCTCCGGCGCGCAGACGGGGTGCCTCACCGGCCGCGTCGACGGCCCGCGCGCCGCCGCCCAAGACGCCCTCGCCGTGCCCGGCCTCCACCCGTCGCGCCAGCTCCCCGGCCCAGCCGATCAGCGCGTCGACCGCGATCCCGTGCGGCCGGGCGGCCGCGAACCCCGCGAGCGCCGCCGCTCCCCGCCGCAACAACCGGGCCCCGCCGGTCGCGTTGCCGCGCGCCGCGTGCGTCAGCCCCACGGCCAACTGAGCGAGCCCGCGCCACAGTTCCCGTTCCGAGGGCGGTGCCGACTTCCACGCGTCCTCGAACACCTCGTGCGCGTGGAACGGCATCCCCGCGTCCAGCAGCCGCTGCGCCTCGCGCACCGTTTCCTCGGGAGTACGGGACACCCCCTCGGGCTGCCGCTCCACTCCCGGGGTCCCGTACGGCAGGGGGCGGCCCAGTCCGTCACGGGGACGCGCGTTGCGCGCCCGGCCCTCGGCGTCCCGGTCCCTGCTGCTGGCATCCACCATTCGATTGTGCCCCGCACCTGCGATGAAGCGTGCGAAGCACTGTCCGTGGACCCGGGTTCACGACTAGTGTCGGCACTCGTCCGCACCACTTTGGGGAGGGTAGGGATGAAGCAGTCCCGGCCACTGTACGAGCGCGAGCCGGAACTCGCCGCCGCCGCACAAGCCGTGGATGCCCTGTGCGGCAGCCAGGCCGCTGGAGGACTGCTGGTCTTCAGCGGCGAGGCGGGTATCGGCAAGACGGCACTTCTCGACGAGATCCGGTCCATGGCCGCCGAGCGCTGCACGGTCTGGTCCGCACGCGGCGGTGAAACGGTCACCTCCGTCCCCTTCCACGTCGTACGGCAGTTACTGCAACCGGCTTTCGACCAGTTCCAGCCCGACGAGGTGCGGGCCCTGTTCGGTCCCTGGTACGAGATCGCGGCGCCCGCCCTCGGCCTCGCCGAACCGAGCGGGCCCCAGGCCGACCCGCAGGGTGTCCGGGACGGTCTCGACTTCGTCGTGGCCCGGCTCGCCTCCCGGCTGAGCCACCGCCCGCTGCTGCTCATCGTCGACGACGCACACTGGGCCGACGGCGAAACCCTCGCCTGGCTCTCCTCGTTCACCGAGCGCCTCGGCGAACTGCCCGTCCTCGTCGTCCGCGCGCACCGGCCGGAGGAGATGGCGGCGCGGCACCAGGGCGCCGCGACGGGCGACACCTGCCCCCGCCAGATCCGGGTGGCCCTGCGCGCCCTCACCCCGGACGCCACCGCCGAACTGGTCCGCGCCGCCCTCGGCGAACACGCCGACGACCCGTTCTGCCGCGAGGTCTGGGCCGTCACCGGAGGCAATCCCTACGAGGCGGTCGAACTCGTCGCCAAGGTCCAGGACCGTGAACTGGCACCGCTGGAGGAGTCGGCCGGTCTGCTGCGCGAACTCGGCGCCTCCGCCCGGGGCAGCGGTCTCGTCGCCCGGCTCGAACGGCTCGGTACCAACGCCACCCGGTTCGCCTGGGCCGTGGCCGTCCTCGGCACGGACATCTCACAGGACCTCGCCGCCACACTGGCCGGAATGACTCAGGCCGAGGCCGCCGACTGCACGGCGCTGCTGCGCGAGGCCCGGATCGTCACCGGGTTCGATCCGCTGGAGTTCGTCCACCCGCTGATCGCCTCGGCCATCTACCGCTCCATCCCTCCGGCCACCCGCACAGCCTTCCACGGACGGGCCGCCTGGGCGATCACCCGCGCGGGGCTCGGCGCCGCGGCGGCCTCCCGGCACCTGCTCGAAGTGCACCCGGACGACGATCCGGAACTCGTCGAGCAGCTCCGTGAGGCGTCCCGGCAGCATCTCGCCGTCGGCGCCCCGGAAGCCGCCCGCCGCTGTCTGGAGCGCGCCCTGGAGGAGCCCCCGCACCCGGACATCAAGGCCATCGTGCTGTACGAGCTGGGCTGTGCCACACTGCTCACCTCTCCGGCCACCACCGTCCGGCACCTGCGGGACGCTCTCGACACGCCGGGCCTGGACGAGACGCAGCGGATCGACGCCACTTACCGGCTGGCGGCCGCCCATTCCCACAACAACCAGCTCAAGGAGGCGGCGAGCGCGCTCGCCGCCGAGGCCGCGCGCACTGCGCCCGGTCCGGGCCTGATGCGACTGCAGGCCGCCCACTTCCTCTGGGAGGGGATGCAGGGCACGGAGGACGACGGGCCCGCCAGGTCCGAACGGCTGGCCCGGAACGCCGACCATCTCACCGGCCGGGACAACGCCGAGCGGGCCCTGCTGACCTTGAGGGCCTTCGACGCCATGATGCGCGGCGAGAACGCCCAGCTCATCGTCGACCTCTGCGAACGCGCCCTGGTCGACGGCCACCCCGCCCGCGGTCTCGGCTGGACCGACACCGAATGGGGCTTCGAGTTCCCCACCCTGGTCGGCATCACCTACGCCTTCACCGACCAGCTCGACCGGGCCGAGGCCCTGTTCGGCGAGGCCGTCCGCGCCTTCGAGATCTCCGGGTGGAGCGGCGCGCACCTCGCGTTCGCGCATACGCTGCTGGGGCTGGTCCACCGCCGTCGCGGCCGACTCGCCGAGGCCGAGGGCTTCCTGCGCGAGGGGCTGCGCCTCGCCGACCGCGTCGGCAGCGGACTCCCGGTCCACTGGGACGCGGCCTGCCTGCTGATCGACACCCTGATCGCCCGGGGCCGCGTCGCCGAGGCCCGCGAGATCGCCGACCGCTACGACTTCGGTCCGCCCTACCCCAGCGCGATGGTGCTGCCCGACGCACCCTGTCTGCGCGGCAGGCTGCTGCTGGCCGAGGGCCGTACGAAGGAGGCCGTCAGCGAACTCGAAACGGCCGGTCAGGCCATCGAGGTGCGGGGCAGGTTCAACGGTGTGTGGGCACCCTGGGCCGGTGACCTGGCCCGCGCCCTGGCGGAGGACGACCCGCAGCGCGCCGCCCAACTCGCCACCGCCTACCGGGTGCACGCGGAACGCTTTGGCACGGACACCGCGATCGGCGAGGCGCTGCGCTGCGTCGCCCTCTTCGCACGCCCCGAGGACGCGGTCCATCTGCTGGCCGAGGCGGTCCGCCACCTGGAGGCGTCGCCGTCCGCGTACGAACACGCCCTGGCACTCGTCGATTACGGCATCGCGGTTCGCTCCCCGCGCGAACTCGCCAGGGCCCACAAACTGGCCACCGCGTGCGGCGCGGAATCGCTCGCGGACCGCGCCCACCAGGCACGTGCGTCGATCCGGTCCTCGGAGTGAGGTAATGTTGGTCCTGCGCGGTCACCCGGAACACCGGTAAGAACCGCAACGGGACGTGGCGCAGCTTGGTAGCGCACTTGACTGGGGGTCAAGGGGTCGCAGGTTCAAATCCTGTCGTCCCGACTTGTAAGAGTCGCAGGTCAGGGCCGGTTTCGGATTTCTCCGAAACCGGCCTTTGATCATTCTTGGGGACCAGTTGGGGACCGGCGTCCTTGACCGGCGTCAGCGGGTGACGACGATCGGATTCGACAGCGAGCGCGGCGCGCGCAGCACGCTGAGGTGTGCGGAGAGCGCTGCTCCGGCGGGCGTGATCTTGTGTACGTCGGGGTGGAGGTATCGCTGGGTGGTGGTCAGCGATCCGTGGCCGGCGATGCGTCCCAGGACGTGGACCTGGACGCCTCGTCGGCGAGCCAGGTCAGGCTGGTGTGCCGCAGGTCGTGGCGGCGCAGGTGTTCGTAGCCGAGTTTGGTGATCACGTCGTCCCAGTGGGTGCGTCGCGCAGGACGGCGGTGGAGATGCGTCCGCCGCGCGGGCCGGTGAACAGGCGGGCATCGGGGTCGGGGCCCGCGGCCGGGATGCGCTGGGCGACGAGGGGACGGACTCGACGATGGGAACATTGCGGGCCCGCTTGCCCTTGGTGCCCTTGTCAGTCAGCCCGCCGGGTGCGGGTGTGGTCCGACGCCGCACGGTCCAGATCCACCGGGTGGTGTCGATGTCCCCGACGCGGCAGCCTGAGACCTCGCCGATCCGTGCGGCGGTGCACGCGGCGAGGATGACCACTTCTCCCCAGCCGCGGTACTGGCCGTGGGAGGCCCCAGATGTATCCGGCGCCCACGCCGAGCAGCAGGCAGCGGTCGCCCGGCGCGGCCCTACCGGTTGCCACGAGGTGGTCGAGGCCCGCGAACTGGTTGCCGGCGCCGAGATGGCCGACGGTGCGGGTCCACGCCCAGGCGGTGCGGGCGGGGTCTCGCCACCTTCCGCAGCGGGATGCGGTGCGCCTCACTGAGGGGGCGGGTGCGCACGTCCGTGATCCGGCAGCAAGCATCACCTGATCAACGACGCCACCGGTATCCCGCTCGCCGCCACCTTGACCGGCGGCAACCGTAACGACGTCACCCAGCTGATCCCGCTGCTTCAGCGGTGCCGCCGGTGAGGGGCAAGCGAGGCCGGCCCCGGCGCCGCCCGGACGTGGTGCTGGGCGACCGCGGCTACGACCACGACACGTACCGCCGCCTCGTCCGGGATCAGGGCGAAGCCTTCCTCGCCCTCGGATGCGCACCGATCTGCTGGCGACGCCTGAACTCCCGATAGGAGTTCAAGACAGGGACGGCCAACGATGGCCCGGTGGCCGACCTCAGGCTGGCTTGCGCCACACGGAGACGTGCTTCGCGGAGTCCTGGGTGAACGGAGACCCGTCCCAGTCCGCAACGCGACGTTCCAGTTCGAGCCCAGCGATCCGCGCCATCAGGTCGAGCTCCGCCGGCCAGGCGTACCGGTGCCGGGAGTTTTCGCGGCGGTAGTGGCCGTCGTCGCCGTCGCGGGTGAAGTGGTGCGAGACGAGCATCTGCTCGACCAGGTCGAAGGTGTCGAAGCCGAGATGCTGTTGGGAGATGTCGAACGGCACCGCGACCTGGCCGGGCGGCAGGAGCCGCAGCGGCGGCACACCCAGTTCGATGACGAACCGGCCGCCGGGCTCCAGATGCCGTGCGGCGTTGCGGAAGCACTCGACCTGCTCGTCCTGCGTGAGCAGGTTCGTGATGGTGTTGTAGACGAGGTAGACCAGGGTGAACCCGCCGGGAACGACGGTGGTGGCCATGTCCCCGACGACTACCGGGAGGGTGCCCCCGTCGATCTTGCGCCGCAGCACCGCTGCCATGTGCTCGGACAGTTCGATGCCCACCACCGGCACGCCGCGTTCCCGGAGCGGGACCCCCACTCGTCCGGTTCCGATGGCGAACTCCAGCGCCCGGCCGTCTCCGGCGAGCTCGGCGAGGAAGGCGAGGGTCGGTCCGAGAACGGCAGCCGAGGACGCTTCGGCTTCCTCGGCGTCGTAGCGGTCGGCGGTCGCGCGGGTCCACAGTTCACTGCTCGTCACGGGTGCCCACTGTGCCGGGTGTTGAGGGGCGCTGTCGACGCATTTAAGTTCTCCGCGGCTCAGCGTGCACCGCCCACAACTCGTCGTCGCCTTGCCAGGGCTTCGGCCGAACCGCCCCGCACCCCGGATACAGGGGGAGGGCCCGTCGGGGTTCTCCTTGATGCTGACGGCCTTGTCCAGGCAGGTCTCCCACCCTGATCCAACGCGGTGGGCGGGGTTGTGTGTGGACGGTGAGCAGGATGCCGTCTGCGCCGGTGAGGAGCCCGGCGTCCCGGGGCGGCGTGCTCTCTGCCACGTACGTGCCGAAGGCGGTGCGCAGAGCCGGGAGGTGGCCGGGCAGCGCACTGCCGGGGGCGGCGTCCGCAGCAGCTCTCCCATGGGCGCGGCGCGGGACGGAGCCTGCATCAGGCACAGACCGTCCTCGTCGTGGCGGTCCGCCGCGCAGACCCATCCCGGTGCCCGCCGGAGCGGGAACGGCCGACAGGACGACATGGCCGTCCTGGCTGTCGCCCGCCGTCGTTGCGGCCCGGGGCCCGGCCGAGCGGCAGCCGGCGGACGGCCCCGGGCCGGTGTGGCCGCAGGCCCGGCTACGCGTCGGCCGCTGCGGTCGCGATGGCCAGCCGGTGCACCGGCGGGTGCTCGATCGCGAGATCGGGGCGCCAGGCGGCGAGGACCTGGGCCGAGGGGCCGAACATCCGCTCCGGCAGAGCGTCGAGCGCGGTCCACTGCCAGGTGCTGATCAGATGCGGCTCCGTCACCCGCGGGCTTCCCGACTCCAGCGTCACCACGGCGGCCATCGAGACACGGTTGATCCCCGCGACCACGTCGTGGAGCATGGCGAAGACCGTCACGTCGTCCACGCCGACCTCAAGTCCCGTCTCCTCACGAAGCTCACGGACGGCCGCCTCGGCGATGGACTCGTGCGTCGGGTCGACCTTGCCGCCCGGGAGCTCCCACGTCCCGCCGTGGCGCATGCCGAGCAGCACGCGCCCGTCGGTGTCCTGCACGACGACGCCCACGCCGAGCGCCGCCTGTGCCACCGGCGGGCGGGAGTCGCGGGTGGGGGAGTCGGCAGGAGTGGTGTGCATGGTGCTCCTCGGGGTCGTGCACGGGGTGTCGGGGGCGGCCGGGCACGGGAGGCGCGGGGCGCGGTATCCGTGGTGGTGCCGGGGAACAAGCCTACGGACATCCGTCGCGGCCTCGTGAACGGGCGGCGGTCACGCCCACGGGTGACCGGCCGCGAGGCCGTTGCTCCTCGGGCCCCCTCCGCATTCCGGTGGCGCGGCCTCAGACGGTCAGCCGCAGCGAGGCGGGCGCGATGCCCACCCGTACGGACTGACCGCAGGTCAGTTCCAGGGCGTCCGCCTCCATCCCGTCGCCGAAGACCACCACCCGGTCGGACTCGACCGTGAGCCGCAGTCTCCGGCCGGGCTCCAGTTCGCCCGCGACCAGGGAGGTGCCGGTCGCGGGCGACGGCCATGCCTCGCGGACGAACCAGAGCAGCCGGGCGTCGGTCGGCGCGGGCAGCCTCAGCCCGCTGCGGCGCTCCTGCCACAGCGAGCGGAGCCAGCCCGTGGCACCGGTGCCGGTCCCGACCAGGACCCCGGACGACGCCTGCGCCTCGGTGGGCCCGTCGGGCGCGTCGGGGCCGATCCGGTACCGGGCGGTCTGGTGGCCGGACGGCCCGAAATAGATCTCGTTGAGGGCGAGGAGGCGCTGGGTGTCGTCGGCGACCGCTTCGACCATGGTGAGCTCGTCCGCCCTGCCGCCCGGTGACGCGGCCGCGCGGAGCAGGGCGGCCGCGTCGGACGGGCGGTGCCGTACGAGCACCCCCGGATTGCGTCCGGGGTCGGTGTCGAAGCCCACGACGGGCTGGCCGGACAGATACTTGGCGGTGTTGGCGACCAGCCCGTCCTGTCCGACGACCACCACCACGTCCTCGGGCCCGAACAGGAAGCGGTCGAGACCCGTGCGCTCCACCCGGGACCGCCGCCACCGCAACGGCACGGCCGCCGCCACATCGGCGAGCGCCTGCCGGGTGTGCCGGTGCCGAGCGAACACCTCGTCGATGGACCGGCCCCGGTGGGAGAGGAAGAACTCGGCCTGGCCGTGCGTGCCGTGCCTGGCCAGCAACTCCTCGTACTCCGTGGTGCGATGGACCAGCACCGCACGCGGGGCCAGACTCATTCCCGGGGCCCCCGACCGGTCCTGCCGAGCCTGCCGAGCAGGTCGCCGAGCATGTCGGGGGAGAGGGTGAGGCTGTCGATGCGCGGCAGGTTCTCCGCCAGCCTGGTCGCCGCGAGGGCGTGCAGTGTCGCGGCCTCCACCTCGCCGTGCACCCGTAGCCAGGCCGCCTGCGACTGAGCACGCGCGGCTCCGACCTCGCGCGCCGCCTCGGCCTCCGCGCGGGCCAGCCGCACCTTGCGTACCGCCTCGGCCTCGGCGCGCACCCTGTCGGCCGCCGCGTTCTCCTCCGCCTCGCGCCGGGCATTGGTGCCCCGCTGCTCGACCAACTGCTCCTCGCGCCGGGCCAGTTCGATCCGGCTGGCCAACTCGTTCTCGGCGATGGCCCGTTCCCGTTCCACGGCCACGGCGCGGCGCTCGTACGTGGCCCGGTCGGCCTCCTGCTGGATCTGCTCGCGAGCGGGGGTGCGCAGGGCCCGCTCCACCTCGGCCTCGGGCCGGATGGCGACCACCCGGACCGCGACCACGTCGATCCCCGTGGCAGGCAGCCGGGGTTCGGTGGCGAGTCCCGTCGCGACCCGGTCGCGTACGGCCGCGACGCCGTCGACCAGGGCTTCGGCCAGCGCCGTCCGGGCCAGCACGTCCAGAGTGTGCTGCTGAGCGGTCTCCGTGAGCAGGGTGGCGATCTGTTCCAGCGGTGCGCCGCGCCAGGTCCCGGAGTCCGGGTCGACGGAGAAGTCCAGGCGGGCCGCGGCCTGCGCCGGGTCGCTGATCCGGTACGTCACGGTGGCCTGCACGGTGACGTCCTGGAAGTCCGAGGTGCGGGCGTGGAAGGCCATCGCCAATTCGCGGTCGTCGATCGGAACTTCGGAGAGTGCGGCGGTCAGCGGCCGGTACCAGAAGCTCAGCCCCGGGCCGTCGTGGGCGAGCCTTCCGCGCCTGTGGTGGCGGATGTGGGCGGTGGGCGCGGAGCGCAGATGGCACCAGCCGAGGCGCCGGGTGATGTCGGCCATGCGGAGGACCCCCTTTATTTTCGTCAAGGAGACGATAAAGAGTCTGATTGATATCGTCAAGCAGACGAGAATCGATCGTTGCCGGGTGTCCGCGAGGGCGCGCCGGGCCGGGCCCTATGTCCGGGGGGAATCGCCGGGGAGGCTGCCCTGGGACTGGCCCCGGAGGGCGAGGAACCTGGCCGGCACCTCGCCCCCGCCGTGCACCGCCAGATCGGCGCCGCTGACGTAGCGGGCCAGGTCGCCCGCGAGATAGAGGCAGGCGTGGGCCACGTCGTCGGGCGCCGCCATGCGCCGCATCGGAATCACCCCGGCCACCGCGGCGCCCTCGTCCGCCCCGTACACCGACGCCGCGCTCTGCGTGCGGACCGGCCCCGTCGTGATGTGGTTGACACGCACCTTCGGTGCCCATTCCAGGGCCAGGGCCCGGGTCAGTGCCAGGAGCCCGGCCTTCGCCGCGGTGTAGGCGGCCGTTCCCGGCTGCGGGACGTGCGCGGAGACGCTGCCGATGTTGATGACCGAGCCGCCCGTGCGCTGCTCCCGCATGACCCGGTTCGCGGCCTGCGCCACGTAGAAGGGGGCCAGTAGGTTGAGGGCGACGACCCTCTCGGCGAACCTCGGTGACAGGGTGGCCGCGTCGGCGTCGGGCGAGCCGCCCGCGTTGTTGACGAGTACGTCCAGCCGGCCGAAACGCTCCACCGCCCCGTCGACCAGCACCCCGGCCGCCTCCGGATCCCGGACGTCCACCGACAGGAAGTGCGCCTGCCGGTCCCCGCTCCGCGGTGGCTCCACAGGGGCGCCGCGCCCGCACACCAGGACCTCGGCCCCGGTGGCGAGGAACGCCCGGGCGATGGCGGCGCCGATGCCCTTCGTGCCACCCGTGACGATCACCGCGCGTCCCGAGAAGTCGATGGGGTCGTCGATGTCCATGGTCGTCCGCCTCTACCGATGCCGAAGGGGGGCGCTGATCGGGTCGCGTCAATCTACCAATCGTTTGTTCGGTGAGCGAGAGGTGCGGGGTGTACCCGGCCGGCGAACTTCCCTTCCAGTAGCGGCCGATCGTGGTCGGCGCCCTTCATCGCGGCGGCGGCGTGCGCGATACTCCGCTGCGCCGTCTGCGGCCGACGGAGGTGCGCCGTCCGTGGCGTGCGTCGGGCGGCACGAGGGCACCCGCGGCCGTGCCCCGGTCCCCCGGACCCGCCGCGCCCGCGGTCCCCGCCGTACCGGGGGCGCGTACCGCTTGCTCGTACGCCTCGTCCAGGATGTGACGGCCGGTCGGCCGCGGTCCCATGCGGCGGCCCGCACCGGCCGACGCCGGTTTCAGTCGCCCGGGGCCGCCGGGGCCGCCGGTGCCGGACCCGGCTCCTCGCCCCTGCTTCCGCTCCCGCCGAGGGCCCGCGTGAGCCACCCGATCCAGAAGTTCTCCAGATCGATCCCGCCCCGCAGTACCAGATGCCGCAACCGGTCCGGCTCCGAATCCCGCCCGGGAGGAAAGTCCCGCTCCTCGATCTCCAGATACTCCGCAAGCTGGCGCCGGTGCAGCGCCAGATGACGGCGCAGCTCCGCGTCCAGCCCCGGGGCACCGACGACCGCCGCCGCCCGCATCCGCAGCAGCAACGGGTCGCGGACCTGCTTGGGGTCCTCGGAGCGGGCCACCCATGCGGACAGCGCCTCCCGGCCCGCGGGCAGCACCTCGTACTCCTTCTTCCGACCACGGGCAGGCTGCTTTGACGGCAGCGCCCGGATCTGTCCGGTCTGCTCCAGCTTCCCCAGCTCGCGGTAGATCTGCTGGTGCGTGGCGGACCAGAAATAGCCGATCGACCGGTCGAACCTGCGGGTCAGCTCCAGCCCCGACGACGGCTTTTCGAGCAGGGCGGTCAGGATCGCGTACGGGAGTGACATGGGGTGCATCCTAGGGACCGTCCTCATCCTGCCGTCGTTCCGCCGGAGGCCGGACGACGACAGGGCGAAGACGGATTCCAGGGGCGGCCGGGCGTGATCCGCCGACGGCCCGGCCGCCCCGGCCGCCCGGGGCGGGGCCGGGTTCCGTCACAGAGCGGCCGCGAGTTCGGTGCCCTGGCGGATCGCACGCTTGGCGTCCAGCTCGGCGGCCACGTCCGCGCCGCCGATCAGATGCACCCGGCGGCCCGCCGCGAGCAGTTCCTCGTACAGCTCGCGGCGCGGCTCCTGGCCCGCGCAGACCACCACCGTGTCGACCGGCAGGACGTGCCGCTCGCCGTCGACCGTGAGGTGGAGGCCCTCGTCGTCGATCCGGTCGTAGGAGGCACCCGCGATCATCGTCACACCCCGGTGCCGCAGTTCGGTACGGTGGATCCAGCCTGTCGTCCTCCCCAGCCCCGCACCGACCTTGCCGGGCCTGCGCTGGATCAGGTGGACGGTGCGCGCCGTCGCCGGACGTTCGGCGGCCCGGAGACCGCCCCGCTCCCGGTGGGCGGTGTCGACGCCCCACCGCCGGAAGAACGCCTCGGGGTCGGTGCTCGCCCCGTCGCCCGGGTCGGTCAGGAACTCCGCGACGTCGAAGCCGATCCCGCCCGCGCCGATGATCGCGACGCGGTCGCCGACCCGCGCGCCGTCGCGCAGGACGTCGAGGTAGCCGACCACGCTCGGATGGTCCAGGCCCGGTATCGCGGGGGAGCGGGGTGTGACGCCGGTGGCCAGGACGACCTCGTCGAAGCCTTCGAGCGCCTCGGCCGTGGCTCGTGTACCGAGCCGCAGCTCGACCTCCTCCTCCGCGAGCCTGGTGCGGAAGTAGCGCAGCGTCTCGTCGAACTCCTGCTTGCCGGGAACCCTGCGCGCCACGTCGAGCTGCCCGCCGATCCGGTCCGCCGTGTCGAAGAGGGTGACCCGGTGCCCGCGCTCGGACGCCGCGACGGCGCAGGCGAGACCGGCGGGTCCGGCGCCCACCACCGCGAGCCGCCTGACCGTCCGGGTCGGCGACAGGACGAGTTCGGTCTCGTGGCAGGCGCGCGGATTGACCAGGCAGGAGGTGACCCGGCCGCCGAACACGTGGTCCAGGCACGCCTGATTGCAGCCGATGCACGTGTTGATCGCCTCGGGGCGTCCTGCGGCCGCCTTGGCCACGAAATCGGGATCGGCCAGGAACGGCCGGGCCATGGACACCATGTCGGCCCGGCCCGAGGCCAGGATCTCCTCCGCGAGTTCGGGCGTGTTGACGCGGTTGCTGGTGATCAGCGGCACGGACACGGCCCCGCGCAGCCGCTCGGTCACCCAGGTGTAGGCGCCGCGCGGTACGGACGTGGCGATCGTGGGGATGCGGGCCTCGTGCCAGCCGATCCCCGTGTTGATGATCGTTGCCCCGGCCGACTCGATCGCCCGCGCCAGGCGCACGACCTCCTCCGACGAGGAACCGCCGGGCACCAGGTCCAGCATCGAGAGCCGGTAGATCACAATGAAGTCGTCCCCGACCCGCTCGCGGACCCGGCGCACGATCTCGACGGGGAACCGCATCCGGTTCTCGTACGAGCCGCCCCAGCGGTCGGTGCGGTGATTGGTGGCCGCGACGACGAACTCGTTGATCAGGTAGCCCTCGGAGCCCATGATCTCGACGCCGTCGTACCCGGCGTGCCGCGCCAGCTCCGCTGCCCTGACGAAGTCCTCGACGGTCTCCTCGACCTCGTCGTCCGTGAGGGCGTGCGGCGTGAAGGGGCTGATCGGCGCCCGGAGCGCGCTCGGGCCGACCAGATCGGGGTGGTGCGCGTACCGGCCGAAGTGCAGGATCTGCATGGCGATCCGCCCGCCCGCCGCGTGCACGGCGGAGGTGACCACCGCGTGCTGCTCGGCCTCCGCCTCGGTGGTCATCCTGGCCCCGCCGGGCGCGGAGCAGCCCCGGGCGTTCGGCGCGATGCCGCCGGTGACGATCAGGCCGACGCCGCCCCGGGCGCGTTCCGCGTAGAAGGCCGCCATCCGCTCGAAGCCGTGCTCGGCCTCCTCCAGGCCGATGTGCATGGAGCCCATCAGCACCCGGTTGGGCAGGGTGGTGAACCCGAGGTCGAGCGGGCTCAGCAGATTCGGGTACGGGCTCATGCGGCGGCTCCTCGCTGCGGTGTCGTCGCGCCAGTTGTAGACGACCGGAACGCCATTGTGCAACAAGTTGCATAATGGCGGGCGTCGCTGGGCGGGTCGCCCGGACCCGGCGGTACTGGACGCCGGAACCGGTCACCGGCCGGGCTGGTGCCGCCCGGCCGGTTCGTCCTACGCGTGGTCCGGGGCGCGCCCCGTGTCCGGCTTCGGGCCCTCGGTCCCTGTTCGGGCGACGGTCTCCCCGTGGATGACGCGATGAGCCTCGGGGGCGGTCCCGGTGCTCCGGGCCGGTCCGGCGGACCGCTCCTCCTTCATCGCCCTCGCCTCGGCCTTGAGGATGCGGGCCGACTTGCCCGCGGAACGGGCGAGTTCGGGGAGCCTCTTGGCACCCAGGACGCATATGACCACGATCAGGATGATCGCGAGTTCGCTGATTCCGAACATCAGTCGTCGCCCTCGTCCTCGTCGCCCTCGAAGAAGTCCCCGACCTCGTCGACGACTTCGGCGGCGACCATGCCGCCGACGACGCCCACCGCGAGCCCCGCCGCGCCCGCTGCGACCGCGGTGCCGACGCCCGGTCCGGAGCGGTGACCACCGTCGTGGTGGGGGACGCCGTCATGGCCGTACCCGCCGCCGTGGCCGTGGGCTCCGTACGTGGGGGCGGGCGCGTACGCGGACCGGTGCTCGACCAACTGCCGTAGCCAGCCGTCGACCAGCGCGCGCCAGTCCTGCTGGTGGACCGTGTCGTGGGCGACGGTGAACCGGGTGAGCGCGTCGTGCCCCGCGGAGAAGAGTCCGCCGCGCTTGTCGGCCTCCAGGACCACGTCCATGCCGCCCGGGGAGGCGAGGAAGGTCACCTCGATCTCGTTGACCCGGTCCGCGTACTGAGGTGCCGGGGTCAGCTCGATCTCCTGGTAGAAGGGGAGCCGCTGGTCCGTGCCGCCGATGCGGCCGTACTCCAGATCCGCGGACTTGAAGCCGAAGCCGAGCTGTCCCAGCGCCTCCAGGACGGCCTCCTGGGCCGGCAGCGGGCCCACGGCGAGCTGGTCGAGGTCGCCCTTGTCCTTGGCGCCGGCCACCGACAGTTCGGTACGGACGCCGAGCACGATGCCCAGGCCCTGCCCGTACAGTTCGGTGATCGGTGTTTCCCACGGGAGCGCGATGGTGAACGGTACGGCGCGCTGCTCGTCCTCGCGCAGCCGGAAACCGCCGCCGACGGTGAAACGCTCGAAGGCCACGACGCCTTCGCGTTCCCCCTCCTCGAACTCGGCCTCCACCCGCGCGACGAGTTCCAGTGTGATGTGCTCGATGCCGAAGTCGGCGCTCCCGCCCTTGAGATGGACCTGGCCGGACAGGGTGCCGCCCGGCACTGCGGCCCCGGCGTCGAGGACCGTGTCGACGGTGGGTCCGCCCACACCGAGTGAGCCGAGCAGTCGTTTGAACACCATCGAAGCGTCCACTCCCTTACACGCGTACGAGGGTGCGCGGATGTCCGGAACACTGGACGGACATCCGCGCTCTACAGGCGTGTAGAAGCATAGGCCCGCCGACGGGGCTTCGGGTACCCGCGGCCGTGCGGGGCGGGAAAGTCCGAAACGTGCCACCACCCAGGCGCCCCTGTGCCGGAGCAGCGATGTCGGTCCGGCCCCGGTACGGCGGATGGTGACGACCTATTCGCCGTCGTCGTCGGCGTCGCCCAACCGGCCATGCCGGTGAAGAAGCCGCGGTCGAAGCGTTCGCTCTCGAACGGCTGCGTCCGGGTCACGACAGGGCCCGGACCCAGCCGTCCTCCCACCCCTTCACCCCTCGCCCTCTCCCGGACGCAGGAACCAACGGCGCGCCGCCTCGGCCACCTCTTCCAGGGCACCGGGCTCCTCGAAGAGATGCGTCGCCCCCGGGACCACGTGGACCCGGTGCGCGGCGCGCAGCCGCCCGGCCGCCTCCTCGTTCAACCGCAGTACTTCCTGGTCCGCGCCGCCCACGATCAGCAGTACCGGGGCGCGCACCCGGCCCAGCGCCTCCTCGGCCAGATCGGGGCGGCCCCCGCGGGACACGACCGACCCGACGCGTCCGGGCCGCTCCGCCGCCGCCATCAGCGCGGCCGCGGCCCCGGTGCTCGCGCCGAACAGACCCAGTGGCAGCCCCGCCGAGTCCGGCCGGCCCGCGAGCCAGTCCACCGCCGCCACCACCCGCCGCCCGAGCAGCCCGATGTCGAACCGGTACTGCCCGGTCACCACGTCGTCCCGCTCCTCCTGCACGGTCAGCAGATCCAGCAGCAGTGTGCCCAGCCCCGCCTCCCGCAGATACGCGGCCACCGCCCTGTTCCGCGGGCTGTGGCGCGAACTGCCGCTGCCGTGGGCGAAGAGCACCACACCCCCGGCGCCCGGCCCGAGCGCCAGGTCACCGGCGATCACCGATCCGTCGACGGGTACGGAAACAGCCTCCGAGGCCACCATCGTCATCCTCTCCTTCCCTGGAGGACCCCCACGCTTCTTCTCCGGCTTCGCCCGTGCCGTCCCGGCTCCCGCCGCCCGCCCGCGGACGGCGGGCGGTCAGCCCGCGGCCAGCCCCTGGGCCGCCAGCTGGCGGGCCTCCGCCGCCTCGACGCGTGCCGCCTGCGGCTCCGTGAGGACGTCGCAGACCCAGTCCCAGTGCAAGGCCACCAGATCCCCGCGGCCGAGCCCCGGGATCAGTGAACGGCCCCCCGTCGACCAGCGTACGGATTCCCGGCGCGGAGCCCCGTGGACCAGACGGCCGCCGGTCCAGCGCAGCGGCCGGGACTCGACCTCGGCACACTCGCCGCTCACCGACCGGACCACGCCCGTACGGACGCGGCACCGGTCGAGGACGGACAGCGCCGTCGGATGGCCCGAGGCCACCAGGAGAGGCGTCCAGGGGTACACCTCGAAGACCTGGAAGCTGTGGTGGGCGCGGGCACGGCCGGACGCGTCCCGCCACGTACCGCCCCGCTGGCCGCGGAAGCGTTCGCGCAGCCGGGCCAGCAGGACGGCGGGATCGGTGCGCTCCAGGAGCTCGTTGCCGATCCAGTACGCCTCGACCACCCGCTCGTCGAGGGGATCGGAGAGACCGGCCGTCTCGGCGAGCAGTTCGAGATAGCACCAGGCGCCCTCGAACCGGCGGGCGTGACGCTCGATGACCGCGGTCTCCTCGGGACGCAGCAGGGCCGAGGCGTCGGCGGGACCGCAGTAGCCGAGTGCGTTGGGCGGGTAGGCGTACCGGGCGAACAGGACGGCGCCGCGCGCGCTCACTCAGCAGATCCTCGGGAGCTGCTCGCCGACCGGCAGGCCGACCACCCGGGAGCCGCCGAGGCCCGTCCTGGCCACCACCATGCCGGGATGGTCGGCCACGCACGTGCCGATCCGGCGGGCGGCGCGGCCCAGCGTATGCGACGCGAGGGCCGAGAGCACGGCGTCGGCGGACTCTTCGGACACGAAGGCGATCAGCTTCCCCTCGTTCGCCACCTGGAGCGGATCGAGTCCCAGCAGACCGCACGCGTCACGCACGGCGTCGGGGACGGGCAGCTCGCGCTCGACCAGCTCGACGCCGACCCCCGAGGCCCGGGCGATCTCGTTGAGCGAGGCCGCGACCCCACCGCGCGTGGGATCGCGCAGCACGCGCACGTCGGCCCCGGTGGCGAGCATCGCCGCGACCAGGCCGTGCAGGGGAGCGGTGTCGCTCCTCACCGCCGTGCCGAACTCCAGGCCCTCCCGGCAGCTCATCACCGCGATGCCGTGCACCCCGATGTCGCCACTGATCAGTACGGCGTCCCCCGGCCGCGCACGACCGGGACCGATCTCGACGCCGTCGGGGACCACACCGATCCCCGACGTGGTGACGTAGACCCCGTCGCCGCTGCCGCGGTCGACGACCTTGGTGTCGCCCGTGACCAGCCGGACCCCGGCCGCCTCGGCCGCCGCGCCCATGTCCCGCGCGATCCGCCCGACGTCGGTCAGGGCGGTTCCCTCCTGGAGGATGAACGCGCAGGACAGGAAGAGCGGCACGGCGCCCGACATCGCCAGGTCGTTGACCGTTCCGTTCACCGCGAGGTCGCCGGTGGACCCGCCGGGGAAGAACATGGGCTTCACCACGAACGAGTCGGTGGAGAAGGCCAGCCGTGTCCCGTCGCCGACGGTCAGCACCGCGGAGTCGCCCATCCCGGACTCGGCCGCCGTGCCATAGGCCGGGAGGAACAGGTGCTCGATCAGTTCGGCGGACATCGCCCCGCCGCCGCCGTGACCCATCACGACCGCGGGGGTCTCACGCAGCGGGGCCGGGCAGACCCACCCCTCGAAGTCCAGGCCGGCGTCCGGGGCGGCGGGGGCGGGTGCGTGCTTCGTCGTCTCGGTCACTTCGCATCGACCAGTTCAAGTCGGCGGTACGCGTAGTACGCGGCGCAGGCGCCCTCGGAGGACACCATGGTGGCGCCCAGCGGATTCCTCGGCGTGCACTCCTTGCCGAACGCCTGGCACGCATGCGGCTTGATCAGCCCCTGGAGCACCTCGCCCGACCGGCACAGCGACGACTCGGACGTGCGGATCGCCGCCACGTCGAACCGTCGCTCGGCGTCGAACTCGGCGTACTTCTCGGCCAGTCGCCAACCGCTGGCGGGGATCGTCCCGATGCCGCGCCACGTCCGGTCCGTGACCTCGAAGACGTCCCGCAGCATCTCCATGGCGGGGCGGTTCCCCGCGGCGGGCACCGCACGGGGATAGGCGTTCTCCACCTCGTGACGGCCCTCCTCCAACTGGAGCACCACCCTGCGGATGCCTTCGAGGATGTCGAGCGGTTCGAAGCCGGTGACCACGATGGGGACCCGGTACTTCTCGGCCAGCGCCGGGTACTGCGAGGTCCCCATCACGCTGCACACGTGCCCGGCGGCCAGGAACGCCTGCACCCGGCAGGAGGGGGACTCCATCACGGCCGCCACCGCGGGCGGCACGAGGACGTGCGAGACGAGCAGCGAGAAGTTGCGCACGCCCAGCCGCCGTGCCTGATGCACGGTCATGGCGTTGGCGGGGGCGGTGGTCTCGAAGCCGATGCCGAAGAAGACGACCTCCCGGTCGGGGTTCTCCCGGGCCAGCCGCAGCGCGTCGAGCGGGGAGTACACGACGCGTACGTCACCGCCCGCGCTCTTCACGGAGAACAGGTCCCGACCGCTGCCCGGCACCCGGAGCATGTCACCGAACGAGCAGAAGATGACGTCCGGGCGGGCGGCGATGGTCAGTGCCCGGTCGATGATCTCCAGGGGCGTCACGCACACGGGGCAGCCGGGGCCGTGGATCATCTCGACGCAGTCGGGCAGCAGTTGGTCGATGCCGTGCCGGATGATCGAGTGGGTCTGACCACCGCAGACCTCCATCATCACCGCGGGCCGGGTGGCGGTCGCGTGGATCTGGTCGAGCAGTCGCTCGGCCAGCTCGGGATCGCTGAATTCGTCGAGGTACTTCACCGGTCGGCACCTTCCTTCTCGAACCGCTGGGTGGCGGCCGCGTCGAGGCCGTCGCCGAACTCCTCCTCCAGGAGCCCGAGCCGCTCGAAGTCGGCGAGGGTCGCCCGGGCGGAGATCTCGTCGAGCCGCTGGATCGCGAAGCCGACGTGCACGATGACGTACTCGCCGGTCACGGCGTCGGGAACGTACTGGAGACAGACCTCCTTGCGTACGCCGCCGAAGTCGACCTCCGCCATCGGGACGCCGTCGACCTCGGCGGTATGGAGCACACGCCCCGGTACTGCCAGACACATGGTGTCTTCCTTCTCTGCGGGTCATGGGTGGGTTTCGCTCGCGGACGTCAGCCGGACGACGCCGCGACCAGCAGTTGCCCGTAGGCCAGTCCGCCGTCGTTGGGCGGCAGCAGACGCGGACGAAGGACGATGAAGTCCCGTGACGACAGGGCGGCCAGGGTCGCTTCGAGGAGGACGGCGTTCTGGAAGACGCCACCGCCCAGTGCCACCACACCGATCCCGGTCCGCTGCCGGCACAGCTCGGCGAGGTCGGCCACGAGCAGGGCGACGGCCGTGTGGAAGCGCGCGGCGACCACCTGCGCGGGCACGCCCGCCCGTACGTCGGACACCACCGCGCGGATCACCGGACCGGGATCCGCGAGCAGCGGTTCGTCGTCTCCCGGCGCGGCCCGTGTGCCGAAGGCGTAGGCACACGCGGCGGGCTCCGGCGGCGCCGCCCGTGCCAGTCCTTCCAGCGCCATCGCCGCCTCGGCCTCGTACGCCACCTCGTGCCGCACGTCCGCCAGCGACGCCACGGCGTCGAAGAGCCGGCCCATGCCGGAGGTGGGAACACAGCCGAAACCCGTCGCCAACTGGTGGGCCAGCACCCCGCGTTCGGCCGGAGGGCAGGCCACGACCGACCAGATCCCCTCGTCCCAGGGGACCCCTGCGGCGTGCAGGTGCGCGAGCGCCATGCGGTACGGGCGCAGCACGCTCGCATCCCCGCCGGCCAGGGGCACGTACGCGAGGTGCGCCGCCCGCCGGTACGACGCGTACCCGGCGATCAGCACCTCGCCGCCCCACATCGCCCCGTCGGTGCCGTGGCCGGTGCCGTCGAACGCGAAGCCGATGACCTTCTCGTCGGGGCCGAGGCCGTGCTCGCCCATCACGGAGGCGATGTGCGCGTGATGGTGCTGCACGGTGTGCACGGTCCGGACCCCGGCGCGGGCGCGGGCCCAGGCGCCGCTGCGGTAGCCGGGGTGCCGGTCGGCGGCGAGCCGCTCGGCCTCGACACCGGTCAGCAGCGCGAGATGGTCGGCCGTGCGGGACAGGGCCTCGATCGTCGAGAGGTCGTCCATGTCCCCGACGTGCTGGCTGACCCAGGCGTAGGAGCCCTCGCCCAGTGCGCAGGTGTTCTTCAGGTCGGCGCCCGCGGCCAGCAGCGCAGGCACCTCGAAGGGGAGGGGAAGGGGGAGCGGTGCGTATCCGCGGGATCGGCGCACGGGCAGTTCGGCACCCGCCACGAAGCGGGTGACCGAGTCGTCGCACGGCACCCGGATCGGCCGGTCGTGCCGCAGCCAGGCGTCGACCAGCGGCGCGAGTTCGGTGAGTGCCTTCGCGTCGTCCGTGACGATCGGCTCGCCGGAGCGGTTCCCGGACGTCATCACCAGCGCGTCGGGGCCGGGGGCGTCGCCGTCGAGGCCGAGGAGAAGGACGTGCAGGGGGGTGTACGGGAGCATGATGCCGAGGTCCGGGCTGCCCGGCGCCACGCCGTCCGCGACCCCGGCGGAGCCCGGGCGCGAGCGGCGGGGGAGCAGCACGATGGGCTTCACGGCTCCGGTGAGCAGGCGCTTCTCGTCCTCGGTCATGGTGACCAGTTCCGCGGCGACGTCGAGGTCGGCGACCATGACGGCGAAGGGCTTGCCGCCCCGGCGCTTGCGGCGGCGCAGCCGGTCGACCGCCGTCTCGTCGCGGGCGTCGCAGGCGAGGTGGTATCCGCCGAGTCCCTTCACCGCGACGATCCGCCCCTGGGCGAGCAACTCCCGGGCGAAGCGCAGCGCTTCGTCGCGGTGGAGCGGCGCCGCGCCGTCCTTCCGGACCAGTTCGAGCCGCGGACCGCAGGCGTGGCAGGAGATCGGCTGGGCGTGGAAGCGGCGGTCGCGCGGGTCGTCGTACTCCGCGCGGCAGGACTCGCACATCGCGAAGCCCGCCATGGTGGTGGCCGCGCGGTCGTAGGGCAGGCCGGTGATGATCGTGAACCGCGGCCCGCAATGGGTGCAGGTGATGAAGGGGTGACGGTGACGGCGGTCGTCCGGGTCGCGCAGTTCGGCCAGGCATTGGCGACAGGCCGCGGTGTCGGGGGAGACGAGGGTGCGGGCCCGGCCGGTGGCGCTGGAATCCGCGATGGTGAACCCGTCGCCTCCCAAGAGCGGCCGTCGGGTCTCCGACACGGACTCCACCACGGCGAGCGGCGGCGGTTCGGTCCGCAGCAGGTGCCCGAACCTCCCGACCGCGTCGGCGTCCCCCTCCACCTCGGCGACCACCCCGTCGCCGGTGTTGGCCACCGAGCCGACGAGGCCGAGTCCGGTGGCGGTGACATGGACGAACGGGCGGAAGCCCACGCCCTGTACGACTCCGCGCACCTCGAATCGGCGGCGGACCCGCTCCCGGCGAGGGGCCGCGTCGCCGTCCTCGCGGGGGCCGCTGCCCATCAGCTCCAGCCCCGACAGCGCGGCCGCCGCCTCGGCCTCGTCGATGACCTGCGTGGCGAAGCCCATGTGGAGCAGCACCCAGTCGTCGGTGGCCGGGGGCGCGTCGAGCATGCCGATGTTGACGCGGCGCCGGGCCCCCTCCACGTCGACGAGAGCGAGCTGGCCCGCGTATCCCTCGACGATCTCCACGACGCGTCCGGGAATGCCGAGACACATGATCAGGACCTCCGGAGCGGGTGGGGCGCGGGGACTGCTTCGTCGGAGGGCGAGGCCGCGGCCGGGGACAGCCGGTGGACCAGCGCCCGCACGGTTTCCACCGCCCGGGGGACGGCCGCGGCGACGGCCTCGCTGAGACCGATGCCCTCGTCGACGTCGGCGGGCGTGCAGCCCACGACGTGAGTCAGCGGAAGCGTACCGCCTAGTTGGTCCAGATTTGCCAGCACTGATACCGGATTCATGCCATGTGCGTCGAATTCACCGGTTCCGAGGTCGTCCGGGCCGACCTCCAGGACCATCAGCTCACCAGGCGCTCCGCCGCCCGGGCAGGCGTCGACCAGCACCAGCGCCTCGTACCCGTCGAGCAGGTCGTACGCCAGGTGCATGCCCCGGATGCCGTAGTCGACGACCCGGACCCCGGCGGGGAGCGGTTCCCCGCCGGGGTCGGCGGCGAGCCGACGCACCACCTCCGGGCCGAAACCGTCGTCGCCGAGGAAGAGGTTGCCGACGCCCGCGACGAGTACCCCTGCGGCCACGTCAGGACTCCTCCTCGGCGCGAGGCGCGTTCACATGGAGCGCATTCTGAGATACCTGCGGATGTCGGGGATGGACCGCACGCCGACGACGACGGCGGCCACCGCGAGTGCGGCGACCACCCCCGTGGTGACCAGTCCGAGCGATTTCACGAGGGGCTCTCCTTCCGGGAATCCGATGAACCGGGTACGCCCCGACCGGGACCGCCGACGGGCAGCGGCTCCAGTTCGTCCGGGGCGAAGTAGAAAGAGCGGCCGTACCATTCGTGCAGCTCGGCCGCCGGGTCGTCGACGAGGACGAGGGCCACGTGCGTGCGTTCGTCGACATCGCGCAGCACGGCCGTCACCCGCGCGACCCGACCGTCGAAGAAGAGGTCCTGCGCGTCGGCGCGACGGGCGGGACGCACCCGCACGAGGCTGTCCCTGGCCACGCGCACCCCGTCGATCACGACGGCCCCGGACCCCGGCGTCGCGTCGGCCTCGGCCGCCGGGTCCCACCAGGGCGCGCCGCCGCTCGCGCACGCACCGTCCGGCCCGGTGTCCAGCTCCTCGCCGGTCCGGTTCGCCGCGCGGGCGTCCTGTCCCGGGGCCGGGGCGCCGGGCGTCCGGATCAGGCCGTGGAGCCGGTGGAGATCCTCCGGCGCCAACGCGTCGCAGCGGTCGACGATTTCGCGGGCGCGGGGATCGGTGGCCCGGGCCTTCGTCTTCTCCTCGTCCGTCATCGTCATGACCCGGAGCGTCAGGAGTTCGTCGATCTCGGTGGAGTCGAACAGGGCCCCCTGGCTCTGCTCGGCGATCTCCGGATGGTCGTAGAGGATGATCGGCGCGCCGAGCACCGTGTCCGTGCGGCCCCTCGGCCCCGCCAGGACCGGCCAGCACCGGCGCTGCTCGCACCGGGAAGCGGCGGCGACCGCGTCGTCCGGGGGCTCGCGCAGGGAGACGAACTCCACGCCGCCACGGGCCCGGAGCAGCAGATGCGCGCCGAGCAGCGAGGCGTGGATCGCGGACCTCTTGTCGGCGGCCGTCCCGGCGTACTCGTTGTCCACCGACACCGAGAGCCGGAGGAATCCGTCGTCCTCGGTCGTACGGGTACGGACCCTGGCCACCAGCGGTTCGCGCCGCCGGACGACCTGACCCACGCTCACCCCCTCGGCGTCCACGATCGGTTCGCACTCCTCGCCGCCGGCGACGGAGCAGACCCGATCGGTCGAGCCGGTGGGCGGCACCGGACCCGGGTCCACCTCCCGTTCGACCGCTTCGTCCCAGCTCAGGAACGCCACGCCGTCCACCGTGAGTTCATCGACGTCGGTGTGGCGGCCGTCCGGCTCCCGCCTGCGCACCTGACGCGTCTGGTGCTGGAGGAAGCGCAGCCGGACCGTCACCTCGGCCGCGGCCGGCGGACCGGGCGGGACGGAGAGCAGACACTCCATCGCCATGCCGGGCTCCTCGGCGAAACTCGCGGGCGCCGCGGAGGGCGGCCCGAGCACGCCGAACTGCCAGCGGGAGCGGTTCTTGGGGGAGCCCGCACGGTACGGGTAGAGCAAGTAGCCCTCGTACAGCACCGCGTCGGCGATCCGGCGCACGGGGTCGGGATCCGCCGGATTCGTGGAAGTCGTCCGCATCACTGGACCACCTCGTCGAGGTCACCGGCGGCGGCGCCCGCTTCGGACAACAACGTACGGACCGTCTCGTCCCAGCTGATCAGCCCGCGCCGCTCCCGGAAGCGGACGAATTCGGCGAGGACGTCGTGATCCAGCCTGATCCAGCCGGAGTGCGGGAAGTGGAACGCGATCAGCTGACGCCACACGTCGACCGGCAGGCGGTAGTGCGCCTCGCAGTCCCGGGGAACCTGCCGTACACCCAAGCCCGCACGCCCCCCACCCTCGGTGAAGACGGTGCCCGAGAAGAGCAGACTGATCGACACCGTGCCGTCCCCGAGCGCGTGCAGATAGCGGGAGCCGACGACATCGAAGTCGTAGCTGCAGGGCAGCGCGAGATCGGTCTCGGTGGAGCCGGTGAAACCCTGCACCGCCGTGTCGCACTGCATCCACAGGAACGGGCGCAGCGTGTCCGGCCACCGTTCCCGCTCGCCGAACAGCCCCCGGAGCGCCTGCTGTTCGGCCCGGTCGTAGGGGCGTCGCTGAGGTTCGATGCGGACCTGGCAGTGCAGCACGATCGCGTGGATCCGCTCGCCCGTGCCGTCCTCGACCCTCAGCCGCGCGGTCAGCTGCGGCGCCGCCGTGTACGGCTCGGCGACGATGTCGCTTACGGAGAAGTCCAGTTGGCTAGACGCGGGCCGGTTCATGAGCGATCCCCCGTGCCCGTCGGCCGCGAGGCCGTCCGCTCCATGCTCACCGGCCTGCTGCGGGCGTCGACCCGCTCGAAGAACGCGTCCAGCGCGGCGTGTGCCTCCCGGCCGCCGTCGAATCCGCGCCACAGCGTGCGCAGCCGGCCCGCCAGTTCGTAGCAGGCGTCGATCGGTACCAGATGACACGAGGTCACGTCCTCACGGCCACCCCCACGGTCGGCCCGGCGGACGAGGAGCGCCTCGACGTCGGGGCGCACCATCGACAACGCGGGGTCGGCCTCGACCAGCGCGGCCCAGGCGTCCAGCGGCAGTTCGGACTCCGTCGCCCCGGCCGGGCCGGGGTAGAAGGCGACGGTACGGTCCTGCGTGGAGTCGCGGAACAGGAAGGCCAGGCCCACCGGGATCCGCAACGCGTCCCACGCCCGCGCGTCCGGCGAGAATCCCTCGAAGCGCAGATACCTGTCGGGGACCGCGCGATAGCGCTGCCGTGCCCCCTCGTCCGTGAACAGCAGATGGCAGGGCCGGCAGCAGCACATCAGGGCGCGCCTGTCCAGGTCCACCACGTGCCGGTGCTCCTCGCCGGCCGGGGCGGCGCACATCTCGCAGCGCCCGCCGGTGACCGGCTCGGGACGGTCGCGGCCGATCCGGAGCAGTACGGCGGCCGGGGACCCCGAACGGCCCATGGGCGCGTTCACCGGGCGGCCACGGGCGCGGACGGCACGGCGACCGAGGCCGAGGCCCCGTCGGCCAGCAGGGGCAACGGGTCCAGGTGCGCCCCCTCGGCGCCCGCGTCGAGGCAGGCGCCCGCCCGCCGGACGTCGTAGTGCGCGTGGCAGGCGGAACACCGCAGGACCCCGTCGTCCGGACCGCCGCCCGCGCGCCGGGCCAGCGTCGCGCCCTCCATGGGCCGCTCGCACCGGGCACACCGGTCGTGGAACGCGAACAGTTCGGGGCCGATCCGGCAGGCGACCAGGGGGAATCCACCGGCGCTCAGCCGTTCGACCTCCCCGGAGCCCAGCGCGACCAGGGCCGCTACGGGCTCCCAGACCGCGCTCGCGTCCCCGGCGTTCCCACCGGACGGGTCCGCCTCGCGCAGCCGGGAGTACAACGAGTCCACCGGCACCAACGGCCCCTGAGCCGGGGTGGTCCCCGCGCTGCCGACGGCGGGCTCGACCTCGATCGTGGTGATCTCCGGTGCCGCCGACTCGACCGCGCCGCGCACGGCGAGCGCGAGCGTGGCGGAGGACGACGGGCAGCCGTCGCAGGTGCCCAGCAGCCGCAGCCGCACGGCTCCGTCGTCCGTGACCCCGAGCAGCTCCACATCGCCGCCGTGCGAGCCGAGATAGGGGCGAACGCTCTCCAGTGCGCCCTCGACCCGGTCCGCCACACCGTAGGGGTGCAGCCCGTGCACCAGGAGCATGCCGGCCACCAGTTCGTCGGCGGCGAGGGCGGCCTGGACCGTGTCGTCCAGCCCTCCGCGCTCATGGACGAGGTCGAGGAGCCGTTCGAGTCCGGCGCCGTAGAAGTCGGTCACGAGCCGGACCAGTTCCTCGCCGCGCTCACGGGCCGCGGTTCCTCCCGCCGCGCAGGCGGTGAGCAGGCTCTCGACGCGTTCACCGGTCGTCCGCCAGGTCTCGGAGGCCGGGGGCGGGGACGTCTGCCGCTGCGCCATGTCACTCACTTCCCGCGGACTGGGTGGGGGAGTGCAGCAGCTCCAGCTTCTTGCCCTTGCCGAGGTACATGTGCACGCCGCACGGCAGACAGGGGTCGAAACTGCGCACCGTGCGCATGATGTCGATGCCCTTGAAGTTCTCCCGGTCGTTCTCCTCGAAGATCGGCTGGCCCTGCACCGCGTCCTCGTAGGGCCCGGGGGTCCCGAACGTGTCGCGCGGGCTCGCGTTCCACGGGGTCGGCGGGTACGGATGGTAGTTGGCGATCTTGCCGTCCCTGATCACCATGTGGTGCGACAGCACTCCGCGCACCGCCTCGGTGAAGCCGCAGCCGATGCCCTCCTCCGGCACCTCGAACTTCTCCCAGGTCCTGGTCCGGCCGGCCCGGATCTCCCCGAGTGCCTTCTCGGCGAAGTGCAGCGCGCAGGCGGCGGCGTACGCCTGGAAGTAGGTGCGTGCCCGGTTGCGTTCGAGGGTGTTGCTCCACCGCGGGATGTGCCACTCCAGCTCGACGGGGCCCTTGAGCGCGGTCTTCGGGAGGTTGATCTTCACGCTGCTGCCGGTGGCCCGGACGTATCCGATGTCGACCAGGCCCGCGAGCGCGGTGACCCAGAGCCGTGCCAGCGGGCCGCCGCCGGTGTCGAGCGCCAGGTAGTCCTTGCCGTCGAACCAGCGCGGCGACATGACCCAGCTGTACTTGCCGTCCAGGTCGCGTTTCTGGGGCTGCGGGTTGGTGTGCTGGTTCCAGGGGTGCCGCCGGTCGACCGGATTGCCGAGCGGGTCGTTCGTCACGAACACCTCCTGCTCCTCCCAGTCCCGGTAGTACGAGGAGCCGAGCAGGATGCGGATGCCGAGGTTGATCCTCACCAGGTCGGTGGTGAGGAGCTTTCCGTCGACGACGATGCCGGGGGTGACGTACATCTTCCGGCCCCAGGACGTCATGTCCCCGTACGAGAAGTTGCAGTGCTCCGGGTCCTGGAAGGAGCCCCAACAGCCGAGGAGGACACGGCGGTTGCCGACCTGCTCGTACCCCGGCAGGGCCTCGTAGAAGAAGTCGAACAGGTCGTCGTGCATGGGCACGACCTTCTTCATGAACTCCACGTACCGCTGGAGCCGGGTCATGTAGTCCGTCATGAGCTGGACGGTCGCCACCGTGCCCACGCCGCCCGCGTAGAGCGTGGACGGGTGCACGTGCCGTCCCTCCATCAGGCAGAACATCTCCCGGGTCATGCGGCTGACCTGGAGGGCCTCGCGGTAGAACTCCCCGGTGAAGGGGTTCAGCGAGCGCATGATGTCGCCGATGGTCCGGTACCCGTGGTCCCCCGCGTGCGGGGAAGGCGTGCGATTGGCCTGTTCCAGTACACCGGGATTGGTCTCGGCGACCATCTTCTCGCAGTAGTCGACCCCGACGAGGTTCTCCTGGAAGATGTTGTGGTCGAACATGTACTCGGCGGCCTCGCCGAGATTCACGATCCACTCGCCGAGATGCGGCGGCTTCACCCCGTACGCCATGTTCTGCGTGTAGCAGGAACACGTGGCGTGGTTGTCGCCGCAGATCCCGCAGATCCGACTCGTGATGAAGTGGGCGTCGCGCGGGTCCTTGCCCTTCATGAAGACCGAATAGCCGCGGAAGATCGAGCTGGTGCTGTGGCACTCGGCAACGGTCTTCTGCTTGAAGTCGATCTTCGTGTAGATGCCCAGACTTCCGACGATCCGGGTGATGGGATCCCACGCCATCTCCACCAGTTCGTCCTTGCTCTGACCGATCGTCGTCATGGGGGGCCGCCTCTTCTTCCGTGTCGGTGCGTCACCGGGTGGGTCGCGGTTACGGGGTCACCAGGTGCGGGTGGCGCCGGTCGTGAGTTTCTTGCCGCGCTTGCGCCACTTCGGCTCGCGGTCCAGGGTGTGCGTGGTGATGCTCCGGAGCCGCCGCATGGTCCTTCCGTACGCCTTCACGGAATTCGAGGAGAGCCGGGCTCCCGGCGGCTCGTCCATGAACGGCATGAATTTGTCAGGGAATCCCGGCATGGTACAGCCGATGCAGATCCCGCCGACATTGGGGCAGCCGCCGATTCCGTTCATCCAGCCCCGCTTGGGCACATTGCATTTCACGGCGGGACCCCAGCAGCCGAGTTTCACGATGCATTCGGGCGTACCATATTCCGTCGTGAAGTCGCCCTGCTCGTAGTAACCGGCCCGGTCGCAGCCCTCGTGCACCGTCTGGCCGAACAGCCACGTCGGTCGCAGCGCCTCGTCGAGGGGGATCATCGGGGCCTGGTCCGTGACCATGTAGAGCAGATAGGTGAGCGTCTCCGAGAGGTTGTCCGGCTGGATCGGGCAACCCGGAACGCACACGATCGGCACCCCGGCCCTGGACTTCCATTTCCAGCCCAGGTAGTCCGGCACCCCCATCGCGCCGGTGGGATTGCCCGCCATGGCGTGGATGCCGCCGTACGTGGCACAGGTGCCGGCCGCGACGATCGCGGTGGCCTTGGGGGCCAGCCGGTCGAGCCACTCGCTGGTGGTCACCGGCTGGCCGGTGGCCGGGTCGTTGCCGAAGCCGCACCAGTACCCCTCGTCGTGCAGCCGCTCGTTGGGGATCGACCCCTCGACGACCAGGACGAACGGGTCGAGTTCGCCGCGGTCGGCCTTGAAGAACCACTCCATGAAATCGTCGGCGCCCTGACTCGGTCCGCACTCGAAGTCGATGAGCGGCCAGTGCACGGCGATCTGTGGCAGGCCGGGCAGTGCTCCGAGCGCGATCTCCTCGATGCTGGGCTGCGTGGCGGCGGTCAGGGATACGGAGTCCCCGTCACAGCTCAGCCCCGCGTTGATCCACAGCACGTGGATGAGAGTGTCCTGCGCTTTTATTGCTGCTTCTGTCGGCATGGCCCGCTGCCTTTCGGTCGGGAACCGCCTGCTGTCAGACGTGATGAATGCGATGTCACACGCGAGGCGTGTGACATCGCATGAGTCGTTACCATCTAGGAGCAGTCGCGAGGTCCTGTCAACATATGATTCTCCAGGGAGAATCGCTTTCCTCTCGGTGGTCGCGTCCACGTGAGTGAATTCCGGAAAGTGGGGCGCTGATGCATGAATTATCAATCACCCAGGGCATTGTCGACGCGGTGTGCGAGCGCGCCGACGGGAAGCAGGTGCGGGCCGTCAGGGTGCGCGTGGGAACGCTGACCGCCGTGGTACCCGACGCGATGCGTTTCTGTTTCGATCTGACGGCCGCGGGAACGGCCGCGGAAGGTGCGCTCCTGGAGATCGATCACGTCCCCGGAAAGGCGCACTGCCGGGCGTGTGAGGAAGAATTTCCCCTGAATGATCTTGTATTGCTGTGTCCCTGCGGCAGTTCCGACGTGGACGTCCTGTCGGGCCGGGAGCTGCAGATCGTCTCTATGAGAGTGGGCTGACGGCATGTGCGGTACCTGCGGTTGCGCGGACGGCGGTGGCGAGGGCGGCCAAGCGCCCCGGATCACCGGAATCACCCGACCACAAGCCCACCCGCACGGCGGGCACGCCCACGACGGGCGCGATCACGGCGGACACGGCCACGGCCACGATCACGGCCTCGTGCGGGGCCACCTGCCGGCCGCCGCGATGGCCGGCGCCCACGGGGTGACCGGGGGCGGGGAGACCATCACGCTCGAACAGAAGGTGCTCGCGAAGAACGAGGACCTGGCCGCCCGGAACCGTGCCTGGCTCGCCGAGCGGGACATCGTGGCGGTGAACATGATGAGCTCGCCCGGCGCGGGCAAGACCACCCTCCTCGAACGCACCGTCAGGGAGCTGACCGGCCGCGGCCGTCCGGTCGCGGTGATCGAGGGGGACCAGGAGACGACGCTCGACGCCGAGCGCATCGCAGGCGCGGGCGGTTCCGTCGTGCAGATCAACACCGGCGCGGGCTGTCACCTCGACGCGGAGATGACGCGGGGCGCGCTCACGTCCCTCGCCCCGCGGTCCGGATCGCTGGTCCTCGTCGAGAACGTGGGCAATCTGGTCTGCCCCGCCCTCTTCGACCTCGGCGAGCGCAGCCGGGTCGTGATCATCTCGGTCACGGAGGGCACGGACAAGCCGATCAAGTACCCCCACATGTTCGCGGTCGCGGATCTCGTGATCATCAACAAGATCGATCTGCTCCCGTACGTCGACTTCGACCCCGATCAGTGCGAGAAGCACGCCAGGTCCGTCAACCCCGGCCTGCGGGTGCTCCAGGTCTCGGCGACCACGGGAGAGGGAATGCCGGACTGGTACGCCTGGCTGGACGAACGGTATCGCAGGCCCGACGGCCCCGGCCTTCACCGATGAAGACCGGGCGCCCGACGCCCCGGCGATCCAGCCGGTCGAAGGGAGGCCGGGGCTGATGACGGTCGCGGATGTCTGGGTGGAACTGCGCAGCGAGGCTCTCGGCGCACGGCTGGTGCGGGCCGACACCATCGTGCAGGTGTGGTGGGACGCGAAGCAGCCTTCGTTCCTGAACGTGACCCTCAGCAGCCGAGAGGTGGTCCGCCAGGACGTGCGGGCCGGGTTCCCCGCCCAGGGCATCGAGGAGGGGGAAGCCTCGAACCTCTGCGAAGCCCTGGTGCAGCGCATCGCCCGGGCCGCGCACGCGGGCGGCGGCCACCTGGTGTGGATGGGGCGCGATGAGGGGTCCCAGGGGGTCTGGTGGACACACCGGCCCCTTGTGGAGGCCCGGCACGCCTTCTGACGGCCGTCGGACACCCGCCGGTTCCGGTCCCTCACCCGTCTCCCGCGCGGGCCGGAACTCAGAGCTGAACGGGCAGGTGGCGGGGGCCGCGCAGCATGGCGTTCTGCCGGTAGGGGGGCGGGTCCTGGAGCAGGCGCGCCGCGCCCAGGCAGGGAAGCAGCGCGCCGAGGGCGGACTGGGCCTCGATGCGGGCCAGAGGACCGCCGTAGCACAGGTGGATACCGCTACCGAAGCCGAAGTGCTGGTTGTCCGGGCGGGTGGGGTCGAACCGGTCGGGCTCGTGGAACCTCATGGGGTCCCGGTTGCCCGAGGCGAGCGCGAGGACGACGGATGTGCCTGCGGGGATCGTGACGCCGGCGACGTCGATGTCGGCGCGGGGGATGCGCTCACGCATGTGGACGGGGGGTTCGTAGCGCAGCAGTTCCTCCACGGCCAGCGGCAGCAGGCCGGGGTCGCGGCGCAGGTGGTCCACGTGCTCGGGCCTGCGCAGCAGGGTGAGCACCCCGTTGGTGATCAGGTTGACGGTGGTCTCGTGTCCGGCGATGAGGAGCAGGACGGCCGTTTCCGCGAGTTCTTCCTGCGTGAGACGCAGGGCCGGGTCCGGCTCGTTGACGAAGGCGGAGAGCATGTCGTCGTCCGGGCTGCCGCGGCGCTGTTCGGCGAGGCTGACCAGGTATCCGCCCATCGCGATCCGTGCCTGGGCGCCGGCCTCGTCGGTCTCGGTGGTGTCCTGGCCGGGCCGGACGTCGGCGGCCGAGACCAGGGCGTCGGACCAGGCCCGGAACAGCGGCTCGTCCTCGCGGGGGACGCCGAGCAGGCGGCAGATCACCGCGACCGGCAGCGGGTAGGCGAAGTCGTCGACGATGTCGACCTGCCGGCCCGCTTCGAAGGACGCCAGCAGCTCCTCGGTGATCCGGTCGATCTCGTCGCGCATCGCGTCGACCCGGCCCGGGCTGTGCGGTGGCCCGAAGGGCCGCATGGCCAGCGTGCGCAGCCTGTGGTGTTCCGGGTCGTCGAGCCGCAGGAACGGCGGCTTGTGTGTCACTTCGCCACGGGTACGGGGGTCGACACTCATCCGTGGGTCGTGAAGCAGTGCGGCGATCTCGTGGTACGTGCCGATCAGGTAGCTGTCGTCCGCCTGCCGCACCACGGGACCGGCCGCGCGGAGTTCCGCGTACAGCGGGTAGGGGTCGGGGCGGCTGGCGTAGTCGGTTATGCGTGCCAGCAGAGTCTCGGAGTCCATGGCGGGTCCTCGTCGTGGGACGGGACGTGGGTCAGCGCCTGGGCTGCACCACGGTCAGTCGGCGGTCGGGCAGGTATCCGGTGAGCGCCACGGTGGGGCCGTGGGACAGCCCCTTCGGATCCGGTACGTCGGACGGGATTGGGACGTCGGCCGCGATCGCACGGTCCAGCGCGCCGGGCGGGGGCGGGAACGGGGCCGCGGTCTCGATCAGGCGCCGGTAGTAGTCGAGCGACTTGGCCATGTCGACGGTCACCGCGGCGGTGACCCGCCCCTGGTAGCCGTAGACCATTGCCAGACGGCGCGCCTCCAAAGAGCCCTGGGCGATGACCACGTAGTCGGAGTAGGTCGGTACGCCCACGGACTTGATGTTGAGTCCGAACTGGGTCGACCAGAATGTCGGGACTGCCAGGTGCGGGCGCTGCCTGGGCCCAGGGTTGATCATGTTGTGTGCTGCCACCTCGGCCTGCTCGACCGCGTTGCCCCAATGTTCCAGGGACAGCATCTGATAGCCGAAGAGCGGGTGGGGGAAGCGCGAGACGTCGCCGGCCACGAAGACGTCGTCGGTGACGATGCCGTACATGTTGAAGGCGCGGCACCCGGCGTCGCAGGCGATCCCGCGCGGGCCCGCCGCCAGTCCGGAGTCCGCCAGCCATTCCACGTTGCGGACCGCCCCCAGTGCCACGACGCACACGTCCGCCTCGACACGCGAGCCGTCGGACAGGTCCGCGCCGGTGAAGCCGCCGTTCCCGCGCAGGGCGGTGACGGTGACCCCGCAGCGCAGGTCGACGCCGTGGTTGCGCTGCATCACGGCCGCGAGTCTCGACAGGGTGCCGCCGAGTGCGCCCACGAGGGGTGCGGGGCCGCGTTCGGCAACCGTGACGTCCAGTCCGCGTTCCCGGCAGGCCGAGGCGATTTCCGAGCCGGCGAAACCGGCACCGATCACCAGCACCCGCCTCGGCCCGGCGTCCAGTCGCCCGGCCAGTCCTGCGGCATCCTCACGCGTGCGCAGGGTGAACACGCCGTCCAGGGCGCCCTCTGCCGGGTCGGGCCAGGGCCGCGCCCGCGTCCCGGTGGCGATCAGCAGCCGGTCGTACGGCAGCGACTCCCCGTCCGCCAGCAGCACACGCTTCTTCAGCGGATCCAGCCCGGTGGCGGCCGTGCCCAGCAGCCAGTCGGCGTCCGGATCCTGGCGCATCGGCAGTTCGGTGGTGTCCGCCGTCGCCCGGCCGAGCAGTACCTGCTTGGACAGCGGCGGCCGGTCGTAGGGCGGATGGGGCTCGTCCCCGACCACCGTGAGGGAGCCGGTGAAGCCCTCCTCGCGCAGTGTCTCCGCGGCCCTCAGCCCGGCCAGCGACGCACCGACGATCACGATCCGGCCGCTGCGAAGATCATCGATGGCCATCGGGGTGCACCTCTTCACCGACGAGGATGGCCTGGACCGGACAGGCCGCCGCAGCCTGGCGCACGTGTTCGACCTGGTCGTCGGGGACGGCCGTGGCGTACAGCAGCCCTTCCTCGCCGTGCAGTTCGAACATCTTCGGTGCGAGGAACACGCACTGTGCATAGCCCTGGCAGCGTGTGAGGTCCACAACGGTTCGCATCCCCACCACTTCCTCCGTCGTCACATCCCCCTTTTCTCCAGCATGAGCCGAGCACTGCGGGCTCGCACGGCGACTGCTCGCGGGGCGCCGCCGGGTCGGCCGGCAGCCCGTGGCTCCGTCGACGACGAGCCCGGCGCCAAAGGCCCAGGTGCGTGAACGCCCGGGGGAAATCGGGAAGAAGGAAGAAGAAGGCGAACCCTGGGGCGACGCCGCTGTGCCCTGCGGCCCCGGCCTCTTCAGCCAGGCCACCGGCGGCCCCGGGTCCTGAGCGCTGCTCGCGTCCCCGGTCCGTGCGGTGCTCCCCTGGCGTCCCTGGCAGACCAGGACGACAGTGGATGAGGGGCCTCGGAAAGGCGACAGGACGATGGACCGCTACCCGCCCATCGCCGACCACGGCATGGTCGGCGACCTGGAGACCGCTGCCCTGGTTTCTTCGGAGGGGGTCATCGACTGGTTCGCGGCCCCCCGGTTCGACTCGCCCAGCATATTCGCCGCCCTGCTCGATCATGATCGCGGCGGCTACTTCCTGTTCGCTCCGGAGGTCAAGGGCGCCACGTGCAAGCAGCTCTACTATCCCGACACCGCGGTCCTGGTGACGCGTTTCCTGTCTCCCGACGGGCTCGGGGAGATCTTCGACTGCATGCCCCCGGGCCGGACCGGCAGGGCCACCGACCGGCATACGCTGATCCGCGGAGTGCGGGCAGTACGTGGCAGCATGCGCTTCGTGTTGGAGTGCCGGCCGCGGTTCGACTACGGCCGGGCCGACCACGAGCTCGACCTCCGCGACGGCACCGCCACCTTCCGGGCCCCGGGTGTCACCGCGTATGCGCAGAGCACATTCCCCCTGCAGCCGGACGGCAAGGACGTGCGGGGCGTCGTCACCTTGAACGCGGGGGAGATGGCCGCCGCGGTGTTCACCGTCGACACCGCGGACAGTCGGCCCCCCGCGCCCCCGACCTCGGACGGCGTGACCAGGCAGTTCTGGGACGTGGCGGAATTCTGGCAGCGCTGGGTCCGGGCCTCCCGGTACCGCGGGCGCTGGCCGGGTGTCGTGAACCGATCGGCCATCACGCTCAAACTGCTCACCTACGCTCCGACAGGCGCTCCGATCGCCGCGGCCACCATGGGTCTGCCCGAACAGATCGGCGGGGAACGCAACTGGGACTACCGGTACACCTGGATCCGTGACGGCTCCTTGTCGGTGCGGGCCCTGCTCGACCTCGGGTACGTCGAAGAAGCGGCGCACTTCACCCGTTGGCTGGGGGACCGCTTCCGGGCTGCTGAGGGCACCGGAGGCGAACCGCTTCAGATCATGTACCGCGTCGACGGAGACTCTCGGCTGCCGGAGGAGGAGCTCACGCACTTCGAGGGCTATCGCGGCTCGTATCCGGTGCGGGCCGGGAACGGCGCCGCCGATCAGTTGCAGCTGGATATCTACGGCGAGGCGCTCTACGCCTTGGCCGAGGGCGGCGAGATCACCATGCGGACCGGCTATCACGGCTGGAAGAACGTCGCCCGGACACTGGACTGGCTTGCCGACTCCTGGGACCGGCCCGACGAGGGCGTGTGGGAAACCCGCGGCGGGCGCAAGGACTTCACCTTCAGCCGAGTGATGTCCTGGGTGGCCTTCGACCGGGGGTTGCGCCTGGCGGCCGAGTACAGCCGTCCCGCCGACACGGTGAGGTGGACCACCGCTCGTGATGCCATCCTCGAACAGGTGATGCAACGTGGCTGGAACGAGAAGGACCAGGCCCTCGTGCAGTACTACGGAGGCGAAGTCCTCGATGCCGCGCTGCTGCTCATCCCCCGGGTCGGCTTCCTGACCCCGAAGACGGAGAGCTGGCTGTCCACGCTCGACGCCATGGAACGCACCCTCGTGTCGGACAGCCTCGTCTACCGCTACGACCCCGAGGCATCCCCCGACGGACTGCGTGGCTCCGAAGGCACGTTCAGCCTGTGCACCTTCCTCTACGTGGACGCCCTCGCCCGCGCTGGGCGCTTGCGCCCGGCGCGATACGCCTTCGAGAAGATGCAGACCTACGCCAACCATGTCGGTCTGTTCGCCGAGGAGATAGGCCCCAGCGGTGAGCAACTGGGCAACTTCCCGCAGGCGTTCACTCATCTGTCGTTGATCATGGCCGCCACTACGCTGGACGATGCCCTCGACCGGCAGCGCACGGAGACCTTCGACGCCTCCTGGGAAGAACGGTGAGCCACCGGTCCTGCCGTCGCGTCCGGCCCTGTCCCCGAAGCCATTGACGATGACGGGCAGGTTTCGCCCGCGCACACGGGCGGCAGTCCGCCCCCGGCAGAGCATGGTCCGGAAGAGCATTCTTTCGCTGTGTGTCGTGGAGCCGTGCGGTCGTCGGTCAGTGCCGAGGACGCTCCGTACGACAACGGCCGGCGTCCGTGGGCGGACGGCGGGGAGGGCTGCGCCGTTGGCATGACAGTTGTGCTGCAGACGGACCAGGTGCGGGCGTCGTCTCCCGCCCCGGTCCCGATGCCGGTGCTTCCGTTCCGTGAGATCAGCACGGAGAGGGGGAGCAGTGTCGGTGAAGAGCACCGGAGCAGCTCGCATCCGCTGCTCAAGGGGCAGAAGGCGCTGGTCACCGGAGCGAACTCCGGCATTGGCAGGGCCACCGCCATCGGCCTGGGAAGAATGGGTGCCGATGTCGTGGTCAACTATGTCTCCGGTGGCGAAGCGGCCCAGGACGTGGTGCGGCAGATCGAGGATCTCGGCGTGCGGTCCTACGCGCACGAGGCGGACGTCTCCCAAGAGGACCACGTGGTCGAGATGGTCTCCAGGATGGTCGACCAACTCGGCACGGTCGACATCCTCGTGGCCAACGCCGGCCTGTAACGCGATGCCGCCGCGATCGACATGACCATGTCGCAGTGGCAGAAGGTCCTCGACGTCAACCTGACCGGCCAGTTCCTGTGCGCCCGCGAGGCGGCGAAGGAGTTCCTGCGCCGTGGCGTCGTACCAGAGGTGTCCAAGTCCGCAGGGAAGATCATCTGCATGAGCTCGGTCCATCAGATGATCCCCTGGGCCGGGCACGTCAACTACGCGGCCTCCAAGGGCGGTGTCCTGCTGATGATGGAAACCCTGGCTCAGGAACTCGCACCCCACAAGATCAGGGTCAACGCCGTAGCCCCTGGGGCGATCCGCACCCCGATCAATCGCAGCGCCTGGGATTCTCCCGAGGCCGAAGCCGACCTGCTTCGTTTCATCCCCTACAACCGCGTCGGCGATCCGGAGGACATTGCCACGGCCGTGGCGGCGCTGGCCTCCGACCTCTTCGACTACGTCGTGGGTGCGACGCTCTACGTCGATGGCGGCATGACACTTTTCCCGGCTTCGCCACGGGTGGGTGAGCTCGGTTCCGCTGCCGGCGAGCTCTGTGGCCGGGCGGGGTCCATGGCGGCGCGCGGTGACACCGCCAGGCTTCGCCGCCATGAGTTCCGGAACAGTCGTGGTCTTCGCGGCAGCGCCGGACCGCCCGGGGTCGGGCGCGGTGTGCGTGCGACCATGAGGGGCGTACGGATGGCCGCTGTCGGTGACTCCTCCGGCCAGGGTATGACGTCGTGCGCGCACCGCTTCATGCACTCGGCGACGTGACCACCGCGTCCTCCTCACCCATCAGGGCAAGTACCAGGCGCGGACCGCGGGCGACGCCATCGCCGCCCGAGCCGTCGGCCGTCCCGTCGACGACGGCCCCTGGGGCGACCATGCCACCACAGCCGACCAGCGCGCCGTCCCCCAGGTCCACAGTTCTGGGCCGACCGGTCGGGTACACCGACATTCCCCTGCAGGAATGGATCGACGACGATCTCGGACCGCTGGGGTTGCCCGACCAGGCGTTCCAGCACATCACCACCATGGCTCGCCTCCACGCGGAGAATCGATACGACCGCAAGGCAGAAGGGGTCGAGCAGGTCACCGGGCGACCTCCTCCAGGGGTGGCCGAATACGTCCGTAAGAATCCGGCCTGTTCAGCTCCTGAAGCCGCGCTCAACCGCATGTCTCACCCCGTGCCGCTTCGCCGGGGGAAGGATGACTGGCTTCATCGATGTGTAGTGACAGCACTTGTGCACGGGTTCCGAAGGCAGTCGGTGATCAACCGAACTCGGATCGTTGACGAGAAGTGATGGCACTGCCGGTTGCTCCCAGGGCCGCGAACTATTCGCTGTGACGGGATGGGGCGTCCGTAGGGTTCGTGCATGGCCGACGAGAGGCGGAGCTGCGGCTTCTCGACCCCGAGTCCACCGAGCTCGGTGCGTCTGACAGGCGCTGGAATGCGACGTCGATTCGCTGTTTTACGAGCGACCACCTACGAAACGCGGTGTCGCCGCGTGATGCGCTGGGCGAGGCGGTGGTCAGCCCAGGAGGTTGTCCAGGTGATAGTCCAGCACCCTGAATGCCTCGTCGGGAGAACGCTGCCCCAGGGCGACGTCGACCCCCAGGCTCGTGGCCAGATTCCAACAGATGTCGGCGTCGATCGGGCCGTTGCCCCGTGCTGGCGCGCCCCGTTCCTGCCGGGCTGCGGCGATGAGTCCCGCGGTGAAGTCCAGAAGCTCGCCGCTACCTGGCGCCAGCACGCCGGCCATGGCCGGATCCGAAATCGCCCTTCCGACGACCGCGACTGACAGCTGGAGCAGGCGCAGGCTTTCCGGGTCACGGGCGAGCATCGCGCGCAGGCATTCACGGAGCATCGTCTCCGCGCTCGCCGGGTCGGTTGCCTTGATGGATGCCTCAATCCGGGCGTTCAGTGCCCGTACGGCGCGGTCGATCGCGTCACGGACCAGGTCCTCCCGGGTGGCGTAGTAGTGCTGCACCTGCCCCATGGACACCCCGGCCTCCACCGCGACCTTGCGAAGCGTCACACCCTCCAGTCCGTCGCGGAGCGTCAGCGTCCAGACGGCTTCGGCCAGGCGGTGTCGGCGCTCCTCATGGTCAACGATCTTCGGCATGCATCCTCCCTGGCAAGCCAATGCGTTCGCATTGCATCGCCACCGGCAGTCTATTACAATGCAAGTGCATTGTGAAAAACTGAGGGGGTATCATGAAGTTCGTCGTTCTGCTGATCATCGGAATGGCTTTAGTAGTCTTCAGCGGCCAAGCCGCGATCCGGCTGCTCATCGATCACGACAACGGTGGGGTGCTCAGCGGATTACCGTTTCCGGGCGCCCTGTGCGTTTACATCGCTGCCCTCGCCATCGGTGTCCTCCTCGCCGGCTGGGCACAGGGCCGCGCCAAGGCCCTCGGACACCTCAAGTAACACAAACCCGCGGTAGCTCATTTGGTCCTTGAGCGCCCGCTCGGCGATGTCGGAGAACTCGTTGCGCATCGAGGGCGGCCGCGGCAGGCGGCAGGCGCTGTCGATGGCGGCGTCGGCGGCCTGCTCGGTCAAGCCTCGCTGGCGGGGCAGGGTCGCTGTGCTTCTCCCTCACGTTGGTCACCGCCGCTGGTGCGGCGGCGTCGGAGCGGTTGGTCGTAGGGGGTCACCGAGGGCAGCGGCCTGGTGTCCGGTGGAAGGTGCGCGAGTCGCCATTCGTGCAGGGATGTAACCGTCGCCGACGGGTTGCCGGAAGCCAGCCGGTCGGTCTCTGGGGTGGGTTCGTTCTCGGCCTGGGCGGCCTTGCGGGCCTCTAGAGCGACCGCGTCCGCGGTCATGGTGCCAGCCCGCAGAGCTGCGGCTAGGCCGGCGACGACATGCTCGTGGGGCAGATGACGCCCCAGCAAGAGGACCTCGATCAGGGCCCGGGTTCTGTCCCGCTCACCATGAATCATGCGAGCCTGGTCCCACCAGGCGTCGTGGACCGGGGTGAACCTGCCTGCTGAACGTGCCTGTTCGAGCGCTGTGGAACCGGGGAAGGTACCGGGCTTGCGGACCAGGACTTCCAGGTAGTGGTCCAGGTCCAGACGAACGGCGCCCTTCGCGATCAGCCGCTCGTGCCGGGCGACGAGGTGGGCGCCGCTGATCGCGCGCCAGCGGGCCTGGGCGGACTCGACGAGCTTGAACACCATGGCGAGTGCGGCGGCTGGGCTGCCCGCGCCGCGGGTGACTTTGGTGCGGAGCTTGACCGTGGAGAAGGTTGACTCGATGGGGTTCGTGGTCCGCAGGTGGATCCAGTGCTCGGCCGGGAAGTCGTAGAACGCCAGCAGTTCCTCGCGGTCGTCGGTGATCTTCGCGACGGCCTTGGGGGACTTGGCGCCGTAGGTCTTCGTGAACGCGTCGATCGCCTGCTCGGCGTGGGCGCGGTCCTCGGCGTTGTAGATCTCCTGCATCGCCTTCGTCGCGCCTGGCTGTGCGGACTTCGGAAGGGCGTTCGTGGCATTTCGGGCTTTGTGAACCCAGCACCGCTGGTGCCGGGCGCTGGGGAACACCTCCGCGAGGGCCTTCCACAGGCCCATCGCGCCGTCGCCGACCACCAGCTCGGGGTCGCGCATACCGCGCCTGCGGCAGTCGCGCAGCAGGTCGGCCCACGACTCGGTGGACTCGCGCAGCCCCTCGGCGAGCGCGATCAGCTCCTTGGTGCCGTCCAGGCGCACGCCGAGCAGGACCAGCACGCACTTGTCGGGCTGGGTCGTGGACCGTGCAGGTGCCGCAGCGGGGCAGGGCCGAGCAGGTGGCGCTCGGCGCAATCTCCTTCTTCCGTCGTCGCCTCCGTCACCCCGCGGGTGGCGGAGGCGTTCGGCTGCCGGATCACGGCCTCGTCCCCCAGGGGGATGTCATCCGCGCGAGGGGAGGGGCGGCCGGTACACGCGTCCGCGGTGTTGACATCCTCGCCCCCGTGAAGGAGGGCGATTCCCGTCTACCGCGCCGTTGAAGGCTGCGGTGTCGGGTGGGTTCCCGCTTCGCTGCGCGGTGCCGGGACGAGTCCCGGTCTTACCT